>NZ_JAUBQX010000002.1:34555-253961 GCF_036701505.1 Microcoleus sp. Pol11C2
CTGGATCTCCTAAAAACAGGATGCCTTGGGCCGCTGGGGGCAGGGTGTTGATGGTGTAGGAGGCGATCGACCCGTCGGGGTCATTTCCTCCCAATCCGGGCACCGGGGCGCTGCTGTTTGGCCCTAGGCTGGAGTTGGCAGGGTTGGCTGAGGGCGGTTGGTTGGGTGTCGTTCCTGTTAAACCGAGATTCGCGTTAGCTGGGGGGCTAACTGCGCCGCTGTTATCTGTGGCGCTGTAGGTAAAATTGGCACCGGTAAAGCTACCTGTGGATTGGAAAAATAGTTGTCCTATTTGTGCCGGTGTCAAAACTTGACCCGGTGTCACGGCGACTCCGCCGTTGGCTGGATCTCCTAAAAACAGGATGCCTTGGGCCGCTGGGGGCAGGGTGTTGATGGTGTAGGAGGCGATCGACCCGTCGAAGTCGGGGTCGCTGCCTCCCAATCCCGTGACTAACTGGCTGCTGTTGGGCCCGAGGCTGGAGGTGGCAGGGTTGGCAACTGGCGGTTGGTTGGGAGTCGGAGTTGGTGCTGGTGTCAGAGTGGTTGTGACTTTAGCGCCCGGAGCACTACCGTCATTGTTGGTTGAAGTCGGGTCATAGGTACTGGAGGTACTTCTGGCGGTGTTGCTGACGCTGGCATCTGGGGGTGCGATGAAACTAACTGTATTGGTAATCGCAGCAGGAGCACCGCTGGCTAAGCTGGGAACAGATGAGAAGGTGACAATGCCAGTAATTGGATCGTAAGTACCGCTGGATAGACTAACTATTGTTAAATTGGGAACAATGCTATCAGTAATTATGACGTTTTCGGCTGTGCTAGGGCCGTTGTTGACTGTGGAAATTGTGTAACTGACTGTCCTACCCACAGTTTCGGTAGTAGTCCCGGTTTTGGTGGTAACAACATCGGCACTAGGTGTCAGGGTTGTGGTGACTTTAGCCAGCGGATCAGTGCCGTTGTTGTTTTCAGGAAAAGGATCTGGGGTAGGTGAGGTACTTCTGGCGGTGTTGGTGACGCTGGCATCTGGGGGTGCGATGAAACTAACTGTGTTGGTAATCGCAGCAGGAGCACCGCTGGCTAAGCTGGGAACAGATGAGAAGGTGACAATGCCAGTAATTGGATCGTAAGTACCGCTGGATAGACTAACTATTGTTAAATTGGGAACAATGCTATCAGTAATTATGACGTTTTCGGCTGTGCTAGGGCCGTTGTTGACTGTGGAAATTGTGTAACTGACTGTCCTACCCACAGTTTCGGTAGTAGTCCCGGTTTTGGTGGTAACAACATCGGCAAGAGCAGCAACAATTGTAGTTGAGACTTGAGAGATGGGTTGGGAACTATTGTTGTTAGCTAGATTGGGGTCGAAAGTGCTGGATGTGCTATAGGCACTGTTAGTTAAGGCAGCGCCGACTGTTGCCGGAACTCTTGCGGTGATGGTGCGGGTTTCGCTAGCACCGTTAGTTAGAGTCGGAATCGCCGGCCAGATGACCGTCCTCGTTGTGGGATTGAAACTACCGTTGTTGTCAGTGCTGACGAAAGTTAAGCCCTGTGGGAGCGGATCTTGAATCAGGACGCTTTCGGCGTTGTTTGGCCCGTTATTTGTGGAGGTAATCGTATAGCTAATGGTGCTATTGGGTATGGCATAAAGCGGACCTTTTTTAACAATGGAAACGTCGGCTTTGAGTGCAGGCTCATCTATACTTTGGACGATGACATTGTTAACTTCGTGAATGTTTGTGTTTCCCCCTGTCGAAGCAGCAAAGCCAAATTTAAAAGTACGTGGAACTGCTCCGTTTACGGTTGCCAAATTTGGTATGTCGAGCAGTGTTTCGCCCGCATCAAATGTGCCACTACCGTCCAAGTCGAAGGCAACAGTCAGACGGTTAGGAAATGTTGGTGAATTCGCGGGAAATAATGTAACTTGAACGGTTCTTTTAGCCTCAGCGCGAATGCTTGTATTTTTATTATCTATCCCACCGGGAACGACTCTGCTAGTTAAAAAATTATAAGATGTGCTTTCGCTGCCTCTAAGTCCTACTGCATCCTCTAGCTGCCCTCCGGGCGCAGCCGGATTTGTATTTACACGCCCTCCCGCTCCTGATTGACTAGCAGAATAATTGCCAAACTCGTCTAATCCGACACCTAAATAACCTCCTACAATACCCGGTACGATTCCACCCCTATTATTCTGAGCATAGCCGAGAGAGCCACCGTAGCCTCCCGCTTTTGTTGGCGTAGCTGTTCCGTCAATGAGGAAAAAACTAATGCCATCCGCACCCAAGAGAGCACCATTCGGATCAGGGACAGTACCTCTGTTATAGGCAAAGAAATCAAAGGTAACTCTCAGACCCTCAGTGGCAGAGATGGGGTTGTTGTAGATAACAAAAGCTGCTTCGTCAAACTTATTTGATGTTAATCTCAAAGTACCGCTTCCGGGTGAATCGCCAGTCCCTAAAGCGGGAATAACGCCGCTGAGGTTTTGTGTACTACCTGCGGTTAAGCCTGGTGGATCGGATGCGCCAAAAATTCCATATATCCAAGGCCCGATTACTGTTGTATTTTTAAATTCTTCAGCCGCTAAGGTAGCCAGGACTGATGTGTAGCCTTCTAGGACTTTTTTTTCAAAGGCTAGTTCGGTATTTATGTGTCCTGTAGTAATTTCTAATTTCCAGTCGCCACCTAATGCTGCACTCCCTGTTAGATTGTTGGAAGCGGCAATATTTGCTCGTGTTATTTCACTGATTTTTTGTATGAATTTAAGGCCGGATTCGCCGGCGGCTATGTTACAGCCGTAAAGCAGAATGCTGCCGGATTCGTTAAGGGCTTTTCCCCACTGCTGCAATTGGTTGCTGTATGTTTCTAGATTATCAATATTAAGTTCTGTTGAGCCGATTTCTACTGCTGCTTCTCGGCCGTGAGAAACTATGTGCAGGCTGGTGATACTGCTGCGCTGACCCAGAATTTCGGTGATTTGCTCGATCGCGTCCCTAGTATGATTGAGTACAAATACTTCCGTTCCTGCTTTAATACCACCGATCAATTGATGGTAGTTTTCTACTCGGGAGTCAACAATCACTAGAGATTTTTTCGTGTCCGGTTCTGCTGTAGAGCTTGCTTGTGCGAAAAAAAAGTTGTTCTTAGTGGCAATATTCGTAGATTTAGGTATTTTTACGGCTGTAAAATTTGGCAGATAGGAGATCATTTTCCTTATTCCCTGATTTAGTTATTTGTTTTAGCCTACCCACCTTGAGAAAATTCCATAAACACCAAAATATAAATTTTCAATTAATTTTGTTTATAAAAATAATTAAATACTTACGTATTTTTTGAGTTTTTAGGAAAGAATTGGACGAGGACTGCAGCGGGCGATCGCGCGTGGCTAGGGCGAAAAATCACCGCCACTCCTACGCAAGCGTTTTCGGGCTTTGACTAGGCTAGCAAAGTCTTTTTATTGGAGAAGAAGCCATGCCAGAAAATGGAGATTTCGCTCGCCAATTACTTAGGCAGTGGTGAAAAAAGGCAGTAATTCCGGTAACACGAAGCTTCTCAGTACGGTTGTAAGTAAGATTTTTTGTTGAATCTTCACCATAAGCCAACTTAAAAAAGTGGTTTCCGAGAATTAGAAAATTTTTAATTTGCGATTCGATTTACTACTGTTTGCCATTAACATCGCGGGCAAATTTACTTATATTGAAGCAATATCAAAAAATTATCATAAATACCACTAAAACATACAAAAATTAACATAGCGTCAGGCAAGTTAATACCACCTAGGAGTTGACAAGTTGCACTAATCTATGATTTAAATTTTCGGGTGTCCACAGCCAAACGTAGTGAAGCGATCGCAGGATTTGAGAATTGAACGCGAGATTTGCAGAAAAAATTCTTTCAAATACTAGGGTGAGGTGCTTTGTGCTGCGTGCCTACCCTACGGGAGAGGCAGAAAAATTGAGGGTGGCGCGATCGCACTTTCTCGGAGTCGGCAACCCCCAATTCCGCGCTTTTTAAACGTTAGTTAATATCGAGTTCGCGCACTAAAAAAGCCCATTCATCTGCCAATTCTTCAATGATTTTCGCAGTGGGTTTACCGGCACCGTGTCCCGCTTTAGTTTCAATGCGAATTAACACGGGTTTTTCTCCCGCGTGGGTTTCTTGCAAGGCAGAAGCAAACTTGAAACTGTGGGCAGGAACTACTCGATCGTCGTGATCGGCAGTTGTAATCATTGTCGCCGGATAAGCCGTTCCCGGTTTGAGATTGTGCAGGGGAGAATAGCCGTGAATTGTGGAAAATTCTTCGGGATTTTCCGGCGAACCGTATTCAGAAGTCCAAGCCCAACCAATGGTAAACTTGTGGAAGCGCAACATATCCAAAACGCCGACTGCCGGCAGTGCTGCACCGAACAATTCCGGCCGCTGAGTCATGCAAGCTCCCACTAATAAACCGCCGTTGCTACCGCCTGCGATCGCCAATTTTGCCGGTTTGGTATACTTGTTTTCGATCAACCATTCAGCGCCAGCTATAAAGTCATCAAACACGTTTTGCTTGTTCAACTTTTTGCCTGCTTCGTGCCATGATTCGCCGTACTCGCCGCCTCCCCGCAAACAGGCGATCGCATAAACTCCGCCCATCTCTAACCACACTATTCTGCTAACAGAAAAACTCGGGGTTAGCGAGATGCCAAAACCACCGTATCCGTACAGGTAGGTGGGGTTATTGCCATCCAACGGCAAGCCTTTCTTGTGGGTAATAAACATGGGTACTTGCGTACCGTCTTTGCTGGGGTAAAATACTTGTTTTGTCTCGTAATCGTCGGGATTAAAATCGACATTTGGCTGCCGATAAATCGTACTTTCATCTGTCACCATATTGTAGTGATAGATGATGTTAGGTGCAGTGAAACTGGTGTAAGCATAAAAAGTTTCGGTGTCGTGCCGCTTGCCGCTGAATCCTCCCGCAGAACCGATTCCGGGCAAGGCAACTTCTCGCACGAAAGAGCCATCTAAGTTGAAAATTTTAATTTGGGTGTAGGCGTCTTTCAAGTAGGAAGCGACAAATTGATTGTTCAGGAGGCCGATGCCTTCGAGAGTTTCTGCTGCTTCGGGGATAATTTCTGTGAACCCCCCCTCCCGGGGCGACGGAGGGGTTTCATCACAGGCGAGGGATGAGGGAGGTGGGTTGTTGGTGTCGATCGCAATTACGCGGCCCAACGGTGCATTCAAGTCTGTTTGAAACCAGAAAATAGAGCCCTCATTGTCGATGAAACTGTACTCAGCCTCGAATTCGCTAATCAGTTCTACAACGGTTGATTCCGGTGCCGTTAAATCCTTGTAGAAAATCAAGTTTTTGGTTTCAGTTCCCTGCCAAACTGAGATAATCAAGTATTTGCCATCTTCGGTGACGCCGCCGCTAAATCCCCACTCTTTTTGGTCTGGTCGCTCGTAGATTAATACATCTTCAGATTGGGGCGTGCCGATTTGGTGGTAAAACAGTTTTTGGTAATAGTTAACTTCTTCGTGCTTGCTTTTTTCGTTGGGTTCGTCGTAGCGACTATAAAAAAAACCTTTGCCGTCGTGAGTCCACGATGCTCCTGAGAATTTAATCCACTTTAAATGGTCTGATAAATCTTCGCTGGTTGCCACGTCACGGACTTTCCATTCCTGCCAGTCCGAACCGGAACTTGACAAACCGTAGGCCATGTATTTGCCGTCTTCGCTGATAGCTATCCCACCCAGAGCAACGGTTCCATCTTCTGAGAGAGTGTTGGGGTCAATTAATACTTTGGGTTCGCTGTCGAGGGATGTTAACGTGTAGAGTACGGATTGATTTTGCAGGCCGTCATTCTTGTAGTAGAAATAGCGAGATCCTTCTTTGAAAGGTATGCCGTATTTCTCGTAATCCCAAAGTTGAGTCAGGCGCTGTTTGATTTTTTCCCGCGCCGGAATTTCGTTGAGGTAGGCAAAAGTGACTGCGTTTTGGGCTTCCACCCAAGCTTGCGTTTCCTCAGAGTCGGGATTTTCCAGCCATCTGTAGGGGTCGGATACTTTGACGCCGTGGTAGTCGTCTGTTTGGTCGATTTTGGGGGTTGTGGGGTAGGTGAAAGGTCGATCGAATTTAGCCATGATTTTTTACTCTCGGTAACTTTGTCCAGTTTACCCTTTCGCGGCAGTGACGACAGGGAACAACGAAACTCAAGAGCAAAAACCAAATACCAAATACCCGACAGGTTGAAACCTGTCGCTACACCGACAAAACCCGCCGATGCGGGTTTCATATCTTACAATTGTGTCATTGCGAGCCTCAGGGAAGCAATAGCAGAAGCTTAGAATATAGCTCTCATCGCATCAATTGTATACTCTTCATCCTCTCTTCTCTTCCTACCCTTCGGGAACGGCTTCGCCGAACGTGCCCTTGGCGTCTTCGCGGTTCGTTTCTCTTATTTTTAAATCAGCCATCACCCGTTTTCAACTAATCCAACTCTCTCCTTCCTTCCAAAGCGCGAGCCAATGTAACTTCATCGGCATATTCCAAATCTCCCCCCATCGGCAAACCAAAAGCTATGCGCGTCACTAGGGTAAAAGGTTTTAATAAGTGACCGATATAAAGAGTAGTAGTTTCGCCTTCCACGCTGGGACTAATAGCAATAATTACTTCCTTAACCTTTTGCTGGCTGACGCGCCGGACTAAGGGTTGAATGTTCAATTGTTCTGGGCCAATTCCATCCATCGGCGAGATAACGCCCCCAACAACGTGATATTTACCCATATATTCCCGCGTTTTTTCTAAAGCGATTACGTCGCGGGATTCTGACACTACACAAATGGTATGAGTGTCGCGGTTGGTATTGCGGCAAATTTCGCAAACAGGGTCAGCAGATAAGTGAAAGCATACTTGACAGAAACCTACTTGCTGTTTGGCATCAATCAAAGATTTAGCTAGGGCTTGCACTTCTTCTTCCGGTCGCTTCAAAATATGTAAAGCGAGCCTCTGGGCTGTTTTTGGGCCGACTCCTGGCAAGCGCTGCAATTGTTCGATTAAACGAGCTAAAGGTCGAGTGTACATTAAAAATTGGCGGTAATTGGTAATATCATTTCTGGTTGATTCGCGATGGTAGAATTGGCGCGAAGTAGGGGCGGGTTTTACCAACCATCTATGTTTTAAACTAAGTATATCATAAACTCGTCCCGCCCATACACTGATGGCTATTGACTAATTTACCCTCCACTAATTTTAGCTTTGTAGCCTAATTTTGTGATAATTTCTAGCAGCTTTTGCTTGTGTTCGCCTTGAATTTCGATTTCATTATCTTTGACTGTGCCACCAGTACCGCATTGGGCTTTTAGCTGCTTGGCTAAAGTTGCTAAAGTTTCAGGTTTTTCCTGAAAGCCGCTGATGACTGTAACTGTTTTGCCACCGCGTCCTTTTCGGGATGCTTCGATTTTGAGGTTTTGTTGATTGGGGGGAACTTCGGCCACTCCCCGTTGGAGGGCGGCGGAGTTGTCAACGTTGCCAAATTCGGAGTAAACTATTCGTTTCCCCTCGGTTGTTTTGCTGTCAGAATCTTTGCGTTTGGATGCTGCCATAGGTTAAGATGCTTGAACTTTTTTTACTGGTATTTCTAGTTTTAGCGGATTGGGGTATGGTTGCGATCGCTCGGAATGCGCTCTATCTTCTACTTATTGTATTAGCCCGTCAAGCGTTCAAGGAATTATAATGAAATTTGTGCGATCGCCTCAAGTCCACAACCGATTTGGTACGATCGATACCAAGCCTCTAGCTTACCCGCGAATCTAAAAAATCTAAAATCTAAAATCTAAAATCAAATGACAGTCACCCCCCTGCATCTCACCACCGAAACCAGCGCCCAACGCCCAGACTCCCTCGGCAGATTCGGCAAATTCGGCGGCAAATACGTCCCCGAAACCCTGATGCCCGCTTTATTTGAACTAGAAGCCGCTTTCCACAAATACCGCAGCGAACCGGAATTTCAACAGCAACTCCAACAATTGCTCAAAGATTATGTCGGCCGCCCCAGCCCTTTGTATTTCGCGGAACGCCTTACCGAACACTACGCTAAAGCAGACGGAACTGGCCCGCAAATTTACCTCAAACGCGAAGATTTAAACCACACCGGTGCTCACAAAATCAACAACGCTTTAGCTCAAGCATTGCTGGCAAAACGTATGGGCAAAAAGCGGGTAATTGCTGAAACTGGTGCCGGTCAACATGGCGTTGCTACTGCTACAGTTTGCGCTCGTTTCGGTATAGAATGCGTTGTCTACATGGGCGTTCACGACATGGAAAGACAGGCTTTAAATGTGTTTAGAATGCGCTTGATGGGAGCCGAAGTGCGGCCGGTGGCGGCGGGTACGGGAACGCTGAAAGATGCGACTTCGGAAGCGATTCGCGACTGGGTGACAAATGTGGAGACAACTCATTACATTCTCGGTTCCGTAGCGGGCCCGCATCCTTACCCGATGATGGTACGCGATTTCCATGCGGTAATAGGTGAAGAAACGCGCGCTCAGTGTCAGGAAAAGTGGGGCGGTTTGCCGGATATTTTATTAGCTTGCGTCGGCGGCGGTTCTAATGCAATGGGTCTTTTCCATGAGTTTGTCGGGGAAGAAACTGTCAGATTGATTGGTATTGAAGCGGCGGGCGAAGGCGTGGAAACTGATAAACACGCTGCTACTTTGACTAAGGGAAGTGTGGGAGTTCTACACGGGGCAATGAGTTATTTGCTGCAAGATAATGAAGGTCAAGTGATTGAGCCACATTCGATTAGTGCGGGTTTGGATTATCCGGGTGTGGGGCCGGAACATAGTTATTTGAAGGATGCGGGCAGGGCTGAATATTATAGCGTAACTGATGCAGAAGCGCTGGGAGCATTTCAGCGGCTTTCGCAGTTGGAGGGGATTATTCCGGCTTTGGAAACTTCTCACGCGATCGCCTATTTAGAGACTCTGTGCCCGCAGCTAACAGGCAATCCGCGCATTGTGCTGAACTGTTCGGGACGCGGCGACAAAGACGTGAACACTGTAGCGAAGGTTCTGAATATCTAGGTTAGCGGAATGTGGGGCGATCGCTCTGTAGGAATTGGTAACAATTAACTTTATTTCTCGTTTGATTTCATGTCCAAAGGTTTGATTTTGATGTGCTTGGGATTGTTGACAATCCTGCCTAAGTGTGACACCTCTATTCCTACGCGATCGCTGCCACAAACTCCCATGAATACTAATGTTGCTTCGAGTGCTATTACTGACTTAGAAAAAGCGGTTAACCAACAGATCAATCAATACCGAGCATCTAAAAAGTTGCCACCGCTGACTATCGATCCGCGAATCACTCAGATAGCAAGAATTCACAGCGAAGATATGGCTAAGGGTAAAGTAAGTTTCAGCCACGATGGATTTGAGGGGCGGGCGAAAGCAATTACTATTCCTTATAAAAGTGTAGCTGAAAATCTTGCTTACAATTTCGGCTTCAGCGACCCGGTACGCAATGCTGTTGAGGGTTGGATTAAAAGTGACGGCCACCGCAAAAATATGGAAGGTCAGTTTAATGTGACAGGTATTGGGGTTGCCAAAAATGCCAAAGGCGAGTATTATTTTACTCAGCTTTTTGTTCGCAGTCGGTAAGGTGAAGGAAGAAGGAAGAAGGAAGAGGGAAGAGGGAAGAAGGCAGTCAACAGTCAACAGTCAACAGTCAACAGTCAATAGTTACCAATAATGGAATTTGCAGATTTTCAAGTGTGCGATGGTGATATTCCCGATTCTCTCTTATCTTATTATTTGACTGCGCCGGCGATCGCGGTTGATACGGAAACAATGGGTTTGCTACCTTGGCGCGATCGCTTGTGTTTGGTTCAGTTGTGCAATCCCGAAGGTAAAGTTGCAGTGGTGCGGATTGCCAAAGGCCAGACAGCAGCACCGAATTTAAAGAAGTTAATGGAAGCCGAAAATATTGAGAAAGTATTTCATTTTGCGCGCTTTGATATGGCAACAATGCGTTACAATTTAAGTATTGACATTGCACCAGTTTTCTGCACAAAGCTAGCTAGTAAACTTGCTAGAACTTATACCAACAAACACGGATTGAAAGAATTAATTCTAGAACTCGAAAAGGTAGAATTAAATAAAACATCTCAAAGTTCCGACTGGGGAAATGCGACTAATCTTTCGGACGATCAACTAAATTATGCTGCTAACGATGTCCGCTATTTGCTGAGCGCTAAACAAAAGTTGACTGCTATGTTGCAGCGAGAAGAACGCTGGGAAATTGCACAGCAATGTTTTCAGTGTTTGCCCGTTTTTGTGAGTTTGGATTTATTGCAGTACAAGGATGTTTTCGAGCACGGCTAATACAATTTTAGATTTTAGATTTTAGAAGATTGGGAATGACTGATGAGTACCAGGGTTTAGAGTACGGGCATAAAGTTCGCTTCTTTTTGGGGAACTGGTATAAGATCCTGTCACCTCGCAGAACTGCCATCAAATTGGTTTGTAGTGAAAACTTGAGTTATCATAAAACTCGCTCGGACTTTAGTCCTCACTACAAACGTAATTATTATTATTATTATTATTTGGCCGGACTTGATGTGAGTTAAAAAAAATTCAAAACAGTCATCTATTGCTGATTAGGGCTACTCGGGATTGTGTTCGTGCAGCAAAGCTTCAATTTGGTCGTCAACATTTCTAACCACCTGTTCCAAAGCGGGCAACCCCTCTAAATGCACAGGAGAAAGCCGAGTTCGATCGCGAATTTGATTCACTTTCCGCTGCAATTCTTCGGCCAGCCGCAGTGCGTCCCGACTCAAAGTAGACAACTGCTGCTGCTGGTAAAACCTCAAAGCTGCCCCCCGCAAAACTTGCAGGGTGGCTTCTTCCTTGCCACCCACCGTCATTATCCGCAAGCGCAACAGCAAATGAGTGTTTTGATATACGCGCTCAACTTCGACTTGTTTGGGATGTTCCACCGGGCCAACAGGCATATCTGTCAGTCGCTTCAACTCGTCGATGACCTCTTGGAAAAGGACGAAATCGATACCTTCGAGCATCGATTTCAAAACGCCATCTTGACTCCAAAGAATGCGACCGTGGGACTGGTGCCGCTCAAAAAACAGGCGGCCGATACCCTCTCGCAGCACTCTACCGAGCAATTCTTGTAGGAGTTGGGGCGCGGGCAAAGTTGTCAAAACTTCCACTCGGCTTGACAAATGCAAGGCCTCGACATTCAAAACCGATAGCGGTGTCGGTGTCGGGGGAACCTCAGGGCCAGGAGGTTTAAACCGCTCAGCCTCGGGCATCGAGGGTTCTGGCACAGACAGCAGCGTTTCTGCATTGGGGCCTGAAGTTGCTGATGCGGGATTTTTGGCTGTTGGGGCTGCTGCGGTTTCTGTCTGGCTGGGTACTTTGAGCTGGCTCCCGTGGAGCAAGTAAGCTGAGAGCATCGAGCGCTGAGTTTCTGAGGTAATTTGCTCAGTTGTGACTGAGCAATTCATGTAAGCTAAAATCCGCTGCACGTAGTCCAAGGCGGAGTCATCTTGGGCATCGACTACGCCCAATTTAAACAGATTACCTTCTAGAGATAAAGGCAAAACTTGATAGTAAAGGCAAGCTTCAAAGGGGACAACTGTATCGATTAGGTGAAAAATTCGATCGGAGTCCATTGTAGCTGCCGAGTCTGTTGAAGATGTATGTACCATTAGCTGCTTTGTAGTTGGAAGCGCGATCGAGCGCGACGCACCAACCTGATGCGATAAAATTAAACGCTGCAACTTCCCTGACGGAGGAATTGGCCTAACAACCGGAAGCTTTTATTAAAGAAAAATCCTTAGTCCCAGAATTTTCTCCCTTCTGTATTGCGGCCTCAAACTCTACCAAAAGATTGAGAACTAGATGATGACTAGCGCAGTCTAGACCCACTATCATCGATCGCCCGAGATTGATGCCCGTGGCTGGCAACAATAGAATTATGTCTTTAATGCACAAGTATTAGAGATGCACCACAACCGATGATTTACGGGCAACCGCTGAATTTAGGATTGGTTAAAAAATCCTCAAAAGTCGATCGTGCTGCTAGTATCTTACCTCAGAGAGCTGACTGCGATCGTCTCCGAGCGCGATCGTCACGGCAGCGCTACGATATCCCGATCGATCTAACCTGATTTGATACAAGGGGCATCGCGCGGTTTTCCACAGGGAAACTCGCAGTAATCTGTGGCTGTTCGGGAATTGATTTGTAGCGCGGCTTCTGAAAAATGCTACCGCCAATTAACAATTAGCAATTGCCTGCCACCCATTACCAATCTACTCGTTGCGGAGGGATTGAGCTGCTAAATAGAGTTTGCTCCACTCGCCGATGACTTGATTGGTTTTCAGCTTTAATTCAGATGCGATCGTCTCTACACTTTTCCCTGCTTTCAGCGATTCTACCAACTGCCGCTGCACCGGCGTGAGGTCTTGTAAATATTGCTGCCACTGAGCCGGAGTCAAGCCCAAACTGTGTTCTTTGAGCGAAGTTTCCAGCCAGTTGGCGACTAATTCCGGTGCTTGTTTGACCGCAAAAACCCGAATCGCGTGGTAACTGACTTTTTCTCGCAAGCGGTAAATTTGCTTGATCGGAACCTTCAAATCCTCGGCAATTGCCTCTTGGGAACGACCTTGGAGGTAAAGCTGCAGCCACCGGGAAGCCAGCGGATCGACTTCAGCGGCCAAGTAATTCTCAAATTCTTGTTGGACAATCTGCCGCTGAGTTTGCTGCTCTTCCCAAGCTTGATTTTCTCGATACTCGGACATCGCCTGTTCGTCTAGCAGGCTGAGCGGTTCGTCTGTATCGTCGGGTAGAACCTGTTCCGACACCAGCCGCACCCAGTCTCCTGCAGGCACTTGTGTCAACCCGCCGCGCTGAGCACGCCGCAGGTAGTTGACAAAACGGTACACCAGCAGCGGCTGGTTGCGGATCGGCCGCAAGCAGTATTCTTCTGTGCTCGCTAGCAGCAAAGCATTTCGCAGGCGTCTGTCTGAGGTGCATTCGGCAATCCAGGCGACTTGCTGCTGCAGGTAGCGATCGGAATTGAGCATTTCCTGAATCACTTCTTGTAGTACCTCCACCGCACTCCGCTGTCTGTCGCGACTCAGGGAAACCCACGCTTGGATTTTTTGCCGGAGCACAACTAAACCGCCGAGCCGCCCGATCAAGTTGCGGTAAGCTTTTTCTGGCGGTACTCCCAGATACCGAGAAATCAAAATTCGATATAAAAAGTCGATCGCCCCAGAGGCGACAGACAATTGAGTTGGGCTAAGAGTGTCAAATCTTTCGGGCTTGTCTCCCAACAGCCAGCGGACCACACTCTCGCGAGTGCTAGAATTTTCGTCCGGGCAATCTTTTTCCAGTCGAGACTTCCAATCTTGTCCTAGTCTTTCCGCCAAGGTCATGGGCTGTCGAGAATATTGTCTTTCACCCCCGATTTTACGTGGTATCCTGGATTTTTGAGTATTTTTCAGATATTTCAGATATACGATCGCGCGATCGGATAAATTACCTTAAATTACCCTAAACAAAATTCCATTACGGTGCGATATGCCTAACTTTTTATTAGAACTCGGTACAGAAGAATTGCCCGCATCTTTTGTCTCAGGCAGCGCCCAGCAGTGGCAGCGACTTATACCTGCAACGCTGGCAGAAGAATCCTTGACAAATGACTCTATTAATGTATACGCTACTCCGAGGCGTTTGGCCGTTCTCGTGAAAGGGCTGCCAGTTCAGCAATTAGATAGAGAAGAAGAGGTAAAAGGGCCACCCGCGAGTTCGGCTTTTAAAGATGGCAAACCGACGAAAGCAGCCGAAGGTTTTGCGAAAAAGCAGGGCGTAGAAATTGATGCTTTGGAAGTTCGCGCTACCGATAAAGGCGATTTTGTATTTGTGCTCAAAAAGATTCCGGGGCGGATGACAGCGGATATTTTGACAGAACTTGTGCCGCAGTGGATTAATAAGTTAGAAGGCAAAAGATTTATGCGGTGGGCCGACGGAGATTTGAAGTTTCCGCGCCCGATTCGATGGATGGTGGCTTTGTTAGATGATACTGTACTGCCAATTACATTGGTGAGCGGTTCGGATACGGTCAAGAGCGATCGAATTTCCCAAGGGCACCGGGTGTTATACACCTCCCCTACACCCGAGAAGGGGGGGACGGGGGGGGTTTCGATTCCCCAAGCCGAGGATTATGTCGAGTGTCTGCGGGCTGCTTGCGTGGAGGTCGATCGAACCCAGCGCAAAAATCAAATTAAAGGACAAGTAGAAGCCGCAGCAACAAAACAAGGCGGTTACGCCGACATTACCGAAGATTTGTTAGAAGAAGTCACCGACTTAGTAGAATGGCCGAACGCAGTTGTCGGGAAATTTGACGACGAATTTTTGATATTGCCGCCGGAAGTAATTACCACAATTATTGTTACAAACCAGCGGTATTTTCCAATTCTCAAAAGCCCAGATTATCCCGAACTTCTGCCCTATTTCATTACAATTTCCAACGGCGACCCGGCTAAAGCGGCGATTATTGCTGCAGGTAACGAGCGAGTAGTGCGGGCGAGATTGGCAGACGGTCAGTTTTTCTACAAAGCAGACTTGGTAAAGCCTCTAGAGGATTATTTGCCCAAGTTGGCAACAGTTACTTTCCAGGAAGATTTGGGGACAGTACGCGCAAAAGTCGATCGGCTGTGCAAAATTGCCAGCCTCATCGCCACTCAACTGCAAATAACAGGCGAACAACAAGCTTATATAGCAAGAGCAGCCTTACTTTGCAAAGCAGACCTCGTAACCCAAATGGTTTACGAACTTCCCGAAATGCAAGGAATCATGGGGCAGAAATACGCCTTAGCAAGTGGCGAATCGGAAGAAGTAGCCACAGCAATTTTTGAACATTATTTGCCCAAAGGTGCGGGCGATAATTTGCCGCAAACTCTCACAGGTCAAGCTGTCGGAATAGCGGACAAATTAGATACTTTAGTCAGTATCTTCGGCTTGGGAATGTTGCCGACTGGTTCATCCGACCCCTTCGCTTTGCGCCGCGCTGCTAATGCAATAATTAACATTATTTGGGCGGCTCAGTTGCCCATCAATTTGCACCAGTTGCTCGCAGAAGTTGTTGCCGAATTTACCGCAGCGCGTCCAGAAACACCGGCGGAGTTGCTGGATCAGTTATACGAGTTTTTCTTGCAAAGAATTCGGACTTTATTGCAAGAAGAAAAAAATGTAGATTACGATTTGGTAAATGCCGTTTTGGGAGAAAACGACCCAGAATATACTGAACGAGCATTGAGAGATTTGTTGGACGCACGGGAAAGAGCGCTTTTCTTACAACAAATCCGCAATAACCAGACTTTGGATCTAATTTACGAAACAGTCAACCGTTCAACTCGTTTGGCGGCTCAAGGTGATTTGGATAAAATAGAATTGGAACCGAAAACGGCGGTGAAACCCGAGTTATTTCAAAAGTCGTCTGAACAAGCTTTTTACGATGCAGTAGTGCAGTTAGTGCCGCAAACACAGCTATCTAAACAAACTCGCAATTACCAGCAGTTGGTAGATAGTTTGACTGAGATTGCTCCGACTGTCAGCAACTTTTTCGACGGGCCAGAAAGCGTTTTGGTGATGGACTCTGACCCGGAAATTAAGCAAAATCGGTTGAATTTACTGGGTTTGCTGCGGAATCACGCGCGGGTGTTGGCTGACTTTGGGGCGATCGTGAAAGGTTAAAAAATTCACGGTAAATCATCATGCTAGGGTGCGCAATGCGCACCTTATGCGACAAAAAAAATCGCGGTAAATCATCATGATAGTAAATTAGACAATATTGCAAAAGTCGTAAACTATCTTGAAAGTATCTGCGTTTATCTGCGGTTTCCCTATCTATCAAAGATTTATCCAATAAGCCTATCATAATGGTAGGGTGCGCATTGCGCACCTTACGATAACTTTGTCAAAACAGTCATAATTTAAGCAAAATGGCCAATAGCCAACAACAGATCCCAGGTTAAGATATAAACTTAGAAAACCAGGGAACTTCGCTCCATCACACACACAACTTATGCCGATCGCTCATATCATTGGACTAGGAAAATCAGGAATTGCCGCCGCCAGACTGCTAAAACGCGAAGGATGGGAAGTAACGTTGAGCGATCGCTCATCTTCTCCAAATTTGCACGAACAGCAACAGGAATTTGCTAACGAAGGAATTAACGTTGAGTTAGGTAAATCTTTTGAACCAGTCGAATCTATAGAATTAATAGTAGTAAGTCCGGGGGTTCCCTGGGACAGTCCAGCATTAGCGCGCGCCAGAGAGTTAGGCATTGAAACAATCGGAGAAATGGCTCTCGCATGGCGTTACCTCAAATCTCCTTGGGTGGGAATTACCGGCACTAACGGCAAAACTACTACTACTGCTTTAATTGCGGCTATTTTTGAAGAAGCCGGGCTTTACGCTCCCGCTTGCGGCAATATTGGTTATGCTGCGTGCGAATTAGCTTTAGGCGAAAAACCGCCGGATTGGGTAATCGCCGAAATCAGCAGCTACCAGATAGAATCCTCGCCGTTTGTAGCGCCGCGAATCGGAGTTTTGACGACTTTGACGCCGGATCACCTCAGCCGCCACAAAACTTTAGAAAATTACTACAGCATTAAAGCGCATTTGCTGAAAAAGTCTGAATTGCAAGTAATTAACGGTGACGATCCTTGTTTGCGGCAGCAAGGAGTTGACATTTGGCCGGATGCGTGTTGGACGAGTGTCAAAGGTGAAAAAGAACTGTTGGGCGATCGCACTTTTGGAGCGTACATCGAAAACGGTTGGGTAATAGCTCAAAGCGAGAAAATTTTGCCGGCTAATTCTTTGCGGATGGTGGGAGAACACAATTTGCAGAATTTGTTAATGGCGGTGGCTGCGGCTAATTTGGCGGGGATAGATAAAAGTGCGATCGCCCGGGCGATCGCTAAATTCCCCGGAGTTTCGCACCGCCTCGAACACATCTGCACTTGGGAAGGCATAGATTTCATCAACGACAGCAAAGCTACTAATTATGACGCCGCGCAAGTCGGGTTGGCTTCTGTCAGCGCACCGGCGATTTTAATTGCCGGCGGTGACGCCAAAGAAGGGGACGATCGCGCTTGGATTGATACAATCAAGGCGAAAGCTGCTGCGGTGTTGCTAATTGGGGATGCCGCGAGTCTTTTTGCCTCGCGCCTCGAACAAGCAAATTACAACGCTTGGGAAATAGTCGAAACAATGGAAAGAGCAATCCCGCGAGCAGCCGAATTAGGCAAACAGAACAACGCTAAAGTAGTGCTGCTTTCCCCAGCCTGTGCTAGCTTCGATCAATACCAAAACTTCGAGCAACGGGGCGATCATTTTCGCCAATTATGCCTTGAATCCCTAGTTTAGATATGTCATTGTTCGCTGTGTACAAATTAAGATTGTTATACACAGCGAACACTAACACAATTAAATCTGCGTTCATCCGCGTCTATCGGCTTACATCTGCGGTGAAAAATTAAAACCTCTGATTTGGGTCAATCTACTTTAACTAACAGTCTTCCAAATATCCTTAATTCTAGCCTGCTGTTCCCATTCTAGCTCAGAAAAAACTAGCATCATTTCCTCATGAGTGTAATCTATAATTATTGCAGCCAATTGAGCCGCCGTTTCCGCTTCCAGCATGGCTATTTTTAACTTTGCCATTGCCTCTTTATCCATTAGCACTAAAGTTTGAATATTGACCTCACTCTCATTTTAATTGTGTCTGCAAATGTCTTTTAATTTAGTCTGAAAATCAGCAAGCTGAGCAGCACTTATTGTATCAGAATGCCGCGAGGATATTTTAATTTTTTTGCTGCAAATCTGAGAGAGCAATTTTTCATCAATCTCCAGAATATTGCCTGGGGAAGTGACATTTTTTTGCAACAAAGCTGCGATTTCTCTTTCCAGTTGGCGATAGCCTTGCTGAAAGAAATCTTGAGAGTTAGAACGAAACAAACCGCTATTGACTTGCTGAATGTGGTTAGGTGTTAGCGATTGAGCCGAGACAGCAGCCGGAAATCCAAAAGATGCAGCTAGCCACCAGCTAAAAATTATCTGTTTGAGAATGCTGTTCATCACTGTCGGGAGAATTTTGTACCTCAGTTGGTTTCTCGTCTTCTGACTCGCTTGCTAATTCATCTTCTCGTTCAAGTTTTTCTTGCCACTCCACAAGCTGCTGAAAAAGTTTCGGTTTAATTTCAAATACGGGTTTGTTGGTTTCTGACATATTTACTCCTAACATTTATTACATTTAACTGGTTCCCAGGCAGAGCCTGGAAACGAGTAGGAAAACACTTATGTCGATCCGAAGCTACGCTCAAACCTTCAGCAGTGACATAATTATGCCTGTTAAGGAACCACCCAGCAAAGCTAAAGTAGCTAAGGTACTAATGCCAAATCCTGCCGCTCTTTTTTCAGCAGCTTGATAGTAACCCAAAGCAAACAAAATGCGTCCAACTATCCAAACTGCGCCAATACCAGCGCCCCAAATTGGGCTGATAAATTGCGAGAATAGCCACAGCGAGGGCAAAAATAGAATCATTTGCTCTAGGGTATTTTGCTGAACTCGCACGACTCGCTCAAAGTCTGGGTTTCCTGTCATCTGCGGGGGAGAAACTTTGTGTTTGAATCTAGCTCTGCCGACGTTGATGGTAACAACGAAGTAGAGAATTAATGCTGAAACAGTAATTAGACTAGGCCAAAGTGTCGCGTTTGCTTCTGCGAGCATGATTCGGTATTATTGGGGTGGAGTATATATCTTGATTATAAATCAATTATTGCCGATCGCGTTATTCATCGCCATCCCGTCATTCAAGGCAGGGGATTTGATTCAACTGCTGGGTATTAGTGGCGCGACAATTGCTTTAGAGTTCTGGGACCTCCTCGAAAACTTGCTGGCTGGGATTCGGATTCTTTTGCTCGCACCTGCATACGGATACAAGCCTCCGACTCTTGTCGTGAGTAGCCCAAATTTTAGACTCTTGTTCAAGCTCACAGATTCATCTGTGGAGTAAATCTAAAATCTGTGGAGTAAATTTAAAATCTAAAATCTCGAATCTAAAATCTCGAATCTAAAATCTAAAATCTAAAATCGACTGACCCCACCTGCATACGAATACAAGCCCCCGACTTAAGGAGATTATTTTGCTCAACAATATTCGAGACCGTCTTAAATATTTCACCAGGAGCAGAATTCCTCGAGAGCATTTAAAGCAAATACGAGTTGACTTGTTGGAAGAATCAACCCTAGATATTAACTATCTTGTCTTAATTCTCAGCTCCTGTATAATTGCCACCTTTGGACTGCTTGCCAACAGTGCAGCCGTAATTATCGGTGCAATGATCATTGCGCCTCTGATGTTGCCAATCCGAGGGTTAGCATTTGGAGCGGTAGAAGGTAACGTTCTCCTCTTCCGCAAAGGTTTAATTTCATTAGCAGTCGGGACGGTGCTAGCAATTTTTCTAGCTTGTTTTTTGGGCGCTTTGGTACAACTTCCCGGCTTTGGGAGCGAAGTTCTAGCTCGTTCTAAACCTACATTACTAGACTTAGGAATTGCGATCGCCGCTGGGGGAATCAGCGGCTATGCGAAAGTTCAGCCCAAAGTTTCTGCTACTCTGGCGGGAACTGCGATCGCGGTGGCTCTCATGCCGCCAATTTGTGTTATAGGTTTAGGCTTATCTCAAGCTAATTGGTCGCTCAGCCTGGGAGCAAGCCTCCTGTATCTTACTAATTTGCTGGGGATTACTCTCTCCTGTATGCTAACCTCTTTAATGGCCGGCTACACCCCTCTGCATCGCGCCGGTAAAGCCCTCCTTTGGGCGCTAGCATTGACGGCTATACTTGTGATTCCTCTGGGCGTGAGTTTTGCGGAATTGATCGAGCAAGCGCAACTCGAAGCCAGCCTGAAGCGGGCGTTGCTTAACCGAACTATCACTTTTCAACGGGTGGAACTGATTAAAACTGATACTAACTGGTTGACAAAACCGCCGGAGGTTCGTCTGATTGTTCGCAGCAGCGAAGCTTTGACACCCAAACAGGTGCAGCTTTTAGAAGCATTTGTCGAAAAAGAAATGGGTCAAAAATTTACCCTAATTTTTCAAGTCAGTCAAGTTGAAGAAGTGCGGGGTTCAACGGCAGATAAGTCCCGACCGAAACCGAAACCTTAACTATTTTATCCCTAATTGTATGACCCCAGAAACTCTAATTCACGAAGCGACGATCGAGGGGAATCTGAAGCAATTTCTCTTAGTGCTAGCGGTTTCCTTAACTGTGGCGACGCTGCCGCAAATCTTTGGGTGGCTGAGCAAAATTCCCTACACGCTCCTGTTAGTAATTGTCGGGTTGGGTTTGGCTTTTATAGATGTGCGGCTGGTGACGCTTTCACCGAAACTGATTCTGTTGATTTTTTTGCCACCTCTGTTGTTTGAAGCTGCTTGGAATCTGGAATGGCCTAAACTCAAGCGGGATTTAGTGCCGATCGCTCTTTATGCGGTTTTGGGTGTTGTTATTTCTGTTGCTGGCGTGGCTTTTGCTCTCAACCAAATAGCTGGAGTTTCTTTAGCGATCGCTCTGTTGGTAGGAGCTAGTATATCTGCTACAGATCCTGTTTCAGTAATTGCATTGTTCCGGGAATTGGGAGTTGAAAAACGCCTAGCTTTGCTGGTGGAGGGAGAGAGTTTATTTAATGATGGCATTGCTATTGTTGCTTTTAGTTTTTTGGTGGGATTCTCTCTAGGGACTGATGACGTTGGCATCCCAATTCTGATTGCGCGTTTCTTAGCTTTTGTGGGAATTGGGGTTGTTGTCGGCAGTTTAATCGGTTTTGGAGTTTCTTATCTGACTCAACCATTTGATCTACCTTTGGTTGAGCAATCGTTAACCCTAGTTTCAGCCTACGGCACTTATATAGTTGTGGAGGAGCTCGGCGGTTCAGGGGTGATTGGGGTGGTAACGATGGGCTTGATATTTGGCAATTTTGGCTCTCAGATAGGTATGCAACCCAGTACCAGACTTGCGGTAACACAATTTTGGAATTTTTTGGCGTTTTTTGTAAATTCGATCATGTTCCTGCTGATTGGCGATCAGATGAGGTTTGCTGATTTGGGAGCGAATTTAGGAGTGATTGGCATAACTGTAGTGGCGATGTTTGTGACGCGAGCAATCGCTATTTTTGGTCTAGGATGGTTGAGCAATTGGTTAGGGAAATCTGAAATTTCATTGCCCGATCAAACTGTGATTTGGTGGGGAGGGTTACGGGGTTCTGTATCGATTGCTTTAGCTTTGAGCGTACCCCATGTTCTGCCCGAGCGACCAACAATTATTGCGATCGTGTTTGGCGTAGTTTTATTTACGCTGCTAGTACAAGGTTTAACCACCAAGGCGCTGCTGGAAAAATTGGGGTTGTTGAGCAACCAGGAGTTGCGCCAGCAGTATCTGGAGGCGATCGCCCAACGTGTTGCTCTCAATCGGGTTCTCAAGTATCTCTCTGATGTATCGGGCGATCGTAAAATCGAGCCTGAGTTTTCTAATCATCTCGTGACTCAGCTTCAAGAAAAATTAAACTTGCTGCAAGCAGAAATCAACAAAATGTACGATCGATCTCCTGAACTGCGGCAGATGACTATCGACAAACTCGAAGGGGATTTGCAGGCAATAGAGGCTGATACTTATGCTGAATTTGTGCGCGCTGGTCAATTGAATGAGCTGCCTGTTTCTGTGTTGCGGCAATGTTTTCAAGATCGGAATGAAAAAATTGTTTCTTAATAGGATGTTTGTAGGGATAATCCCCGTGATTGTCCCGCTGATGTGGAAATTTTGCGTAAGTCATAAAACTCTCAAATTTTTTGTTTCTTATTCGATTCCGTGTTGGAAATCAAAAACAGTCCGAATTGTTGAGGGGCGGATCTAGTATAATTCCTGATATTGTAGGGTTCGTCAGCCTACGATAATTTGAATATGAGCTACATCATAGAAAGATTGGGGAAAATTTGGCAAACTGAGAGTAAGGTTAAATAGGAGGTCAATTTAATGACCAATACTGCTCTCAATTTTAAGACGGCACCCGGACATGAAGTTCTGGCCGCGGCGGGTAAGAAAATGTTGAGACCGGGGGGGAAACTTGCTACAAAACAGTTATTTGAATGGGCGGATTTTCAGCCTGGGGAGACTGTTTTGGAGTTGGCTGCTAGTTTTGGATATAGTTCGATCGCCCTTGTTGAACGTTTTGGCGTAAAAGTAGTGGGAGTTGAGAAAAATCCCGAGAGTGTGGCCCGCGCTCGTGCTAATGTTGCAGCAGCAGGTTTGAGCGATCGAGTAGAAATTGTGGAAGGAGATATTTTTCACTTGGATCGCATTTCCCAACAGTTTGATTGGGTGTTGGCTGAAGCTATCCTGACAATGCAGTCACCCTCGGGGAAAGCTAAAATTGTATCGGGAATTTGCGATCGTTTAAAACCAGGCGGCAAGTTTCTCTCTCACGAACTTTTAGCTAGAAACCGAGAATCAGAAATTCACAAAGCTTTATCAGAAGTGATTCGCGTCAATTCAACGCCTTTGTCTGAGTCTGGCTGGATTGCTGTTTGCCAAAACGCCGGTTTGCAAGTAGAAAAGTGTCAAACCGGGGCGATGGGGCTCCTCAACTTACCGCGAATGCTGCAAGATGAAGGGTTTGTGGGTACTGTGCGGATTTTGTGGAATATATTAAGTCGATCGCAAATTCGCGATCGCATCTTAGCAATGCGTCGAGTTTTCCAGCATTACCAACAGGATCTAGGCTACATCGTTATCTCTGCCAAAAAACAATCTTAACCGATTCAATCGATTTTCACTTTTCGATGGAAGAAAGTGAAGCCACTGATAAATTCGAGACTTGTAACCAAATTAATTAATTAATTGTCAAAAACTATGACTACTACTCTTTTACCGCTACAATCTTCAGCAATCCAACTCCGAGACGCAATTGAATATCCCGCCGCCGGAGTCCTGAACAAAATTTTAGTCAAAGACAAGAATTGTCAGTACAGTTTATTTTGTCTGGCCACAGGAACGGAAATTTCGGAACACTCTTCGGCACGGAATGCCACAGTTAATGTCATCGAAGGAAAGGGGATTTTGACTTTGGAAGGCAAGGATATTGTTTTGGAACCGGGGGTATTTGTCTTCATGCCCGGTAAAGCTATTCACGCTTTGAAAGCCGAAAAAAATTTGGCGTTTATTTTGATACTTTCTGAGGCTAGTTAATTTCCGCAATATTGCTGTAGGGGCTGGTTTTACCAACCATAATTGTCTAAAATCAATAATCTCATATACCCGCCCCGATTCACTGTTGGGGGCGGGTTTATATAGATAGTGAGTTGCAGTCAAATATTGTTTGTTAAACCCGCCCCTATAAGAATAGGGATCTTAACCTTTAGTCTATTTCTTCTCCCGAGGCGAGATCCTCTAATTTCTTCCAATCCAATACAATAATTTTACCGCCTCGACTGTAGGAGACAAACGGCTTTAGTTTCTTAAATAACCGCACGCATTCTTCGTAGGTAATTCCAATGCTGCGAGCAATTTGATAGTAGGGAAAACGTTTTTCTAAACATACACTATTATCCGCAATCTTCGTACCTTGCTCGACGGCAAAGTAATGAATAAATCGGGCCAGCCGCACGATCGCCCTTTCCGACACCAACCCGTGTACAGTCTCGTGCATTTGCTGCAACCGCTGATTAAAAACCGCCAATATTCGCAAAGCAATCTCGGGATTTTCCCGAATTGCTGCTAGCAAAACTTCCCGTTGTGTGGTAAGAACTTCCACATCAGTTTCTGCTGTCACCGTTGCGGGGGCAATGCCGTTGCCTAGCAAAGCAGGTGCAGCAAAGATATCTCCCTGAAATAAAGTGCGGAGAATTGTTTCTTTGCCCGCAGCCGCTGTTTTTGCAACCCGCAGAGAACCGCTCAAAAGAGTGTATAATTTTTCGGGTATGCGATCGCCCTCATACATCACAACTTCTCCCTGTCGGTAACTGCAAATTACTGTGTGTTCTTGCAATCGTTCTAATTCAGTTCGGTTTAAGCTGGCAAATATTCCTATTTTAGCCAGTTGCTCAACAGTTGCTTTCATACTTTTAACTCTACCCGATAGGAGCCCATTGACAGTATAATAAAGGTGAATTCAGAATATATTGAGACAAGTAGAGCCATCTACGAAAATGCAGAATCCCAATATCAGCGATATTATTGTGATAAGATAGCTGGCGGATTTTTGCTAATCCAACGCCACCAAAATCTTAATAATTCGGAATTCTTCCTGGCTGAAGTTTTGGCTAAAATAGGGATGAGAGTTAAAATGCTGAGCGAGTAAGCAGCAGAGGGTGTGACAACGCCAGATGCTGAGAGAGGGTCAGATTTGCGAATTTAAGGAGTTGACAGAAGAGACTTAAAACATCAGATATCGAGTTCAAGAACGAATCAGCAGGGCAAAAAGTCAAGGCGTGGCAGTCGTAATTATTCATGTCAATCGAAAAACTTACGAGTTTTGGAATATAAACGGCGGTCTCCGAAAAGCTTTTTATAGGACGAAATCCAACTGATTGAAACCATTATATTAGTATTCGCAAGCGAAAAAAATCAAAAACTTACTAGGGAGGAATGGGAAAATGAAAGACGTTTTTAAGGAATTTGAAGAAATTATACAAACCAGCTTAAAAAATAATATGTCGCGAGATGCCAAATTGATGACAGTTGGGCAAATTTTATATGCTGTTACCCGCGACGATCTAACCAGAGAAGAAGGTCGGCAGCTTGAAGAGATGATGGGTGGCACAGTACACCGGCCAGAGGCACTTGAGAACAGCATTTTTGGCTATCCAGTAGATACAGCCACTCAATCTTTCGATAAACCTCTGGTTATTGCCGGCAAAACTTTTCATTCTCGCTTGATGACGGGTACGGGAAAATATCGCAGCATTGCAGAAATGCAGCAAAGTGTCAACGCTAGCAGGTGCGAGATTGTGACTGTAGCTGTGCGGCGAGTGCAAACAAATGCTCCCGGTCATGAAGGATTGGCAGAGGCTCTTGATTGGACGAAAATTTGGATGCTGCCAAATACTGCCGGTTGTCAAACTGCGGATGAGGCGATTAGAGTAGCTCGTTTGGGCCGGGAAATGGCGAAACTTTTAGGGCAAGAAGACAATAATTTTGTCAAATTAGAAGTGATTCCCGATGCTAAATATTTGCTGCCAGATCCGATCGGCACTTTGGAAGCAGCAGAACAATTAGTCAAAGAAGGTTTTGCCGTTTTGCCTTACATCAATGCCGATCCCTTGCTGGCGAAACGCCTCGAAGAAGTCGGTTGTGCGACAGTCATGCCTTTAGGTTCGCCCATCGGTTCAGGGCAAGGGATCAACAATGCGGCCAACATTCAAATAATTATTGACACGGTAAATGTTCCGGTGGTAGTCGATGCGGGGATCGGAACGCCCAGCGAAGCAGCCCGAGCAATGGAAATGGGAGCCGATGCACTGTTGATTAATTCCGCGATCGCCAATGCCCAAAATTCCCCGGCAATGGCAAAAGCAATGGGAATGGCAGCAGAAGCGGGGCGGATGGCGTACTTAGCAGGCAGAATGCCGATCAAAGATTACGCGATCGCCTCTTCTCCCCAAACAGGCACTGTCACCTCCAAATAAATGGCAGAATTTTCCTGGGCGCTTTTTTGGTACAGTTGTAAACATCAAAAATATTAAGGATTGTGACTGATGCCTTACATCAAAGATGACGATGGACGCCTGAACAACTTTGCTAAAGAGCCGAAGGTGTATGAAGCCGTACCTCCCAACAAAAATCAGCAACGGAACTATATCATCATGGGAATTGCAGCAGCCATGTTGGTCGCGGGTTTGGTGTTTGTGGCTGCTTCCGTCTAAAAGCTGGGCTGAGACTCAAAGCTGATTCAAATCGCAATTTTAAATAATCATTGAACAAACCATGTTTTCCCACCAATGGAAACATGGTTTTTGTGTTTCAATACAAAGCAGGTAGTTGCGACAATCCTGAAGCGTGCCGAGCAAGCTGGAAAGCTAAATAATATCAATTCCGTTAACACCGTTCGGGATGGGGAGTAGGGAGTAGGGAGTGGGCAGTGGGCAGTGGGGGAATGTGGAATTATTGACCTTGACTCGATCATTCCCATCCAACCGGAAACGATATAAGACCAGCAGAAATTTGGTTCTTTGCTCTCGGCTGTCAGCTTCAGGGACTTGGGTTGCACTTAATCACACTGGTTCGCCACCCACATAAAATTGCCAATTGAAAATCTACAATCCTTTAGTCATCACCGGTGCGATTAACTGCCTTCGGGGCTTAGTTGTGAGTTATGAGCGATCGAGATTTCAACTCTTAACTCTACAATCTAAAATCTACAATCCAAAATCTAAAACCTAAAACCTAAAATCTAAATTCTAAAATCGGCTGACCCTGATGTCTATTCCTTCCCAAAAAGTTTCTAGCTCGAACAAGCTGATCTACCAACGCTTGAAACAGGCGATCGACCTCAATTTACGCCGTCAAATTTTTATCGCCGCCTGCGACGACTTGTGCTTGCGGGACTGTCTGGCAGCCCGCTTGCAGACAGAATTAGCAGCAGAGAGCGCAGGCTCCGATCCTCGCTCCCCGCTCCACTACCCCCGATTTGTCAGTTTGGAACTTGACTTGAGCGATCCAAATCCTTGGGGTTCGATCGCCGCGTGGCTGACCCAACACCCACCGCCGCAAAACAGAGGCAGCTACAGCCGTTTGCCGGGATTTCAAATTCTCGGGGCAGAACACCTGACCAGGCAGTCAGCAGCAGTGCAGTGGTCGTTCCTGAGCTATTTGAGAGACATCGAAGCAAACCTGCAAATGTGCGAATCTACTGTGTTGCTGTGGGTGTCGCTGCCCTGGCTGAGTTCGATCGAGCACTCCGCCCCGGAATTTTGGCACTGGCGAACCGGAGTATTTGAGTTTGAAGGCGAACCAACTCCAGCTAAGGGAGACTTCGGGCACTTTGATGACTTCGGGAACTCCGGAGACTTGCGAAACTTACGGGACAACGGAGACTTTGGCAACCAACTTTTAATACCTTCTTTGTCTGGACAATACCCAATTCCCGACGAACAATCCCCAATTCCCGATCGACAATCCCCAATTTCCTATCCCCCGTCCCCAGCGCCAGATTCTAAATCCGTCCAACTGACAGAGGACGAACAATCCCCAATTTCCCATCCCCCGTCCCCAGCGCCAGATTCTAAATCCGTCCAACTGGCAGATTTGGTGCTAGCAGCGGCTTCTGAGGAGTTGGAAGCAGAAAATGATGCCGCATCGGAGGACAATTTTCTGCCGCTGCAAACTCTGCAATACATCGAACTGCTGCAAGAACATCAGTGTTCTTGCGAGGCCTTGGCTTTGGCTTATCACAGTTTGGGGAATTACTACCGCGATCGCATTCTGGGCGGAGACATTTCAGAGCAAAACTTGACAATAGCCATTCGCGCGATCGAACAAGTGATTGCGTATCTCGACGTTGACAGCAACTCGCAGCAAAATCAACCACTAACTGAGGAATGCGCGCGGCTGATTGCCCAATTGACACAAAATTTAACTCAGTACGCCCAGGAGTCCAACAGCCTACCGCCAATTTCCGATCTGCTTAACGATCTCGGCACTCTCTACTGGATGCTGTCGCGCGATCGCACCAATGCCCTCAACGCCTCAGATCCAGTATCCAGCCTTGAACGCAGCATCGCCCTCTACCTTGAAGGTTTGAACCGAACAGATAGCGAAACCCTACCCCAAACCCGCGTTAGATTAAACAAAAATTTGGGAATCGCCTCGGCCGATTTAGCCCGCTATCGAGACAAGACAGAGAACTTGCAGCACGCAGTTGCAGCTTACCAACAAGCGCTGCTGGATCTAGACCCCGCCGTGGAACCCCAGCAGTACGCTGCTGCTCAGAATAATTTGGCGACAGCATACTGGAATTTAGCCCAAGATGGTGAGCCGATCGTATATCTCAAAAGCGCGATCGCAGCTTACACCCAAGCCCTCTCCTGCTACAGTCCCGAACGAGAACCCCTCAACTATGCCGGAGTGCAAAACAACCTCGGTACCGCCTGCTGGAACCTCGCCCAGCACGAACCCTCAGAACCCCTGCTAGTCAGGGCGATTTCCGCCTACCGCGAAGCATTGAAATACCGCACCCGAGAATTAGTACCCGCAGCAGCAGCCGCCACCTACAATAATCTCGGTACCGCTTATTGGCATTTGGCGAACCAGTTTCAGCAGAAACGAGCGCGGACGGAATCATTGCAGCAGGCGATTATCGCCTACGAAGCCGCCCTGGATATCGCCGGAGAGCTCGATCGAACCCAACTCACCTTTGACGCCTTGGCCGCCCGCAACAATCTCGGACTAGCCCACTATCAACTAGCCATAGAACCAGATTTTGCCGCTAATAAAGCTGCACAGACAAGCCATCTAGAAGCAGCACTGCACCACCAGTTGCAAGTGTGCGCCGAATGGGGACAACATCTCAATGACAAAGGGTTAACATATGGGGATAAACTCAACCTGCAAGCCCCGGCAAACTCCCAAGCTGCTGATTCCAGGCAAACAGCATTGAGCTATATTGTCAAAACGATTAGAGCTTTCTATAGTGAATGTGGGCTGCCAGGCCAAAATTTAGCCTTATCCAAAGTTCCTGGAGATTTATTGCCTGAAATTTTGCGTAGGTTATAAATAGGGCTATAACTATTAAAAGCTCAATTTTTTCGAGATTTGTATCCAGTTTTCTATTATTATGGCTGAATATTCTTGCCTAATTCTTCAAGCAAACTTGTGGTCATGGCCCCTGTAAAAATCCTTGTGGTTGATGACGACCCGGCAATCCGAAATTTAATTCACCGTTTTTTGAGCCAGCAAGGTTATCAAGTTGAGTCTGGCGAGGACGGTCAGACTGGTCTGGAATTATTTGAGCAACTCAATCCTGACTTAGTAGTTCTAGATGTAAATTTACCTGATACAACTGGCTACAAACTGTGTCAAGAAATGCAAAGACGCACCGGCGTGTTTGTGTTGATGCTGACTGCCCGAACCGATGAAGCTGACAAAATGAAAGGGTTTGCCGAAGGTGCTGACGACTACATTACTAAACCTTTTAGTCTTGTAGAAATTGGAGCTCGCGTTGCAGCAATTTTGAAGCGCAAACGCATTGTTACTCCCGCCGAACAACAAACTCTTACTTTTGGAGAGCTACTAATAGATCCGGTTCGCCGCGAGGTAATTCTCGGCAGTCAGATAGTTGCTTTGACTGCTTTAGAATTCGACCTGCTGTACTGTTTGGCCAGCAAACCCGGTCGCGTGTGGAGGCGATCGGAATTGCTGCATGAAGTGTGGGACTACGAGTATGTAGGAGCCGATCGCGTGGTGGATGTCCATATAGGTCAAATTCGCCGCAAAATTGAACCAGATGCCACTCAAATTTCGATGATTCAAACCGTTAGGGGGGTGGGTTACAAGTTTGAACCCACAACCTAGTAACATTCGGCATTGGGCAGCGGATATGAAGGCAGAAGGCTGTAGGTGCGGGTTCACCAATATCTCGGATTAACATACTCGATATTTGTAAACCCGCCCTCCCGACACAATAATTCAGATCGATCGAGTATCTGATTGTTTGTTCTGCAAATACTCGCCCACTTCTCGTGCACGCTCAAAACCCCTTCGCACGCAATCTCCCAAAGCCACTCCGCCAACGTAGTTGCTGCACAAATACAGCCCAGGCAAAGATTTTAAGCCCTCATCGATTTGTTGCAGGCGATCGAAATGACCCAAATTGTACTGAGGAATCGCCCGCTTCCACACATTCACCGCTAAAACTTTGGGCTGTGGCACATCTGGTTTCAGCAAAATCCGAGACAAATCTCGGTGTACCTCCCGAACGATTTGTTCTGAGTCGAGATTGCCAATTTCCGAATCAGTAGCCCCGCCGATGTAACTACTGAGAGTTTGCCACCCTGCAGGCGCGCGATCGGCAAATAAACTCGATGTCCAAATCGTCCCTAGAGTGCGAATTCCCTGCCCCCTCGGAATTAAATTTCCAAAACCTACTAATTTACCCTTGACATCAGACTGCGGGTATGCTAGCACAACGCAGGCAACCGTAGGATAAGTAAAAGCTTGTAAAGCACTGCTAACTTTCGGTTGCAGAGGTTGCAACAAATCGGCTGTAACGTAAGCGGGCGTTGTCAAAACCACGGTGCGCGCCTCAACTTCCTGCTGTCCGTCGGGCGTCGAGAATACAGCAATGTAAGTTTCGCGTTCTGTACGCTGGAGGCGAGTCAAGTGCCAATTGAGTTTCACTCGATCGCCCAATTGAGCAGCGATCGCCTCTGGCAGAGCCTTCAACCCCTGTTTGAACGAACCCAACTCCCCCGGTCTAGTCTTAGGAACATTCGGGTCTGCAGGCATTGGCTTCGGTCTTTTCCTAGCAGAAAGCAGCGCCCCCGCCATCAGCCCGCCACCCAAATCAGCCATCTTTGCTACCCGGCCAAAAGCCGCCGCCGCGCTAAGTTGTTGCGGATCGCCGGCATAAACCCCCGAAACAAAAGGTTCCACCAACCGCTGCATCACTTCCGTACCGAGATGACGGCGGAAAAATTGAGAAACAGTTTCCTCGTCACCCTGCTGCGAAAGTCCAGCACCCATTGCCGGCCCGACAAACCCCAAAGCCCCGAACAACGCCCGCAGTTTTCCCGGAAAACTCAGTAACTGAGACTGAATCATCGCCGGTGGAGTCATCGGCACCGGTTGCAGCTTTTTTTGCCAATAAACATAACGAGGCAATTTGCGATCGGCAAAAATCAACTCCTGCTTCAATCCCACATCCACAGCCAACTTCATCAATTCTGGCGTCGGCGAAAAACTGTTCGGGCCCTCCTCCCAGAGAAACCCCCCCGCTGTCACAGTGGTGATGTTCCCGCCCACACGTCCTTGACTCTCAGCGACTAAAATCTTCAGCGAGGATGGACTCGTTGCTTCCTTGTGAAGTGCGTGCGCCAAACTCAAACCGCTAATACCCGCACCCACAATCAAGGTATCTAATAGTTCCATATTACATAGAAAAATATCGCAATCTTTATGTTACATGGCTTTGCACGGCTTGCGTTCTTTGCTTCGCGTACTGCCAAACCGCTTTCAGATTACCGAATTGGGAATTGCGAATCGAGAATTGAAAATCGGGAATTGGGAATTGGGAATCGGTAAGCTGTCTGGCATTTCTGAAGCATTTTTCTCGCAGGTTGTGGATTAACCTCTGCCCGCCTCCCCGTCTCTCGGTCTCTCCATCTCGCTTTTGTATCCGCTGGGTCTGGTTTAAAAAAAGATCATCTGCTGTAATTAAGCTCTATTCCCCAAAATACTATATTCTTTAAAATTTTTGTATTATAGGGAACAGCGCCGAAAATTGCACCGGGAAACGCAGCAGTACAGTGCCCAAAAAGATTTGAGTGGGTTAAACTAACTTTAGGAAAATTTTAGAGCTTAAGCAATGTCAGCACCCCGCTCGGAAGAGATGGGGCTTTATGCCCTAATCAAAAGAGATAGTTGACTAGCTATCGTCTTAACTGATTACGTTATCAAAAATATGACTGTAAGCCCAAGCTGCTATCCGATCGCCGGTGAAATGTTTTAAACGGTAATTGTTCCGTTGAAAATTGATCGCAAAAGTACCAATCCACTAAGAATCCCCCTGTAGCCACAATCAATATTCAAGGCGGTGAAAACTGCCTGATGAGTGTTTCCTCGATCGGTCTACAGACACTAGGTTTCGGTAATACTAAGCTTTTCTCATGAAAAAATACCCATGCAGGAAGTTATCAACTCGTTTCAGTCTTTTTTCTCTAACTCTGTTGATGCTTTCCTAGAGTGCGATCGACAGCAAAAGTATCTATCGATCAATCCTGTCGCTGCTGCTTGGATGGGATTGGAGCCTACTGAAATAGTCAACCAAACTAATCAGGAATTATTAAAATTATATCCCAATAATGCTGCTGTCAAAAATATAATCTCGCAGATTGATTCCTGCCTGCAACAAGTATTTATAACCGGGGAAAAACGGCTGGCAATTCATGAGGTGACGGCGGCCGACGGCGGGATTAAAATTTACGAAACTGCTTACACGCCAGCGGTGGATGCCTCTAGCAACCAGATGCGGGTTTTGGGCGTCGGTAGAGATATCACCAGGCACTACCGCTGGCAGCAGCAGAAAACTCAACAGTTACGCCGATCGAACCATTTACTGTGGTTGAATGCAGCTAACAGTCCCCTGGCAATGGTAGGCTGGGATGAAGATTTTCGCATCGTTCAGTGGTCGAAACGGGCCGAGGAAATCTTTGGCTGGACATCCGATGAGATGATGGGCAAGCAGTTCGGCGATTTGGCTTTGGTTTGCGAGGAAGATAGAGAGGCTGTAAGCGCGATCGAGCTTGAACTAGCCACTGGCAACGGCAATACTTCAATTAACCGCAACTATACTAAAAGCGGGCAGGTAATTTGGTGTCGTTGGTTCAACTCGATTATTCGCAGCGGCGACACTTTTACTGTGCTTTCTTTGGTGGAAGATATCACCGATCGCAAACGATTGGAAGCAGAAAAAGCCCAAGCTTCTCGCCTCACAGCAATGGTAGCCGATGTGGGTATTGCCCTCACCAAACACCCTCAAGATATCCTGCTTCCCTGCTGCGAGGCAATGGTGCAGAATATTGATGTCGCTTCTGCTGAAATTTGGACTTTCAACTCTCAACATAATCTTTGGCAATTGCAAGCATCCTCGGGAATATACAGTCGCACAGACGATCGGGCTAGCTTTATTGAAAGTAAGGTGAACTCGATCGCCAAACAGCAAAAACCGGAATTTGACTGCGGATTTGAACTGAAGAATTTTGGCTTCCCAGAGGAAGAATCTGCGAAACCAAAAGAGGTACAGAGTTCCGAAGTAGCAATTATCAACACCAGCCAAAAGCCGACAAATTGCCCAATACCTAAGCAAATTCTCACCTTCGCCGGCTACCCTTTGATAGTCGAAGAACGGCTGGTGGGAGTCATGGTAATTATCAGCCGCCAGCCCCTGACAAGACCGTTTCAGGAAACTTTAGCATCGGTTGCCGATGTCATCGCTTTAGGCATCGAACGCAAGCGTGCAGAAGCTGAATTAAAATCAGCTAGAGGCTTCCTCAATTCCGTAGTAGAAAATCTGCCGGTGGGAGTTTTTGCTAAAGATGCTTCTTCGCTGAAATTTGTGCTGTGGAATAAAGCCGGAGAAACGATCGCAGGTGTTACCTCTCAAGAGGCGATCGGCAAAAATGACTACGATATTTACCCCAAAGAACAAGCTGATGTTTTCACTGCTCAAGACAGAGAAATATTGACTGGCGATCATAACCAATCTACTGTTAAAGACATAGCCGAAGAGCCGATCCAAACTCGCCACAAAGGTATGAGAATACTGCACACCCGTAAAGTGCCAATTCTCGACGCCGCAGGCCGCCCTCAGTACGTTTTAGGTATTACTGAAGATATCACCGAACGCAGGCAGGTAGACGAAAGCGTGCGCCTCTACGACCAAATTGTGGAGAATATGCAAATTGGTTTGTACGTCTACCATTTAGAAAATATAGACGATGACAGCACTCTCAGGGCGATCGCCTCGAATCCCGCTGCTACCCTGTTTACCGGATTAGAAATGGCGGATGTTTTGGGAATGACAATCGACGAAATTTTTCCCCACCTGCGATCGAAAAACATTCCCCAAGCATTTGCTTCGGTAATTCGCAGCCAGAAAGCCGTAGAACTTGAAGATATTGACTGCGATGAAGGCGGCAGAATAACTCGCGCTTTTTCTATTAAAGCTTTTCCATTACCCAACAACTGCGTCGGTGTTGCTTTTGAAAACATTACTGCTCGCAAGTGCCTAGAACTAGAACTGCAGGCGTCGTTGGAAAAAACCGAACGTTCCGAACAACTCCTACGCACAGTAATAGACAAAACCAGCGACTGGATTTTTGCCAAAAACAAAAATTTTCGCTATATTTTGGCAAACAGGAGTTTCGCTCAAGGTATCGGCAAAACAGTAGAACAAATAATTGGGAAATCCGATTTAGAATTAGGATTTTCAGAAGATATCGTGTTTGGGAATTGCGTCCAAAATATCCGAGGCTTCCGCACAGACGACTCTGCTGTACTGGCCGGCGACATCATCCACAATCCCTGCGATGCGGCAACACTTGCTGACGGTTCAGTACATATTTTTGATACCCAAAAACTTCCCCTGCGCGACGCTGAAAGTAATGTATTTGCAGTGCTGAGTTTCGCTCACGATATTACCGAACGACATGAATCGGAAGCAGCTTTGCGTAGAAGTGAATCAAGATTTAGGTCTTTGGTAGCTAATATTCCCGGCGTGGTTTATCGCTGGAAGTGCGATTTTTCGACTAATTTTATTAGCGATGCCGTTTACTTATTAACTGGCTACCAGGCGGCAGATTTTATGTGGCTTTTGGACAGGAGATGCCGGAGTTTTGCTAGCATTATTTACCCCCAAGATTTGGCAAAAGTAGAAGCAACTATTCGGCAAGGCATAGAAAACAAAGAGTCTTATAACTTGGAATACCGCTTGCTAGCAGCAGACGGCACGGTTAAATGGGTGTGGGATAAAGGTTCTCCTGTGTTCGACGCAGATGGAAACGTTTGCTATTTGGACGGGGTGATTTTTGATATTAGCGATCGCTACTGCGCTCAAGAAGCATTGCGCCAAAAAACTTCCGAGTTGGAAGCTGTTTTCCTGGCATTACCAGATTTGTATTTCCGGCTCAATACTGACGGCATTATTTTGGACTACTTGTCAGGAAATTCCTCGGATTTGTACCTCAGTCCAGAGTATTTGGTGGGCAAACGAATGACCGATATATTGCCGAAAACCGCCGCTAGCGAATTCGAGATGGCAATGCTTGAAGTTTCAGAAAAACGAACTCCAATTAATATTGAGTATTCGCTACCTATGCCGACAGGAGAAGAAACTTATGAAGCGAGATTGCTGCCTTTTAACTCGAATCAAGCGATCGCTATCGCCCGTAATATTACCAAGCGCAAACAAGCAGAAGCTCAATTAAAACATAAAAATCGCCAGCTAGAGCAAACATTGAAACAATTAGGCAGGACTCAAGCTCAACTAATTCAAGCGGAAAAAATGTCGGGTTTGGGGCAGCTAGTCGCGGGAATTGCTCACGAAATCAATAATCCTGTCAGTTTTATTTACGGTAATATCACTTACGCTAGTGAGTATGCCAAAAACTTGCTGGCACTGTGCAGTTTGTACCAAACACATTACCCGAAACCTGTTGCTGTTATCGCAGAGTTGGCTGAAGAAATAGAATGGGAATTTATGAAAGAGGATTTCCCGCATCTCCTGAATTCAATTCAAAATGGAGCAGATCGCATTCGCCAAATTGTTCTGTCTTTACGCAACTTTTCCCGCCTGGAAGAATCTGATATCAAGCGTGTTGATATCCACGAAGGCATAGACAGCGCTCTGTTAATTTTGCAACACAAAATTAAAGAAAATGGCAGAAATCGCCAAATTGAAATAGTTAAAGAATATGGAAAATTGCCGCCGATACAGTGCTACGTTGGACAGTTAAATCAAGTTTTTATGAATATTTTAAATAATGCTATTGATGCTTTAGCGGATGTCAGGCATAGGAAGTTGGACTTGGCGAGTTATTCGGAAGAGGAAGGGCAAGATTTTCCGGCTTTACCTTTAAGTGGCGACGCATTGCCTTGGATTCGGATTCGCACGGAGGTGTTGAAGAACAATCGGGTTGCGATCGTAATTTCCGATAACGGGTGTGGAATGGCAGAGTCTGTTAAGTGTCGGGTATTTGACCCGTTTTTTACTACTAAACCAGTAGGCAAAGGTACAGGCTTGGGACTGTCTATCTCCTATCAGATTGTGGTGGAAAGACACGGAGGGACGCTGCAGTGCATTTCCGCGCCGGGAGAGGGAACTGAATTTGCGATCGAGATTCCAATTCGGCAGAGGTAATGAGTCATTGGTAATTGGTAGTTGCACGAGAAAAATGATAATCTAATTAAAGATTCTAAAAGTCAGGAATATTAGCATGGTATACAAAAGCATACATACTTCTAATGCTGTTGCCAAACAAATTAAAGATGATGAGGATGATGATGATTCCTACGTTGACTATTTTTATGACGATCAGGGGGCTCCGCCGGGAACTCTCGACTTAGAACCCGATGCACCACCTCCCGAGATTGTATTAATTGACTATTGCGAAACAGCAGCTACTCGCGCTCACTTGGCAAATCCTCAAGAAGGTGCTGCGTATTTAGATACAGCATCTGTTTCTTGGGTTGATATGTTGGGATTAGGAAACAAAGAAACTTGGCGGCAAATGGCCGAAGTATTTAATTTGCACGTAATGGCTCAGGAAGATGTAGTTAATGTTCCCCAGCGACCGAAAGTTGTAGATTATGAAGAACACATTTTAATCATTGCTTGGATGGTGATGCTGCATCCAGAAGCAGATACTTTTCATAAAGAACAAGTAAGTTTTATTTTGGGCAAGCATTACCTGCTAACTGTTCAGGAAGAACCCGACTATGATTGTTTTGGTCCCGTGCGCGATCGCATTCGTAAAGGACAAGGAATGATTCGTAAACACGGAGCAGATTATCTGGCTTATACTCTGTTAGATTCGATTATAGATGGATTCTTCCCTGTATTAGAAGTTTATGGAGAGCGCATTGAAGAACTAGAGGATGAAGTGGTGGTGAACCCCACCCGCAAAACCCTGGAAAAAATCTATAAAATCCGGCGAGAATTGCTGACTCTGCGCCGCGCCATTTGGCCGCAGCGGGATGCAATTAATGTTTTAATTCGAGATAGCAGTGATTTAATTAGTCCAGAGGTGCGAATTTACCTGCGCGACTGTTACGATCACACAGTGCAGGTGATGGATATGGTGGAAACATATCGAGAGTTGTCGTCGGGTTTGATGGATGTTTACTTGTCTTCGGTTGGTAATAAAATGAATGAAATCATGAAATTGCTGACGGTTATTTCGAGTATATTTATTCCTCTAACTTTTGTGGCTGGAGTATACGGGATGAATTTCAATACAGAGAAATCGCCTTGGAATATGCCGGAACTGAATTGGTATTTTGGCTATCCGCTTTGTTGGGCGATGATGCTAGCGATCGCATCGGGTTTAGTGTACTTTTTCTGGCGGCGCGGCTGGTTTGATAATTTTTCTACTATCAAAGATGACTCATTAAAGTAACCGAATTGAAGATTTGAGATTTAGGATTGAATATTGAAAAATTCAAAATTTTGTTAGGTAAAAAGGTTTCCTGCCCCTAGTTGAATCCGTGCGATAAATCCTTGGATGATAATTGCCAAATTTTTATCCTCCTGATTCATCCGTGAGTGATTTTAAGGGGAGCTGCAGGGAAATTTAATTGTTGGGCGGGTTTTCGGGCCCACCGTACAAGAGTTTGAATAAACACAAATGTCCAAATTAAGTGGGCGACAAGTTAAAATATTCAATCTCAAATCCCAAATTGATTGACGAACGATCGCGTACAATAAATCTGGGGAAAAAGTAGGCGCAGGCGGTTGCGGATGAGCGAAAGCTTGTCTGAGGAAAGTCCGGGCTCCCGAAAAACCAAACTTGCTGGGTAACGCCCAGTGCGAGCGATCGTGAGGATAGTGCCACAGAAAGATACCGCCCCCCGATTTGAGATTTGAGATTGAATCAAAAATCAAGCATCGAAAATCGCAAAGTGTGAGGGGGTAAGGGTGCAAAGGTGCGGTAAGAGCGCACCAGCAGCATCGAGAGGTGCTGGCTCGGTAAACCCCAGTTGGGAGCAAGGTCGGAGGAACTATGGTTGGTTTTTTACCAGTTCCGTTTTTTGGTACCGCTTGAGGCGTCTGGTAACAGGCGCCCCAGATAGATAACTGCCCTCGAAAACTGCTTGCAGTGGAGAGAACAGAACCCGGCTTATGTCCGACTTTTTCCCCCCCATTTAATTAAAATTACCGGTTGGGAATAAGGTCAACAAATCCTTTCAACCTGTTTTATGTTGGGAAAGGTGTGCGCTGCACACCCGGAGGAAGATTTGGGGTAAGGTGCACCATAAGCACCCGGAGAAATATTTAGTTTTTTAAGTAAAAAAAATTTATTAATATGAATCTGATAGAAGTTTAAAAAAATAATGCAACTTTTGACAAGCTCGAAACCCGGATAGTCATCCGTCATTCTAAAATCTAAAATCTAAAATCTAAAATGGTATGATTTATCCGGGTCGCCAAAAGCAACTTGAAACATTAATTCAAAAATTGGGGCTGACGAAGGATGCTTCGATAAAATGGCATCTCCTCGATTTAGCTTTGACTCATGCGAGCGCGTCAGCTAAGGCAAATTACGAGCAACTAGAGTTTGTCGGGGATGCAGTTGTGCGGCTGGCGGCGTCGGAATTGTTGTTTGAGATTTATCCCGACTGTACAGTGGGGGAATTTGCTGCTATTCGATCGATCTTGGTGAGCGATCGCATTCTTGCTAAAATCGCTGAAAGTTACGGGTTCGATCGCTATTTAATTGTTTCCAGCAGCGCCGCCGCAGACAAAACAGGCGCTGAACCCCGGCTGGCAGATGCTTTGGAAGCGGTACTGGCTGCGCTTTATTTGAGTACCCACAGCTTAGAATTAATTCGCCCTTGGCTAGATTCTCACTTTCAACGCCTAGCGGCGGAAATCCGCAGCGATCCGGCCCGCCAAAACTACAAAGCTGCTCTCCAAGAGTTGACTCAAGGCAAATACAAAACTTTGCCCAAATATAGCGTCCAAGAAACCGGGACAGTACAGGGCGGGGAGGATCGTTTTACCGCAGAAGTTCTCATTCAGGGAAAGTTGGTAGCAGAGGGAAAAGGTCGATCAATCAAAGCGGCCGAACAAGCAGCGGCTCAGGTAGCTTTTAATAAATTAGTTGATAGTCAGTAGTTAGTTGACTGTTGACTGTTGACTGTTGCTTGTTGACTGTTGACTGGTGTTATCAGTTATTGGTTATTTGTTAGCTGCTACCAATAACCAATAACCAATAACTACTGCCAACAGTCAACAGTCAACAGTGATTTTTTTGAATTAAAACATATATAATAATAACAAAATATGCTATAATTACTGTGCGATTTTTGAAATTATAATCAATGAAAATCGGAATAGCTGTATTGGGTACAGGTCGCTGGGGAGTTAACCTAATTCGCAACTTTCTCGAACATCCCAATAGCCAAGTTTTAGCGGTGGTAGACCCGAATCGAGATTCATTGGCGGCCGTTCAAAAACAGTTTAATCTGGATGCCTCGGTGATTCTAGCTACCGATTGGTCTCAAGTGCAAGCCTTGCCGGGACTGCAAGCTGTGGCGATCGCCACTCCAGCTTCCACACACTACACCCTCGCAGCAGCAGCGCTGAAACAAGGCTACCACGTCTTAGCAGAAAAACCCCTCGCCCTCAACCTCACTGAAGCAATAGAACTCTGTCAATTAGCCGAAAAACAGCAGCGGCAACTCTTCGTTGACCACACTTATCTGTTTCATCCAGCAGTCGATCGAGGCCAAAGAATTATTCAACAGAATCAACTTGGAAAATTGCGCTACGGTTACGCCCAGCGCACCCATTTTAAACCGGTGCGCCATGACGTTGATGTGCTTTGGGACTTGGCCATTCACGATATCGCTATTTTCAATACTTGGTTGGAACAAACGCCAATTGAAGTAAGGGCGATGGGTACTGTATTTCCGAAGGAAGAAGGAATAAGGAAGAAGGAAGAAGGAATAAATCAAGAAGCAGCAGAAATTGAAAATCAATTTTTACCTTCACTGCTGACTACTAATCCGGCAGAAAAACTAGCAGATTTAGTTTGGGTAACGCTTACTTATCCCGACGGATTTCAAGCATTTATTCACCTGTGCTGGCTAAATCCTGACAAACAACGGCGCTTAACAGTTGTTGGGAGTTTGGGAACCTTGATTTTTGATGAAATGTCGCCAGAAACTCCCCTGATTGTGCAGCGTGGCAATCCAGATTGGGGAGGCGAAGAGAATAACTCTTTTGAAAGTGCGTTAGCGAAGCCCGCCCCTACGGGGGCTACGCCAACGAAGAGGATCGCGCCGCAGCCAACAAGCATCAGACACCGCGAAGTGTTGAGTTTAGAACAAGTAGAACCGCTGAGGCGAGTGTGCGATCGCTTCCTCAACTGCGTGGAAACAAATACCCCCTGTCTTACCTCTTCCGGCGCGGCCTCGGTCGAATTAATCCGCATTCTCAGCACTTTGAGCAAATCCCTCGAACTCGGCGGACAGCCCCTAATACCATTTTAGATTTTAGATTTTAGATTTTAGATTTTAGATTGGGAAAATCACTCCTCAACTTTTGAAATTTCCCTTTTCCGTTACTAAGTCGGGGCTGTGAAAATAAAAACTTGACTGCTGATTGACAGGCAAAGAAATCATCACCGTAGTACCTTGATTCACGCCCGCGCTGTGCAGGGTAATGCTTCCGATCATAGATTCCATTATCCTTCGCGAGATAGCCAAGCCCAAACCGTTACCGCCAAACCTGCGAGTTGTAGAACCATCAGCCATCACAAAAGGTTGAAACAATTTCTGCTGGTGCTCGGGATCGATACCAATTCCCGTATCTTTAATTGTCACCACCACCCAATCGCTTTGACCGCTAGGACCCGTCGTACTTTCACCACTGCCGTTAAAACTACCAGAATTAGTCCTCGATTCTAACCGCACCGATATATTAATGCTGCCCGACTCTGTAAACTTAACGGCATTGCTCAAAACATTTAAAAACACCTGTTTTAGCTTCTCTGGATCGGCATGAACAATAATCGGATCATGAGGAGCTGGCAAACTTAACTTCAAGCCTTTTTCCTCAATTTGAGCCGATTGCAAATCAATCGCGTCTTCAAGTACCTGGGTAATGTCAACTACTTCTAACATCATGGAGAAGGTGCCGGATTCTATTTTAGCAATGTCCAAAATATCATTAATAATATTGAGCAATTGCATGGACGAGTCGTGAGCCCGCTGTAAAAATTCCATTTCTTCATCTCGGTCATCGCAGTAGCCGTCCCGCACAATTTGAATAAAACCAATAATCCCGTTGAGTGGCGTTCTCAATTCGTGAGAAATATTCCCCAAAAATTCATTTTTTAATTGATTGGCAACTTGCGCTTCTTTGGTTGCGACTTCCAATTCTCTGGCCCAGGATCTAAGGCGCTGCACCATGCTGTTGAGTGCTTCTGATAGTTGATTAAATTCCCTAATTTGGAAATCTTGGGGCACTGTCTGCGACGCTTCCGTATCTACTTTCATCGCGTAGTCTCTCAGTTTTTCCACAGGACGCGCCAAGTCGCGAGACAGATATAAAGTCGCGATGATACTAGCAGCAACCAAGCCTACAATTAAATTAAATAAAACTTGCTGAATCTCTTCCAAACCTGACAGAGCGTAATCTAAACGAGAGACAGCTAAAATAATCCACTTGCTGTTCTCCTGTGTAGTTGAAGGACTCGAGATAGCGGCGTATCCTGCTAGCAACTCTACACCATTTCTTTCAAAGGAAAATAGATGGAGAAAAGCTGTTCCGCCTGCGATCGCCCTTTTGGCAATACTTTTTAGTCGAGCGGCGTCTGCCTCTTGGTCAATATTGCGGCCCACGCGGTTGACATTAGGGTGGGCCAAAATTGTCCCATCTTGGTCTATCGCCACCGTATAGCCAGCTAAAGAACCCTTGGGAGCGCTGGTTTGCACAGGCAAGGCCGACTGCAAACTCAAAGCATAACTCAACTGCAGGGTATTGCCCCGACGAATGTAAACAGGAGCGCTCAACACCAAACTCGCTTGGCTATCGGAGCCTTCTTTACCCGCCTCGGGAAAATCCTCAGCCCCCAAAGCCACCTTCTGATCGTTTGCTGTCCCCTGTCGCTGCGGAGGTAAGGACAGACTGATGTAAACGCTCTTGTCGTCCAGCAGCGTTTGCTGCTGCTGTACGGGTGGCCAAAATTTTGCCGGCAACGACTGAATCGGCTGCTGCCCGCAAGTGCTTGCTATCACTTGATTTGTCTTTACATTAGTCAATTGCAAGCAATCAACCTGCGCTGGCAACCGCTGCCCTAATTGCGCGATAAACTTTTGATAATCCTTCGGATCTACCGACTGCAACATCGAGCTTTCCGAAGCGCCGATCAGATTCGACTTCAGCGATTTCGCCCACTGTTCAATAGTGTCTGCTTTTCTGACTGCACTTTCTGTCAAGTTTTGACGAGCAGTTTCCAGAAGCGTCGAGCGTGCCTTGCGATAGGTAACATACTCCCCCACCAGTAGAACAGGTACGCTGAGCAACAAAATCCGCGACAGTAAAATACGGCGAAAGGAGGATTGACCTAACTTAACCATAGGAAATATCTAAATTAAGGTGCAACACCCAACAGCGACCATTAAAGTGAAATAAACCAGACCGAAAGCGTGAATCTGTCTAGGGGGCTCTGCTGACGGGACAACACAGCTTCCGAACAACATTTAAACACAATTATAGAAGCCACTGTCCTAATCTGGATTCTAAGTGTATGGACTTAAAGATGCTCAGCAATTTGTTTGGCAACTGCCTGTGATTTAGGTCACACTTCCATCTTCAATTCTCGGCTCGACTTGCGCCCCATCGCCCAGAGGCCTATTTTTCAGGCTGCAAAAAGCGTCGGGTGGACATACCGCAGTTGCTTGAAGCTAGAATCGCATAGATGCACTCGCCCCCAATTAACAGGCAAAAAGTTCGGTTTCCGGCTAGTGTACAGAGAGAATTCTGCTCGATCAGACTTTTTCTTTCCGAATGCCTTCGAGAGATGGGCGATGTGAGATTTGGCACCCTGTCAAAGATTTCTTTTGCCATCCGATTGATTCAGTGACAATAATTCACCTGTCAAACAAAAAGAATGAGACGATCGAGCTGCCGATCAACTCTGACAACCCTAATGTCGGGAACCTTGGCCCAAACAGTGCACCCACGCTCCGTAAATTCGCGGTCTCGGCAATAATCTCCATAGATTAATCGATGAAAAAAAACTTTACCAATTATACGTATTATTACACAAACAACCGTCCGAGATATCATCACGCTTATTTGATATCTCCCCTTTTAGAAATGCTGGCGACACTTCAGCAGACCAGCAAGACAAAACTCCGAGTTTTGGATCTCGGCTGCGGCAATGGCAGCCTCAGTCATGTTATCGCAGAGCACGGCTGCGAAGTTGTCGGCGTTGACAGTTCTGCGCCCGGAATTGCCATCTCCCGTCAAAGTTTCCCCGATTGTCAGTTTATCGAAGCAGATATTTACGACCTTCCAGATACCGATATTTTGAACTCATTTGATGTTGTCTTAGCTATTGAAGTAATCGAACACTTGCTTTATCCTAAAGAACTCGCAAAAACTGCCAAGAGATGCCTCAATCCGGGAGGAAGATTAATTATTTCCACACCATATCACGGCTATTTAAAAAATCTGGCTTTAGCGGTTTCTGGCAAACTAGATAAACATTTTACCGTTCTTTGGGATAACGGTCACATTAAATTTTTTTCAGTAGAGACGCTGACCAAGTTACTAACATCTGAAGGATACACAGACATAAAATTTAAATTTGCTGGTCGGTGTCCCTATTTTTGGAAATCAATGTTATGCTCTAGTAAGTTTTCAGGCTAACCTGGAAACTTATGAATTGTGAGTTGTCAATAAATAAGTTTTTTAACTAGACCACCAGGCCTCATAAAAAGTAAAAAATAAGTTTCACTAAAAAAGTAAAATGACTGTTGGCGTTTGGATATTAGGCGATCAACTGTGGGAGAACCAAGCTGCTCTCAACCGCATAGATGATAAATCCTCCCTACCTATAATTTTAATTGAATGTTGGCAGCACGTTCAACAGCGGCGCTACCACCAACAAAAATTAGTATTAATTTGGTCGGCAATGCGGCACTTCGCTAAAGAATTGCGCGGCGGTGGATGGCAAGTTACTTACACAAAATCGGAGGACTTTGAAGCACCTCTCAAAGCTTGGATACAAGTTCACAATATCACCGAAGTCCGGGTGATGGCTCCGAACGATCGACCTTTTTTACAAATCGTTCACAACTTGCGACTCCCCTGCAAAACAACCCTGATTCCCAACAATCAATTCCTCTGGACAGAAACAGAATTCAAAGATTGGGCTTCAAGCCGCAAACGTTTGTTAATGGAAGACTTCTATCGAGCCAGCCGCCAACGTTTTCAAGTTTTAATGGATAGCAGCAATAAACCTATAGGAGGGAAGTGGAATTTTGACAAAGAAAATCGTCAGCCACCAAAAGGAAAACTGGATACACCGAAACCTCTCTGGTTTGAACCGGACACCATAACTCAAGAAGTTATCGCACAAGTTAAATCTCTATCTTTCCCAACTTACGGCAAGATTGAACCTTTTCGTTGGGCGGTTACACGAGAGCAAGCAATGCAAGTATTAGATAATTTCATCGCACAGTGTCTCCCCGCTTTTGGCCCTTATCAAGACGCGATGGTAACCGGGGAGGAAACAATGTGGCATTCTTTACTTTCTCCATATCTCAATATTGGCTTGCTGCATCCTTTAGAAGTTATTCAAGCGGCGGAAACAGCCTACCTAGAAAAAAACTTAAATTTAAACGGCGTCGAAGGTTTTATACGCCAAATTTTGGGCTGGCGAGAATACATTCGCGGTATGTATTTTTACGTGGATGCTGATTATTTTGAGAAGAATTGGTTCAACCACACTCAGCCGCTGCCGGAGTTTTTTTGGGACGCTAGTAAAACAGATATGAACTGTTTGCGCCAAGTTTTAACTCAAGTCGAAGGCAGCGCTTACGCGCACCATATCCAGCGGTTGATGATTTTGAGCAATTTTGGTCTAATTGCAGGAATCTCGCCCCAGGAGCTAGAAAAATGGTTCCACAGTGCGTTTGTGGATGCCTATGACTGGGTAATGCAGACTAATGTGCTGGGCATGGGTTTGTTTGCTGACGGCGGTGTGTTGGCCTCGAAGCCCTATGCTGCTTCTGCCAATTACATCAATAAAATGAGCGATTATTGTGGGGGGTGCAAATTCGATCGCACTGTGCGATCGGGCGAAAATGCCTGTCCCTTCAACTTCTTCTACTGGGATTTCCTAGCGCGCCACCGGGACAAACTTCAGTCGATCGGTCGCATGAGCTTTATCTTACTCAATCTCGACAAAATGCCGCCTGCAGAATTGGCAACCATCCGGCAAAAAGCCGCAGAGTGGCACTTAGGAAGTCAGTAGTCAGCAGTCATTTGTTATTTGCTACCCATGCCCCATGCCCCATGCCCCATGCCCTTTGCAATTCTTATTTTTTCCCTGACTTTTCCCTAAACATTCCACAGCGTTTCCACAGGCAAGTCTGAGGTTTTCCACAGATCCGACAAAGTTTTCCACAGAAATTAACGGCACGGTAGCATCTTGCTGCGGAATTGGGGATTTCCTTAACTTGCTGCCTAATTCCTCATAAACCCCCCAACACATAAAGATATGTAACAAAAAATGCCCTGAAAAGCTTATTATTTGGTAAACCTTTTTTTTATGTAAAGGACTTTGTAATATTTCGCAACATTGACAAACCCACCCCCTCATAGCGCACAATGATGCGACCGACCTAAAAAAAAAGCGCTCTGATTTCGGCTGTGCCTGCACCTGTATCCGGCCGAAAGGGGGGTTCTGTTTTCAATTTATTAGCGAGACTAAAAAAAATGATGAACCCAACAGTCAGTATTTTTGCTGAAATTCCCGAAACGCTGCACGATTCTCTCAAAACTTATCTGGAAACCCATCCCGAATGGGATCTAGACCGAGTATTTTGCGCGGCGCTGTCGCTGTTTTTGTTGCAGAATGCCGATAGCGGTACGCCTGAAGCTTCGCGCAGTTATCGCCAAGCTGCGAGAGTTTATCTCGAAACTCTGTTTCAATCTCCTCAAGACTTGCACAGCAACAATGCAACTCCCTCGTCTTAAAGGATCAGGGGAGAGGGGGAGACGCGGTTTCTGGGAAGGATTTTAGTTGACCGAGAGGGCGCGCACTGCATAGGTGGCAACTTCAGCTTAAAATCCCTGAGAACTATCGCTTATAGCTTAATGCCGAGCTCCATTGCATCTGCCTTAAGAAGGAAACTTTGATAGCTTCAAGTCCCCCCGGACTATCAGGGCAGGGCTGTTTCATTCTCAGGAAAACCAGCCTTTTGACTCTTGTCGTGCCAAGAATGCCGACCCGACCCATCCACGATTTGTTAGGCATTGGGTGGGATTGGGGCAGCCACGGGGGGATTGGGGCAACCACGGGGGGATTGCCCCTACAAGAGAATGAAAAATCCCCCCGGACTATCAGGGGATGCCGGGGGGATAAGCTGCCTTAATCGTCAAACAGTAGACGGGTAGTACATAAGACGTGCTTGTTTACACGCATGGTGCTGATGGCCCACTCTACAGACTACAAACTAATGGCTGAAGACTACATCATGCCCATGCCACCCATGCCGCCCATGCCGCCCATGCCGCCCATGCCGCCCATGCCGCCCATGCCGCCCATGCCGCCCATGTCGCCCATGTCGCCGCCGGCTTTTTTCTTCTCGGGTTTTTCGACAATCACAGCTTCAGTGGTCAGCACCATACCAGCGATGGAACCGGCATTTTGCAAAGCCGATCGCACCACCTTAGCCGGGTCAATAATCCCGGCGGCAATCATATCTTCGTACACGTCGGTGAGAGCGTTGTAGCCAATGTTGAACTCGCTCGCCCGCACTCGCTCGATGACGATCGAACCTTCAACGCCGGCATTATCAGCGATTTGACGCAAAGGTGCTTCCAAAGCTTTCTTCACCAAGTCAGCGCCTACTTGTTCTTCCGCGTCTAAAGTATGGGCGATCGCATCTATTTTTGTAATCAGGTGAATTAGGGTCGTGCCACCTCCGGCAACGATACCTTCTTCCACAGCAGCTTTAGTAGCGTTCAGAGCGTCTTCAATACGCAGTTTACGGTCTTTGAGCTCGGTTTCGGTAGCTGCGCCGACTTTAATTACAGCGATGCCGCCAGCGAGTTTGGCGATGCGTTCGGTTAGCTTTTCCTTGTCGTAGTCGGAATCCGTCGCTTCTAATTGCTTGCGGATTTGCTCGATCCGTTTTAGCACGTCAGCTTTGTGTTCTTCGCCAGCAACAATGATCGTGTTTTCTTTGTCGATCGTAATTTTGCGGGCGGTACCGAGCATTTCTAGGGTTGCGGTATCGATGCTGAGTCCGACTTCTTCGGAGATCAGTTGACCGCCAGTGAGAACGGCGATATCTTGAAGCATAGCTTTGCGCCGCTCTCCAAAACCAGGAGATTTCGTTGCTGCGATGTTCAATACGCCGCGGGCTTTGTTGACTACCAGAGTTGCCAAAGCTTCGCCTTCAATATCTTCGGCGATAATTAGCAGCGGTTGACCTGTGCGGGCGATTTTTTCGAGAACTGGAATTAGTTCTTGAATCGAGCTAATTTTTTTGTCGGTAATCAGGATGCGAGCGTTTTCGTAATCAACTTCCATGCGATCGCCGTTAGTGACGAAATACGGAGAAAGATATCCGCGATCGTACTGCATCCCTTCGACAACTTCCAATTCCGTTGTCAGAGATTTCGACTCTTCTACAGTAATTACGCCGTCTTTCGTGACTTTTTCCATTGCTTGGGCAATCATGGCGCCGACTTCTTCGTCGTTACCGGCGGAGACAGTGGCGACTTGAGCAATGGCGCTTCCTTCGACGGGTTTCGCCAGTTTCTCGATTTCCAGCACCAAGTGAGCGATCGTTTTTTCAATACCGCGGCGCAGCGCGACTGGGTTTGCGCCTGCAGCGACATTCTTCAAACCTTCGCGAATCAGGGATTGAGCGATAACCGTTGCGGTTGTTGTGCCGTCGCCTGCGATATCTTTAGTTTTGGAGGCGACTTCTTGAATTAAGCGAGCGCCAGCATTTTCCAGGGGGTCTTCGAGTTCGATCTCCCTAGCAACGGTGATACCGTCGTTAACAATTTGGGGACTGCCGTATTTCTTTTCCAATAGGACGTTCCGGCCTTTCGGGCCCAAGGTGATGCGGACAGCATCGGCGAGTTGATTGACGCCGCGTTCTAGTGCCCGGCGAGATTTGTCGCTAAATGCAACTATTTTGGTCATGTTTGTCTCCAATCGCTTACATTAGCAAATTTAGCACTCTCTGAGTCTGAGTGCTAAGTTGATCGATTTTTGATTGTAGCGCGACTCAACGCTGGGGGGGATTGGGGGGACGGATTGGGATTTGGGCGAGCTCGTTCCGGGTAGCTAAGGACACGGCAATGCCGTGTCCCCACATATCTCGTGTCGCCACAGATATAATGTGGTTTGTTACATATCGATATAATCAGGTTTTGGTTGAGGTCAAAACCTAATTTTGATGGCGCGTTATCCCAAAGCAGAATTTTTATTAAAAATTTCTTAACTTGTGTTTTCGGTCATCTACCTTTCGATAGAGCTTCTATTATTTTTCAAACTTCTACCTTCTATAGCAACCGCCAAGACTATTAGGACGTTCTTAATTGCTGAAACATGAGCTGAAGATTGCGCCTTCCTTCTTCCTTCTTCCTTCTTCCTTCTTCCTTCTTCCTTTCCTCAATCAATCTCAAATTACGCACTAACAAATGGCTCGTTATTCTCGACTGCAAAAACTCGGCTCTTATATGCGCCCGCACTGGAAACCAACATTCTGGGGCGTTTTTTCGCTATTAGTTGTCAATGCTGTGGGCGTTTACATTCCCCTGCTGATTCGGAATGCAGTTGACACTCTGCAAATTGCGACTAAATTTGACCAAGTGTTCAACTTCGTGGCACTAATTCTGATTCTCGCCTCAATCATGTGGGTGATTCGGATGGCGTCGCGGATTTTGCTGTTTGGCGTCGGGCGTCAAGTCGAATTTGACCTCAAACAGCAAATATTTAATCATTTATTAACATTAGAACCATCTTATTTTGCAGCCAATACGGTAGGAGATTTAATTAACCGCGCTACTTCCGATTTGGACAATATTCGGCGCTTGGTAGGGTTTGCGGTGCTGAGTTTGGCGAATACGGCATTTGCCTATGCTTTGACTTTGCCGGTGATGCTGGGGATTAATGTAAGGTTGACACTGTTTGCGATCGCCGTTTATCCTTTAATGCTGGTTTTGGTGCAGTTATTTAGCGACAAACTTCGCATCCAACAGTTAGCCGTGCAAGAGGAACTGTCGGCGATGAGCGATTTAATTCAGGAGGATATGAGCGGGATGTCCGTAATTAAAATCTACGCTCAAGAAGAAAACGAACGCCGAGCTTTTCGCAATTCAAACGCACAGTTGCTATCAGCAAATTTGGAATTAGCAAAAACTAGAAACTTTATTTTTCCGCTGCTGGGTGGTTTGGCAAGCATCAGTTTGTTGGTGCTGCTTTCTGCTGGTGGCGGGGCAATTGCTAATGGTCAAATTAGCATTGGCGATTTTGTGGCGTTGCTGATTTATGTCGAGCGTTTGGTGTTTCCGACGGCCCTGTTGGGTTTCACAATTACTGCTTACCAGCGGGGAGAAGTGAGTGTCGATCGCATCGAATCAATTCTGACTGTGGAACCGCAAATTAAGGATGCTGCCCATGCAGTTGAACTGGCAACTCCAGTCAAAGGCGAAATTGTGGCTCGCCATCTAAATTTTACTTATCCCGGTGCTAATATCCCCGCGCTTAAAGATGTTAATTTTACCATAAAACCGGGAGAAACTGTCGCAATTGTTGGGGCGATCGGCTCAGGAAAATCAACTTTAGCTAATGCGCTGCCACGCTTGCTAGATATCTATCCGGGTCAGTTATTTGTAGACGGACAGGATATTACCGAGGTAAAATTGACCGAATTGCGCGGGGCGATCGCCTACGTTCCGCAAGAAAGTTTTCTGTTCGGCACTACCATCAAGAATAACATCCGCTACGGCAACCCTTTAGCGGAACAGCCGGAGATTGAAGCCGCGGCAAAACAAGCACAAATTCACGCCGAAATCCTCAACTTTCCGCAGCAGTACAAAACAGTTGTCGGCGAGCGCGGCATTACTTTATCCGGCGGACAGCGGCAGCGGACTGCACTTGCTCGCGCTTTGTTAGTTGACGCCCCGGTGTTAATTTTGGATGACGCTCTTTCTAGCGTTGACAATCAAACTGCTACCGACATTTTGCAAAACTTGGCCACGGGAACCGATCGCAAAACGGTAATTTTTATCTCGCATCAAATGTCAGCGGCCGCCAGTGCCGATCGCATTTTTGTGATGGAGAGAGGAGAAATAGTTCAGAGCGGCACTCACCTTGAATTGGTAGGGGAAACAGGGCTTTATCAGTATTTGTGGAACCAGCAAAAATTAGAGGAGTTGCTGCATTGACCAGTGACCGATACTTTGAGTTATACCAAATCCGGTAGCATCGGAAATTAATATTACCCACAGCTTTCGACACTGCGAGTGTCCCGTATCCCTACAATTAATCGGGGTAGGGACACGGCACTGCCGTGTCCTCTATATAATTCCAGTGCAACCGGAAACGATACCATAGGATTTTGGGGAGCAAGAAGCCACCAAATTTACTGCCCCTCGATTTTAATTAGCTACATTACTGAAGGGGATTTCTTGTTGTTGTTGAAACAATTTAATCGATTGCAGACTATCTGAATCAGCATCCCAAAGAATGAATTGGAAGCAGTCAGGAATATCGCCAATTGTCAGGGATTTTGAATTAGCAAGCAGGTGAATGTTAGCATTGTGACAAGCTTGAAGATTATAGTTAGGTATTCGCTCCGAGAGATGATGAATATTGTGGTAAGCAATATCAGCCGAAAACCAATTGAGCATAGTTGGTAATTTTAGGTAACTACTGCCTTCAATTGCGCCAAGAATATAGTCCCAACCCTCGGCTTTATGAGCGTAGGAACCGTTAAAGTTATGCTGAACAAAGAAAATACAGATAAATATCGCTGCTGAACAGGTCATGACAATTGAGTAAACACTCCAGAAAAAGCCAAACCCAAGTAAGTTGCTCAGAAAAATCCAGCTACCAACAACACAAATATTGTTGAACAATAAATCCCAAAACTCAGCCTTCGTATACCAATGTTTTGATTTATAAGAAGCAATGATTCCAGATAAACCCCTGCCAAAATCTTGATTAAGACAAGCAAAAATATGTCGAATAAAACCCGTAGTTCCCAATATCAGCGCGAGTCTTGGCTTAATAATTAGATAGAAAAAACCACCGGGAAACAGCATCAAGGGGTGTCTGAGTAACTGATACATTTTTTTGCTAAATGGACTTAGCGCCGCAAATTTTTCGGTAGATATCAACGCCGAAGGGCCTCGGTACATATCCCAATTACCATTATGTTTGTGGTGATAAGCGTGTCCCCTCGACCAGGGGTACTGAGGAATCGCATTGATGATACCTAGCAGAAAACCCATAATACGATTGACTTTTTTGGAACTAAAAAGAGAATAGTGTCCGCAATCGTGCATCAAAGAGAAACAACGTCCTGAAAAAAGTGTCATTAACACCATTATCGGCGGCAGCAGGAATACAGAAATGGCAGCAGCTTTAAATGCTAAAAACCATAAGAATGTATAAGGAACCACTGTATTGAGTATTTGGCAACTAGCTTTAAAGTTGTTGCTCTTCATATAAGGAGCTAGCACAAAATCCGACTTTTTGATCGCGCTTTTCATTCAGTATGTCTATGGTGTGTGGATAAATGCTTAGCTTAGCATCAGGAGAGGTTCGCTATTTTGGGTTTTGTTTTATTGCAGGTAATTGGGTGAATTTAGGTGAAAAATTTACCCATACTTTACCAATCTGCTGATAATTTTTAGTTCATAAGCTCCTCCTTTAGATTGTCTCGCCAAGCTGAAATTCATCCCAGGTTTGACGTAATTTATCATAACAAACTGCCGGAGTAATTACTAATCGTTCCCGCAAATATATTTTTATTTGACCGTCACCTATTAGGATAATAATTTCTTGGGTGGGATTGTAGGTAGCCATGATTTGAATAAATGTGAGAGAGGAGATGGCTCTATTGACTGTCGTTGGCCATCATCTTTGACCGACAATTAAGTTATGAATTGTAAGTGATGCGGAACCGTATCAACCTGCCACTTCACAGGTGTATTGATAGGCCGATTTACATGACAAATCACCAGGCGTGAAAAATCCATTTCAAGCAGTGTATTCAATAGTCAGCATATTTTGGTGAATGAACAGATTCTGTCAATACCCAAAGCTACCTTGCGGCTTGTTATCTTCAACTCACATTGATTTCTTGCCGCAGCACTGTAGCAGACTTTACCATATTTTTCAGCGCGGGAACAGTCTGCAATAAAGAATCTGTCTCTAATTTCCCACTCAAAAATGCTTTCAGCGGTTTCTTTATTTCCCGGTTGTTACCAATCCGATGATATTCCCATGTTTCAGCGAGAATTGTTGCAACTCTGGTTTGTGTGCAGAAAAAACTGTAAAGCCTGTCAGCCGCTGAGCAAATTGCTGCACCCGAAGGCATTAATATGATTGGTTGGTTGCACGATCGCCATTCAGTGATTGATTTATGCCGCTATTTTTGCTGGCATCGTCTGTGCCACACTTTACCGTACCGGGTTCTACCCCAACTCGATCGCAGGTTCAAAATTTTGGCTACTGGCGAAAACTTTTTATTGGTGGGCTATAGGGGCGATCGACAAACCGCCCACCCCGGAAACCAAAGCTGACACAACATCTAGAACCGCAGAGGATTTTGGCTCAATTCCTTGAGAATAGAATTTGAGGAGCGATCGCAATTGGCTGCGTTTTTTGTTCTCGGAGATAGCTCGGATTTGCTACAATTTAATCGCACACGCGACTATAAATGGGTTATGACCGAACTATTAGATGAGACGCTTTCTATTGAAATGGCCGCTCGCATCAAAAGCAACCGTAAAAACTGCTTTGACAACGCTTGTAAAGCAGCGTTAGCCACCGAGGGCGCGATTTATGTTCAAGGCTTTTTAGCCGTGCCGGGAGTGCCATATAAACCCATCGAATATAGCTGGATTGAACTCGACGAGCGAATTGTTGACCCAACCTTTCCCCATCTCGGTTTCATCGCTCAAGACATTCATTACTTCCCAGTCCAGCGCTTCAGCGTCAAGAAACTCAAAGCAATCCTAGAAGAATCAAAAGAAGATTATCCTGAAGACGACCCGCTGCCGATTTATGGCAATCAACCTTATGAATATTACGGCGATTTGATGTTAGGCGGTAGCGATTACCAAAATGCTTACGATTTGGCTGCCGCTAAATGCAGGGAATTAAACCAACCCAAAAAACAGGATGCAAACTAATTCAAGACTTACCAAAAAATGGTTGGATTCGCCTATTATAGCAGTAAGGTACGCTGCACCCTACGTATAAAGGTTCAAGTAAGTGCTGAAGCTCCAAACCTCGAATAATGAAAAGCAGCCAATAACGGATCTAATTTCTGATTCCCAATCCAATCAGCCAATAATTTAGCCGTCACCGGAGCCAACAAAATGCCGTTGCGGTAATGCCCCGTAGCCCATGTCAAATTCTCCCAAGCACTAGCACCCAAAATCGGCAATTCATCAGGAGTAGCCGGCCGAAATCCCCACCAAAACTCCAGAATCGGATAGTTTTGTAATTCGGGATATAACTTAATGGCTCCTGCTAGCAAACTTTGGATTCCCGCAGGCGTATTTCCCGGCGTGAAATCAACATTTTCGCTAGTTGCGCCAATAATAATTCTGCCATCTTGACGTGGCACAATATAAATGCCAGTCCCGAATAGAACAGTTTGCAGGGGCTGGATAACTCCACAATCTTCTGGTACACATACTGACAGCATTTGTCCCTTTCTGGGAAAAACAGGAATATCCAATAATTTCTCAGACCAAGGACCAGCCGCCAAAACATAACGGTCAGCTTGTAATTTTCCTGCCGTTGTTTCCACTCCAAAAACTCGGTTTTTCTGCCGAATAATTTCCTCTGCACTGCCTTGAATAATATCAATTTTTAATTCTTTGCTTGCAAATTGAAGCGTCCGAAATAAAGCGCGGTTGTCTACTTGAGCGTCGTCAGGATACCACCAACCGCCAATTACTTCTTGACCTAATCCAAACTGGTGCTGGCGAACAGTATCTCTGTCCAACCATTGATAATTAAGGTTTGACAAAAGTGGCTTTTCTTGAGGCTCATTTTGACAAACTGGTGCGAGAATTCCCGATCGCCAATATCCCGTTTTCAATCCGGTAATATCTTCTAGCTGTTCCACCCAGGCGGGATACAGTGCGCGGCTTTGCAAGCACAAATCCAGCATCGGACTGGGGGGAATTCGTTCGGCTTGCGGGGCAAGCATTCCCGCAGCAGCCCGGGCCGTCGGTTGTTTAGAATCAGCGGTGAGAACTGCGACAGATGCCCCTCGCAATTTCAGTTCAACTGCTAGCGAAAGGCCAATTATTCCGCCGCCAATAATCAGAATATCTTTAGATGAATTCATTAACTTTTCTATGGACTTTCTGGCTGTTTTGACCTCTCGGCTTTCTTTATGGTAAGGTGCGCACGTGACACCTTACAGTTAGAATTATTGTGCAAGTTTTACAGATTATCTGGCAAGGCGATCGTCCTATCTGCCTTCCTTAACAAAAAATCTATGCTTGTGGGTTCCAGACAGTTTCAGAACCTTGACCCCAGAAACCGTCATATTTTGTCACCTTAATATCGCCTAAAACCTTGGTTTGGCAGGACAAACGGCGGTTGGAGGCGGGAGAATGGGGAGGAACCGAAAGTCGGGCTTTTTCGCGCCACTGGGACTCGGAAACTTCGCCCTCGACGGTGACGGCGCAGGTGCCGCAAGTGCCGATCCCGTGGCAGTTGATGACTTTGGCGTTGCCGTTGTAGAGATCGATGCCGTTTTTGAGCAAAACTTCACGGAGATTCGCTCCGCGATCGCACTCAAATGTTTTGCCTTGCGCTTGTACCTTGACCACAGCAATTTACCCCAGTTAGATTTATGTTAATTTTCCTATATATTATCGCATTAAATTCAAATAAATTAATCTAATATGGTAAGTGATATATTACCAATTTCTCGATCGCAATTTCCCATGACAAATCGGCTCTGGATCTACGATACCACGCTGCGAGACGGTGCTCAGTGCGAAGGACTCTCCTTATCTCTCGAAGACAAACTGCGAATTGCTCGGCAGTTAGACAGTTTAGGAATTCCCTTTATTGAAGGCGGCTGGCCGGGGGCAAATCCTAAAGACGTACAATTTTTTTGGCGTCTCAAAGAACAGCCCCTAACTCAAGCAGAAGTTGTAGCTTTTTGTTCGACTAGGCGGCCGGGAACTACGGCAGCTAATGATGAAATGTTGCAGGCTATTTTGTCCGCCGGTACTCGCTGGGTGACGCTGTTTGGCAAGTCGTGGGATTTGCACGTTATTGAAAGTTTGAAGACGACGCTAGAAGAAAATCTGGCGATGATTCGAGATACAATTGAATATTTGCGGAGTCAGGGAAGGCGCGTTATTTACGATGCCGAACACTGGTTTGACGGCTACAAGCACAATCGAGATTATGCTATTAAAACTTTAGAAGTTGCCGCCGATGCCGGTGCAGAATGGCTAGTGCTTTGCGATACTAACGGGGGTACTTTACCTCACGAAGTCAGTCAGGTTGTTCGCGATGTTTTAGAATCTTTAGGAACTAATCGCGAAAAATCTTTACAATTAGGAATTCACACTCACAACGATTCGGGAGTTGCGGTTGCTAATGCTTTGGCGGCTGTGCGGGAAGGAGTGACGATGGTACAGGGAACTATTAACGGTTACGGCGAACGCTGCGGCAATGCCGATTTATGTTCCTTAATTCCTAATTTTCAGCTAAAGTTGGGTCATAATTGTATTGAAGACGAGCAATTAGTTAGGTTAACTCAAGTAAGTCGATCGATTAGTGAAATTGTCAATCTTGCTCCAGACGATCGTGCTCCTTTTGTCGGTCTTTCGGCATTTGCTCACAAAGGCGGAATCCACGTATCGGCTGTTGAGAAAAATCCGTTAACTTACGAACATTTGGAACCGGAAAAAATTGGCAACAGGCGGCGAATTGTGATTTCGGATCAAGCCGGTTTGAGCAATGTTTTGGCGAAGGCGCGCACTTTTGGCATGGATCTCGATCGCAAAAATCCTGCTTGCCGCCAAATTTTGGAAAAATTGAAAGATTTGGAAAGTCAGGGATATCAATTTGAGGGTGCTGAGGCTTCTTTTGAATTGTTAATGCGGGAGGCCTTGGGAAAGCGCAAGCATTTATTTGAAATCAAAGGTTTTCAAGTTCACTGCGATAAAGGTAAGGAGGAAACAGTTAATTCTTTAGCAACGGTGAAAGTGACAGTTAACGGTCAAGATATTCTGGAATGCGCGGAAGGAAACGGGCCTGTTTCGGCACTTGATGCGGCTTTGCGGAAGGCTTTGCGGAATTTTTATCCGGCAATTACTGATTTTAACTTAACAGATTATAAGGTGCGAATTCTGGACGGATGTGCGGGAACTTCTGCTAAAACTCGCGTGTTGGTTGAGTTTAGCAACGGTCAAGACCGCTGGACGACTGTGGGGGTTTCTGGTAATATTTTGGATGCTTCTTATCAAGCGGTTGTTGAGGGTTTGGAGTATGGTTTGGTGTTGGGAGATAGAGAGGCGATCGTTTTAACTGTGTCGAGTTATTAGGTTAACGGCCAAGAGAAGTTGCCTGAATATCGATGTTTAAATAAATACCAAATACCAAGGGGAGCATCTCAATGAAAGCAGCCAACCTAGAAATTGGAGTTTTGAGGCAGGAGGCTCTCTTGCTGCGAGGTAGGAGGAAAGAGTCAGAAGGAAGGAGCCAGCAGAAGTGTTTTTACAAATATGAGATGCTCCCCTACTTTTGGGAGCATCTCAATGAAAGCAGCCAAGCCCAAAATTGGAGTTTTGAGGCAGGAGGCTCTCTTGCTGCGAGGTAGGAGGAAAGAGTCAGAAGGAAGGAGCCAGAAGAAGTGTTTTTACAAATATGAGATGCTCCCCTACTTTTTCACCTCATTATTATTACCTTCCCCAACGATCGATCGCATTCCTTCGAGCGTAGCGGGAATGCTGCGCGGGTCCATAAACATCACCTTGCTGCTGTCGCTGGTGCCAATTTTTAGACCCATATCCAGATAGTTTTGAGCTAACAAAAATTGTAAAGCTTCCCGGGCAGTGGGGTCATTTTGCAGAGTTTTGGCGATTATTTGCAAGGCTTCAGAAGTAGCTTGAGCTTTCAAAACCTGACTTTGGCGTTCTGCTTGAGCTTTCAGGACGATCGCCTTTTGTTGAGCTTCCGCTTCCAAAATAGTCGCTTTTTGGCGCGCTTCTGCATCCAGAACTTGCGCTTCAGCTTTACCTTTGGCGCTGTTAACTGCTGACTCGCGTTCGCCCTCGGATGTCAGAATTGCCGCCCGCTTGCGTCGATCGGCGGCCATCTGCAATTCCATCGATTCCTGTACAGTTTTAGAAGGGATAATATCGCGCAATTCTACCCGCGTTACTTTCACTCCCCAAGGATCGGTAACAATATCTAAATCTCTGAGCAAGATTTCATTAATTTGAGAACGAGCAGTAAAGGTTTGTTCGAGATCCAGTTGACCCATTTCGGCGCGAATTTGAGTCAGCACCATATTCACCATTGCTGACTGGAGATTTTCTACTTTGTAACAGGCTTTTTCCAAGTCTACAATGCGCCAGTAAACCACAGCATCAACCGTGAAGGAAACGTTATCGCGAGTAATACAAGCTTGCGGAGGAATATCTAAGACTTTTTCCCGAATTGTTTGCTCGTAAACGACGCGATCCATAAACGGCGTGACAAAATTCAAACCGGGTTCCAGTTTCTTGCCGTTGTATTTACCTAAAGTTTCCACCAGCGCTTCATTTCCCTGATTGATAATCTTGACGGAACCTGCGAGAGCTGAGCCGCCGAGTGCTAAAAATACAAGTAAAAAAAATTGTTCCACGGTCGCCTCCTATAAATATAGAGTGTTGACTGTTGACTGTTGAGTGTTGACTGTTGACTAATGACTGATGACTAACTACTAATTGGCTGTGATTAATTACGCATTTTGTTTAAGAATGCAAGAGATTTTCTGGCAAAACTATCAGAGTAGTGCCTTTCCGTCCGACGACAATTACGTTTTGGTTGGGGGGGATAGTGGCCTTCGTGTCTTCGCAGCGAGCTTGCCAAGAATTCCCCTCATAAATGACTCGGCCGGCTTCTCCGGGGGGAATTTCTGTTAAAGTTTTTGCTTCCTGAGAATCTGCGATCGCCCTTGCCTTGCCTTTGGGTATCAAGCGCCGAGACAGCAGCACAAAAACTGTCGAAAATACCATCCACAGGAATATTTGTAAATTAACGTAAGGTAGAACTAGAGAGCATCCAGCTACGGCGAAGGCGCTCAGTCCCATCACAAAAGCGACAAAAGCAGTCGGGAGAAATAGCTCTGCCAAACACAGCAAAGACCCAGCTAGCAGCCAAAGGAGCGTCGGAGTCCAGATCATAAAAAGAATAGGTGATACTATTTAGATCTTAGATTGGAAATTTAAGATTTAAGAAATGCCAACAACTGACTCTGCAAGGGTTTGCCACTTGCAAGCCCTCAGAGCGCTTTTTCGCGCCGCGGTACCAGGTTGAGGCTTCCATCGTACTCCAAGTCTGAGTTTAGTAACTTAAATTACAATTTAAGCCGGTGCAGACTGGCAGAAACTACAATTTCTACGGGCCCAAAGGCAGTTAAGAAATTGATAGGGGCTAAAATCAGTTTATTCTCAAGCTCATGAATTTGGGCTTGCGAATCATATATCTTCAGAATGTTTTTACACAAACTATTTCGATATGATCAGCAGTTTCTCCGAACCCATTTATTGCCCGAATCTTAGCTGTGCCGATCCACGCAATACCTTTGGCCGCCAGCACTGTGCAGCGTGCGAAACGGATTTAATTTATCGCTATGTGTGGGTGGTGGGACAAGCAGCCGAGGAAGTGCCTGCGGGTAAGGTAATAGCCGATCGATACTTTGTCATTGCACCCCAAATCTGGCTCGACAGCCGTCCAGTTCTGCCTCCCAGCGTCCCGGAACAACTGCCAGATACGATTATGCCTTACCTGCATTTGTATCCCCAACGGCTGCATACGCCGGAAGTATACGGTTATTGTTCGCTAGGGGAAGCACCGGAAGCGGCAGAGGTGCTCTTGTTGGAAAATGTGCCCATCAATAATTTCGGTCGCCTGTATCCTTCTATTTTAGAATCTTGGTCGGGGACAAGCGCCGCGCGCCAAGTTTACTGGCTGTGGCAAATGCTCCAACTGTGGGCACCGCTGTCGGAACAAGGAGTCGCTTCGAGTTTGCTGGTACCGGAAAATTTGCGGGTGGAAGGTTGGCGGGTACGCCTGCTGGAACTGCACCGGGGCAATTTTGTACCGACGCTGCGGGATTTGGGAGATGTGTGGTCAGGTTTGGTGGAATCAGCGCAACCCGAGGTGCAGTCGAAACTCGGAGAGATTTGTCAGTTTATGCGCCGCAGCAGCATGAATTTCGACGCGATCGCCCTGGAACTAAACGATTTACTATTAGAACAAGCCGCTAAATTGCCTCTGCACTTAGAAGTAGTCGGCATGACCGATACCGGGCCGCAGCGCTCGCAGAATGAAGACAGTTGCTATCCGGTTGCTGCTGATTTTCAATCTAGCAAAACTTCAGGGAACGACAAACTAATTCCTTACTTGACAATGGTTTGCGACGGGGTTGGAGGCCACGAAGGAGGAGAAGTTGCCAGCCAATTAGCCGTGCAGTCCCTGAAAGCTTTAATCCAAAATTTGCTCGCAGAAATTACTGAACAAGAAGAGTTGATGACGCCAGCAATGGTCATCAAGCAACTCGAAGAAATAGTGAGAGTTGTGAATAATGTGATTTCCGCTCAAAATAACGAGCAGGGAAAAGAGTTGCGGCAGCGGATGGGGACGACTTTGGTGATGGCCCTCCAGTTGCCTCAAAAAGTGAAAATTTCCGAGGATCTGCCCTCGAATAACAGCCACGAACTTTATTTAGTCAATGTTGGAGACAGCCGCGCTTATTGGATTGGCAAAAATTACTGTCACCGGCTGACTGTGGACGACGACGTAGCCTCAAGGGAAGTCCAGCTAGGACACTGTTTGTACTGGGAAACTCAACTGCGAGCCGATGCAGGAGCCCTGACTCAAGCTTTGGGCACGCGGGACGGCGATTTCCTGCGCCCGACGATTCAGCGATTTATTGTCGAAGAGGAAGGCTTACTGCTGCTGTGTTCCGACGGTTTGAGCGACAACGACTGGGTAGAGAAATCTTGGGAAAATTACGGCCCAGAGGTGCTTGAGGGCAAAATGTCTTTGGAAGCCGCGGTTCAGTCTTGGATTCGTCTCGCCAACGAGAAAAACGGTTATGACAACACCTCCGTGGTGGCCACTCACTGTCGGATGTCGCCGGAGAGATTGGTACTGTTTGATCCGGCGGTGGCGTCAGCGCCGGCGTCAGCGCCAGCGTCAGCCTCGGTGTCGCTGCCGCCGTCCCTGCCACGGTCCCTCCAGAAGTCCGGGAGGATTCCTGAATCTCAGCTTTCTGAATCGTCCAAACAGTTGTTGTACCCCGAAACTTCCCCCGCCCCGGAACCCGTTCAAAAACGGCGGTCCAAGCTGCCGCTCCCCCTACTGGGGGTGTTGGGGCTGATATTAGCCGGCGGCGGTTTAGGTTTGTGGGTACAAAGCCTCCAAAGCCCCCAGCCCGAGCCCGCACCACTTCCGCCACCGCCGGAAACTCCCGCCCCAAGTCCTTCGGAGAGTCCCTCGCCCGGGGCCGAGAGTCCCTCGCCGTCGCCCGAATCGACTCCTGCTGAAATTCCGCCGGCCGATAGCGAGAGTCTTTCGCCGTCGCCCGAATCGACTCCTGCTGAAATTCCGCCGCCCGAAGAAGCGGAAACTCCTTTGCCATCAGCGGAGTAAGCGAGAGTCTGTCGCCGTCGCCCGAATCGACTTTTGAGCTTACAAAATAATGCTTCGAGCGTCGCAGCTCTCTACTATCCAAATTCGGGAAAACTTTTCCAGTGTAAATGGAATGATTTCTGGTAGAGGTTGTTGATTTACAGCATATTCCATGTAGATGTAGCTGGCGAGAAACCGGGTTTTTTGAACAGAATCAGTAAGGATGCGAGAACTGTAAAGAAACCTGGTTTCTGGAGTGTACTTCATAAACCTGGAATAGGCTGTATATAAATCACACTTAACAGGGGAGCATCTCACTTTTGCAGCCAAGCTAGAAATTAAAGTTTTGAGGCAGAAGGAAGGAGCCAGAAGCAGTGTTTTTACAAATATGAGATGCTCCATCACTGTTAAGGATTTTGTATCATAGTCCGCCTGCAGAAACAAGATGGCTAAAAAGTCAGCCATCACTACAAAAAGTAGTTAAAAATGCTTAAGAATCTCCATGCAGCTAACAACTAGCCATTAGCAACTAACAACATAAGCTTTTTTTATATTGACGGCGCGCAATTTATTAACTATAATTACCAGGCCAAAAATAACAAAAATCTTACGCCTAACAGTTTTCCTCAAATAACCGTTAAACTATTCTAACGTTTGCCCGTACCCAACGTCGCAGGCTCAACCTATATCTGTTAAGGATTCGTCCTGATTCACAGGAGCAAGATTTTAAAATATGCATCTCAGCGAACTGACTCACCCAAACCAATTACACGGCCTCTCGATTCATCAACTCGAACAAATTGCCCGACAAATTCGAGAAAAGCATTTAGAAACTGTAGCCGCTAGCGGCGGCCACCTCGGCCCAGGATTGGGTGTAGTCGAACTGACCTTAGCACTCTACCAAACACTCGACCTCGATCGCGACAAAGTTACCTGGGATGTCGGTCACCAAGCTTATCCTCACAAATTAATCACCGGCCGCTACAACCAATTCCACACCCTACGCCAAAAAGACGGCGTTGCAGGCTATCTCAAGCGCTGCGAGAGCAAATTTGACCACTTCGGCGCAGGTCACGCTTCCACAAGCATTTCCGCAGCACTAGGAATGGCGATGGCGCGCGACCTCAAGGGGGAAAACTTTAAAACTGTAGCAGTCATCGGCGACGGCGCATTGACTGGCGGCATGGCACTTGAAGCGATCAACCACGCGGGCCATATGCCGAAAACCAATTTGTTAGTTGTGCTCAACGACAACGAGATGTCAATCTCGCCCAACGTCGGCGCAATTACCCGCTATTTGAACAAGATGCGATTGTCGCCACCGGTGCAATTTCTCAAAGATAACTTAGAGGAACAATTTAAACACATTCCCTTTGTCGGCGAAACTTTTACTCCTGAAATGGAACGCCTCAAAGAAGGGATGAAACGCTTGGCCGTCTCAAAAGTTGGAGCAGTAATTGAAGAATTAGGCTTTACTTACATGGGCCCGGTAGATGGACACAATTTGGAAGAGTTAATTGCCACTTTCAAACAAGCTCATACCATTCAAGGGCCGGTGTTGGTTCATGTGGTGACGGTGAAAGGCAAAGGATATGCGATCGCCGAAAAAGACCAAGTAGGCTATCACGCCCAGAATCCCTTTAACTTAGCCACCGGCAAAGGCATTCCATCCACTAAACCCAAGCCTCCAGCTTACTCGAAAGTCTTTGCCCACGCCCTCGTCAAGCTAGCAGAAGATAATCCCAAAATTGTCGGCATTACCGCTGCAATGGCAACCGGAACCGGTCTGGATAAACTTCATGAAAAACTGCCAAAACAGTACATTGATGTCGGGATTGCCGAACAGCACGCCGTGACTTTATCCGCTGGTTTAGCCTGCGAAGGAATGCGCCCGGTTGTGGCAATTTACTCGACATTTGTGCAGCGAGGCTATGACCAAATAATTCACGATGTTTGCATCCAAAATTTGCCAGTTTTCTTCTGTTTGGATCGCGCCGGCATTGTCGGTGCTGACGGCCCAACTCACCAAGGAATGTACGACATTGCCTTCTTGCGGTGCCTGCCAAATATGGTAGTTATGGCACCAAAAGATGAGGCAGAATTGCAGCGGATGATAGTCACGGGAATCAACCACACAAACGGACCGATAACGATGCGTTACCCGCGCGGCAACGGTTACGGCGTGCCTTTGATGGAGGAAGGTTGGGAAGAATTGCCGATCGGCAAAGCCGAAATTCTCCGCAACGGCGACGATGTGCTGATTTTGGGTTACGGTTCAATGGTTTATCCGGCAATGCAAACCGCCCAGATTCTGAGCGAGCACGGTATTGAAGCAACTGTGATCAATGCGCGTTTTGTCAAGCCTTTGGACACCGAATTAATCTTGCCTTTGGCACAGCGAATCGGCAAAGTTGTCACAATGGAAGAAGGCTGTTTGATGGGAGGCTTTGGTTCAGCAGTAGCCGAAGCTTTGTTGGACAATAATGTTCTTGTTCCAGTGATGCGGTTGGGTGTACCCGATACATTGGTAGATCATGCAACGCCTGAACAATCATTTGCCAGTTTGGGATTAAATCCGTCGCAAATGTGCGATCGAATCTTAGCAACATTCAGCCGCAAACAGTCTCCTGTTAGCGTGTAAATAGCTAGGATTGTAGGGTGCGCCTAGCGCACCTTACCATTCATTCGAGACTAATCCTAAGAAATACCCGCTCTATGACAGTGTAATAAAACGACCCCGCAAGTCCGATGGTGTCACATTCAGAACTCTACCTAAAATTTGACCGTTTGAAGCAATTTGAATCGTAGTGGCGTCATAACTACCATTGCGATATGTCTGCGGGTATTTTGACATTGGAAGCGAGTTAAAAGCAAAATGAATTTAAAAAGTTTTGACATAGTAATAGTAGGAGCCGGCCCTGCAGGCGGTCACTGTGCGAGAATCCTAGCCCAATCCGGCCACAAAGTCTTGCTGGCAGAGCAAAACGACAATTTTAATAAAAATGACTTTTCTAGCGCCGCCACGCCTCTAGAAACCCTCTCTAAATTCGATTTGCCTGAATCCGTTATCGGCAGTTTTTGGCACAAACTTACTATTGAAACTAGCAAAGTCAGTCAAACTTGGGAGTCTCCCGAAAGCTTGGGAGTTGTTCTCAACTTTGCTAAATTTAGAGCATTTTTGGCCAGCGAAGCTGAGCGATTTGGCGGTGAAGTTTGGCTGGGTTATCGCTACACCCGACATTCACAAGCCAAGGGCGAAACAACCGTAGAATTTAAACAGTTATCCGACGGTCAAATAATCAAAGTTAGCACGAAAATATTGGTTGATGCTACTGGCTTTGCTAGGGCAGTTATGTACGAAAAAGAGAATGATAAGCCAGATTTTTTGTCGGGAACCGGAATCGAATATTTAATTGAAGTAGAGCCAGAAGTTTACAATAAATACAGCGGTGATTTAATCTTCTTTTTGGGCGATAAATGGATGCCGAAGGGTTATTCCTGGATATTCCCAATGGAACCAAACAGGCTGAAAGTTGGTGCGGGTCGCATTTTTTTAGATCCGAAAACGGTGAGGCATTTGTCACCGCTGAAAAAATATATTGATTTACTGATTGATGAATATCTGAAGTCTAAAAATTATAAAATTATTGACAAACACGGTTCCACGCTGAAGTACAGCCCTGGTTTGAAGGATATTTATTGCAAAGATAATAATATAATTGCGATAGGCGATAGTGTTTCGACAGTAAATTTTTTGGGTGGCGAAGGGATTAGACACGGGATGGATGGTGCCCAAATCGCGGGGAAATATATTCAAAGGTATTTGGAGGGGAAAATCTCAGATTTTCGGGATTATGAGACAGAAATGCACCGCAAGTTTGATCGGAAATGGAATATTTCGGAAAGGTTGGCAGTGAGAAAGTATATCGATGATGTTAATGATGAACTAACCGATAAAATGATTTCTTATTTAAAGTATATGAAAACTGAAGATGTTATGAATATTTTATTTGATTATAAATTTGAGAAAATTTCCCGAGGGTTAGGCGGTTATTTGCAGAGAAAAATCAAGGGATTGATTAATAAATTTCACTTGTAAGGTGCGTCCGTTGAGAGATTGTTAGTTGAGGGAAAAATCGGGCTGATTGACGCACCTTACTAAGCTAACTTTAAGGCATTTTCTGCGGTAACTTGAATGCGCGGCAGCGACAATAAATTATCGTCAAAACTGCTATAATTTAATTTATATGATACACCAAAAGTATATCCACTCGCTCCAATTAAATGCGCTACAATTGGATCGACATCCCCGTAAGGATAGGCAAAACATTTAACAGATTTCTCTAATCCCCGTTCCAAGATAGCACGGGATTTGGCCGCCTCCCGCACAATTTCTGTCGGCGACAATGCAGTCAAAGGTTGATGAGTAGCAGACATAGAACCGAATTCAATTCCGGCATCCCGCAGTTGCAAAATTTCTCGCCATCCCATTAACTGCACTTCTTCAAATTCGGCTTTTTCCCAAGTATTTGTCTTTCCTATTGACTCCGCTACGAGAAAAACAGTTGCTGTAAAATCAAAGCGTTTTAGCACAGGCCAAGCATATTGGAAAAAGTCCAGATAGCCGCCGTCAAATGTCATCAATACAGCTTTACCGGGTAAAGGAGTTTTAGCCAGTTTTGCGCTTCGCCAATTGTCCCAAGTCGCACTGTAATAACCCTGCTTTTTAAAATTGTGTAACTGTTGTTCAAAAATCTGGGGAGTAACGGCGTTTAAACCGTCAGGAGAAATGCGGCGGTACGAGAGAATCGGTAGTTTTTGTGTAAGGCTATGATTGTCAAAAACTTGAGGTTTCACCGAATGAGAAACTTCCCGATAAGAAGATTTTGAGCCAATGATTTCCGGTGCGTAAAATACTTGCTTTGGAAACTCGTTTTCTTGGGGAATTTGCATTGTCGGTTGCCCCGCGATTGCCGCGGCTGACTCGATTTCCTGCAGCGCCGCCGCCGGGAGTGAGGCACGACGGCTGACACTTGTCCCGATCGCACCCGATCGCCTGCCGAATATCAACGCATTTTGGGGATAAATGCCCTCAGCACCCGGTGCATTCAACGAGTCGGGCAAATTCGACCTTTGTTGAGCACAAGAGGCTAAGCGCGATCGCAGCCATTGCTTGCCGTTGAGTGGTTTTCCCAGCAAAGCTTCTCGCACGGCGGTGACGCACAACTCAAAACCCATATTTCGAGTAATTGTCGATCGCAATTTTTGAGCCGAAACAAAATTATTTTCCACCGCAACAGTGACAATACCGACAGCAACGCCGCCTACTTTCACCAGCACGTCTATTTCAGAAAGCTCAACTTTTATATTAGCAAATTCCTCGCTAATTTCTAATACTATCAAATCTTTTTCGAGGGTAATTGTTGAGACTTCCTCAGCTATTTCAGGCTTGTAGAAATCCTCCAAATGCCAATGCGGACGCCCCCATAATTCTTGCAGAAATAGCGTCCAGTCATGTTTAGGGTGCAATGATTCCAGCAAAGTTTCCCACAATTTATTGCCTTTTTCGCAGCGATTGCGTTGAAAGAAGCGATCGAGAATTTGCCAAGCAAACTGGGCTGCGATCGCATCCGCCAAAACCGAAGCCGCAACCATGCCATCGCAAATCGGCAATTCAATAATACCGAGTTTAATTCCTTCTAGTTTGATCGTACAGGACAGGCGATCGCATATTTGCAAAGCGTAAATATCCGAAATTGGTTCGCTCACTTCCACCGCAACTTTCCAGGCAATTTCACCCTTTACTCGGTGAATTTTATCTAAAATATATCTGATTTCATTGCTTTTGAAAATTTTATGATATTTGTGAACCTTATTACTTTTCACCTCTCTCTCTATCCCTTGGTGCCAAGGTAGATTTAAACTGAGATGAGCAGCTTTTTCTTGATAGAATTCCAGCATTCTATCATCATATTCAATTTTCATAAAATCACAAATTTCTTCTAATTTTTTGACTTTATTATCGAGTATTTCCTCATATTTGACTAATATATGATTAGAATTTTTAGCATATTTGTGACTAATTAACATCGCCTCCTTCCAGCGATGGATACAGTGATTTAAATCCCAACCAGGCCCCCACAAATCATGAGAATTCCTAGTAGCCTCATGAAGAGAAGCTATTGTATCCATACTGTTTCGCAAAATATGTATGAATTTAGCATCCGGCAACAAGCGCTGTATATCTTCAATAAAATATATGTGTTCCGGCGTTTTTTCCAACCAAATACTTTTGTTTTGTTCCGCAGCCAAACCATCCAAAACTCCGACAAACCAACTAACTTTAGTTGCCACAGTTTGACTATCATCAAAATCTTGCAAAAGTTCAGGCCGACTAATCTCATCCTTAAAAAAAGCTTCCATCCTACCTGGCAACTTTCCCGCAAACTTCTTGTACAGTAAATAGTGAAAAAACTTAGATTCAGGAAAAGAAATAACTTCAGGATGAGCGGCTAATAAACTTTGAAGCATGGTTGTGCCACTTCTCGGAGAGCCTACTAAAAATATCCGTTGCATTTTTATACCTGATAAATGGTTTGTGGATGAGATTTTTTTAATGAATCGCAGAGAGCGCACAAGATCGAGAGGAAGAAAAGAAAAAGGTATGATTAATGTTTATCTCTGGGATCTCTGCGGTTAAAAACTTTTTTCCTAACTCCAACTAAAATCTTCATGCAACAAATCAGAAAGTTCCTGATTGTAAGGTTTGAAATAATTTGTCAATTCTTGTTCGATTTCCGGTGGCATTTGGCTGTATTCATCGAGATGATGAATTTCATCTTCTTTACTGGCACTCGAACTAATTTCCAAAAAATTTAACACTTCCGAAAAAACTTTGCCTGTATGTGCGTAATAATCTTCGCTTTTGATAATTAGCAACTGTTCTCTAGGAAAATAGTCGAGCCAATTTTTGATTTGTTCTACATAAATTCCCCGCGACAAATAAGAATAATGCTGGTGATTAAAACTGTAATATTTTTCATCAGCTTGGATTCTTTCAATCTCACCTTTGAGTCTATCAGGTTCTGAAGCGATCGCCTTTTCAAAATCCAACTTTTCGCAGCCGCTCGCCACTTCTAAATGATAGTGCATCCACGCTCGTTTTACCGGGTTTCGCAGCATTACAATCAGCTTAACCTCCGGGAAACACTTGTAAACTCGCTCCGCCACCAAAGGATGATAAATATAGTAAGAAGTCATCTCCCACAGTAACACCTTCTCACTCGCTACACTCCGCGTCAACTGCTTGCTGTACCAATCAACACCACGCTCAAAATTTAATTCAAAAAAGTGAATGTCCTGGGAACCTTCTTTGATAATTTGCAAGTGATTTGCGAGATGGCCGTATAGAGATTCCGTGCCACAGTTTTGAGCACCAATCATTAAAAAGTGAGGTTTTTGCTTATTTGCCAACTGAGTCAAAATCTTGGCATAGCCGGGATTATTCTTATCCAAATTGTAAGTTTCACCGGCTGGTTCGGCTAAATCCATAAGCGGCATTTGGCCCTCAAATTCCCAGCGGAACGGCGGACAAAGAATCGTTTTTTGGTTTACAGTCGATCGCACGTACAGCGGATAAACCTGCCAATGATAATCGTAGGCGTAAGCCAAAGTTTCCTCGTAAACCCCAGCATTCACGTAATACTGACCGTTTCCTAAATCCAGCCTATCTATTTGCAGCCGGATTTTGCCTTTCCCTTTCACCAGCGGCAGCAGTCTGCCCATTTGATTAGTATTAGTCTCAAAACAGCTTTGACCATCTTCTCTGCTGATTGTCACGGCAAAAATAGCAGCAGAAATTTCCTGATACACCGAATAATGAATTTCAATGCTAATAGCATCACCGCTATCTATTTCCGTAGTTGGCGACACTTTGACATCGGTAATTTCTACTTCCATAGAACCGAAGCGATTCTGAGTACCTCGCAGTGGCGAGCCGCTACTTGTAGCTTCAGCAGCAGGCAGGGGAGTGCGATTTTCTGTGGACGATCGCATTTCTGACAAATACTGACCGACTACCACTTCCGGTTCCCCATAAGCCACAATTTCACCGGATTTTAGCCACAAAGCCCGATCGCACATTTTCTGAATTTGCGACGCGGTGTGAGAAATCAAAACAATCGCACATCCTTGATTTTTAAACTCAGTTATCTTATTCAAACATTTAGTTTGAAAAGCGACATCACCCACCGACAAATGTTCATCAACTAACAGCACTTCTGGATCGGTATGCACCGCCACCGAAAAAGCCAGCCGCATTTTCATCCCCGTACTGTAAGTCCGCATCGGGCTGTCAATAAACTGTTTTAACTCTGCAAATTCCACAATATCGTCAAACCTGCGCGCCACTTCGCGGCGAGTCAAACCTGCCACCACCGCACCCACAAACACGTTTTCTCTGCCAGTTAGATCCGTGTGAAAACCCGCACCCAAATCCAACAAGCCGCCAATTCGGCCGTTAACTTTAATAGTTCCTTCCTCAGCGTGACCAATCCCGCCGACTAATTGCAGCAGCGTTGATTTTCCCGCGCCATTCTTGCCAAGAATTCCTAGCATTTCCCCAGGAGAAACAGTAAAATTTATATTCCGCAGCGCCCAAAAACGCGACTCCGGCTTCAGCCGCCACCAACCGGACAAAGCGGCTTCCATAATCGTATAAGGTTTCGCGGTAGAGTAGCGGTTAAAACGCTTACCCAAGCCCTTGACAATAATTGCTTCACGCATTTACAACTCCTCCACAAAATTATCGCTTTGCCGTCTAAAAATTCCCAGTCCGATGGGCAAAAGAGCCGCCACAGCCAAGGTCAAAATTAACAGAACCCGCCAATCTGGCGGCATACCTTTGAGCAGTATGGCGCGGTAAGCTTCTATCAGTGGCACCATTGGATTTAAGTAATAAAAAATCTTAAATTTTTCCGGGACGCTGCTAATGTCGTAGAAAATCGGAGTCAGGTAAAACATCATCTGCAAAACTACTCCCAAAGTGTGCTGAGTGTCCCGAAAAGTGACATTCAAAGCGGCAAGGGGATAAGCAAAACTAACTGTCAGGAAAAACTGAATAATCATCAGCAGGGGCAACAAAAATAGCACTGCATTCAGATGAACGCCATCAATTGCCAGAAAGATAAGTAACACCGGCAATGCTAAGAAAAAGTGAATGAGCCCAGTCGTCGTCGTGACTACCGGCAAAATTGCCGAGGGGAAATTTGGCTGCCTGATTAGTGCCTTATTATTGGTAATTAATGCCGTTGATTTAAATAATACCGTTTGAGACCAATTCCAGATTAACAAGCCGCTGAAAGCAAAGGAAGAAAATTTGGGAATATTAAGGGGTACAACAGAGCGAAACAAAAAGGAAAATACAGCCAACTGTAACAGCGGACTGATTAAAGTCCAAGCAATCCCCAAGGTCGATCGCTTGTAAAGTAATTTCATCTCGCGATCGACCAACACCCGCAGCAAATCCAACCAATGAGCCATTTTGCGCCCATCGACGAACGTTTTTACATTTCTCACCGCACACCTCCGGCAGCTATCTGAGGTTCTGGCCCGGAGGCCTCCCAGGGCTGAATCTTAACCAAATTCTGAGTCGGCACCAGGGTCAGCTTGTCAGCAATTGGTGCTAAAAAATCAGCTTCAATTAATTTTATTGCCATAATTACCATTTTTAATTTTTCTTGTTTTTACTTCAATTCCTATTTATTTCTACTTACTTCAATGGTTTATTACACCTCTATCTTTGGTTGCTTATTTTGCCTAATTATGTCAGTTATAGGATGAAGTTTTCAGTTTTTTATGGTCCAATACTGTAAATAAAAGTAGAGGTTGAAGTAGGGTGTTGTCCACTAAGATAGGCTCAGAATGAGCAGCACTTTTGGGCATACCTTTAACCGCGATCGCCCGAGCCAGGGGTTCGGGAAAGTCAAGCGCCAGAATCGATCGCAAGTGAGCGCCCCGCAGTGGCTCTACACCGAATTTGGGAGTGACGTGACCGACTGACAGTTCACCGTAACGGAGGTAAATGCCCTCGGGTTTTTGCTCGTCAATGATTCGTTCTGCTGCTTCCCAACCTTCCTGCAAATCGATTTCAATTTCATGTCTGCCCAAGTCAGCATGAGTAGGCTCACCTTGCATAAAACTAGAAAGAGCCGATCGACTTTTCAACTCATCGATGACACCCCGCAAATACCAATAACCGCGCAATTTTGGCCGCAACCACCGCCAAGTTCCCCGCATCCGCAGGCTTTCGAGTAAATCAAGAAATTTTCTCAGTCCCAGTGCCAGCCAATCCACAGCAGCCGGCCAGAAAAACGTGACCGCCACCACAATTTGCTCCACCAGCGAGTCAGCAGTTTCGTAGACTGCTACCGGCAGTATCGGTCTAAGTTCCGGGTGTCGCTGGCCGATCAAAACATCCGATCGCCCTTCCTGACGAGCTCGGCGGAAAGAGCGATCGAGATTGTTGGTTTCGTGTTCGTAATGAAAGCCCACTGCTTCAGCAGCCACAACAAAAGGTACATCAGCTTTCAGCAAACGCACCCCAAACTCGTAATCTTCCCCGCCGCAGTTCCCGAAAGCCGAATCAAAGCCATCGAGACGAGCAAACAGTTCTGCATCCAAAGAAAGGTTGCCGCTGAGCAAATCTTGATAAGTAAATCGGTGACCAGGCTGACTCATCTGATAAAACTTGTCTTCCCACCAAGCCCGCACATGTACGCCAAACAATGTAGTTCCTCCCTGCAACTTTGGCGGATAAGGACCCATGACAGCACAGCCCGGACGCACTTGGTGTGCCCGCGCGTGGCTTTCGACTAAAGACGGCAGCGCTTCGATGTCATCGTCAAGAAACAGCAGCAATTGCCCGGTAGCCGAAGCTGCTCCCGTATTGCGGGCGATGGAAGCACTCCGGCAATTTACCTCCATCGCGTGCAGTTTAAACGGAGCTTTGTAGTCTTGTAACATTGCCAAAGTATCGTCAATGCAACTATCTGCGACTACTGTAACTTCCATTAGGTCAATCGGATAAGTCTGCGAGTGCAAAGCATCAAGAGCGCGCCGCAGCGAAGAACTTCGGTTGTGAGTGGGAATAATTACGCTAACTGTTAAATTTTCCATATTTAGATTATCAAAATTAACTTCATCTGCATTTCATCTGCATTTCATCTGCGGTTAAAAAGAATCTAAAAATCCCTATTTATTGCTCCCCTTAATTTCTTGCAACCACTTGCGAGACACAAAATAAGCCATCGGGCCACTGACACAGCCCCGCAGTTGAGCCAAAAGCAAATCACTAGGGATAGAATCCGCTTGCTTTCGCAAAGAAGCAATTAGTTCAGGAATTTGTTTGTACAACAGCCATGACAAGGCTAACACAGGCACACTGAATTCTCTGTTGATTACAAACATCCGCGTCCAGAAAGCATAGACTCCGATGCCGTAGCCCTGGAGCGTTTTTCGCAATTCTTCCCAAGTGCGCCGATGGCGGTGCCAGCTCAATGCTCTCGGCTCGTAGACAATGCAGTAGCCCGCGCGCAAAATGCGGGCAAAGAGTTCACAGTCTTCGCCACCCACCGTGGGCGTTCCCGCCCCCAAAGCTTCGTCAAACAGGCCAATGTAGTCGATCGAACTTTTCCGCAAAGCCATACTCGCCGAAACTCCCACAAGATGCACAATCAGAGGATTGCAATGCGCCCCATCAAACACTAGGCGCTCAAATCCCCGCCCGTGGGGGCTGTAGCACTCAAACCATTCTTGGGCTTCGGTTTCCAGTTCCAAGGGCATCACCAGCCCCGTGACGCACATCACTCGTGGATCGCTGAAATTTCGCAAGAGCGATCGCAGCCAGTTCGGATCGGGGGCAGCATCATCATCTGTAAGGGCTACGAATTCATGTTTAGCTTCGCGTAAAGCTCGGTTACGGGCAGCGCTGGAGCCTGGTAAGTCTTCGCGCACATAGCGGACTTGTGGGTAATTTTTGACCAGTTCCTTGGTAGCGTCCGTGCTGGGACAATTGTCAATTACTAAGTATTCCTGACCCTCGTCTGGGAGCTGCATCAGCGCGTCTAGACAGCGCCGCAAATCTTCCGGTCGATCGCGCGTGCAAACCGCTACTGTGGCTAGCGGCAATGCCTCCACCGACCCCCGCTCATCCCATTCTAGAGTGTCGTAGACCAAGTTTTTCCAGAAGTTGTCACCAGCACAATTCCTCAGTGTTTTCCGTAATTCGTCACCGCCAATGCGGCCTCCGACTACGTGAAAAAGAGCTTGACCGATCGGTTTTCCGTGTAGTCGAATTAAAATTAAGGCTTTGCTGTAACGCTCCTCAACCGTAATTTCTGGCGGGAGTTTGGAGATTTCCAGCTCAAGAATAGCTGTTGCCATTTTAGATTTTAGATTTTAGATTTTAGATTGCGAAAAAATCCTAGATACTCCGTATATTACCGGATGTTTTTTACCCGAAATTGTTTTATGGAATAGCAACTTCTCAATGCCATACTTGCCGATCGCCGATCGCGAATAAAACATAAAGCCTCATTTGGTTATGGCTATTATTTATTTTTACTTTCGATGACCCGCTGATGTCAAGTTTTTTTCCTACATTATAATATTTTTTTTATCGAAAACCTTCGCACCTCAATGCACGTGTCAATTGCAGCCGTTATTTGCCCTCTGCTTCCTCCCCAGTCTCCCATTAATACCAAATCTCACAACCAGATTTTTTGATAAAACCGGGTTTGTGCGATCGCCCCTCATTTCAGCTTTAATTGCGAGCGGGTACTATTATCTAAAACATACCAAACAATTAAACACGCTCGCAATTAAAACTTTCGCGGTTAAACGGCGCACGGATTAGCTAAAAAAAAGTCCAAAACTCCACCCTAAATAAGACGCAGCCCTGATAAAAAACTGGAGATTACAGGCTGATTGGAGACTGAACGAGCTGAGATTACTTCTGGCAAGCTCGTAGTATTTTTATAGGATCAATATCATCTCTTGTCGGGGGATTTATGTTGCTATGTTTGGGGTAAAACAAAAAAACACATCGTTTTGTCCCCTAGTCAAGGAGAGAAGTAAACAAACCTAATTATGGGCCAGTTAGCCGATTTTAGATTTGAGTTTTGATACTTCGGCGAGACTTTGGGCGAGCCGTCGAGTCCAGCTAAGTCGAGCCGCGCTCAGACGTTGGGCGAGCTGTCGAGTCGCCCTCAGTCGAACGATTTGAGATTTACTTCACAGATGAATCTGGAGCTTGAACAAGACTCTAAAACTTTGGGCTGCTGGCGATTCCTGTCGGAAACTTATATCCGTTTTTGGGCGGCGTCAAAAAGCCATTTAAACTCTCTCCTCGATAGCCACAAGGTTTGCTTAGAAGAAGGTATCAAACTTTTACAAAGAAACCGATCAAACTCATAAAGTCTCTCTCTGCCCTGACAAAAGCAGTTAGCTAGCACGATGCTAGTTCTCCGTTTTTCAGATTGGACTATACACGGCCCTCAAAACCATAAAAATGAAGAATTGTAAAGTTTTATCAAGATCTTTGGGCATCTGAATTAAAATCTTCTCATAAAAAAGACTAGCTTTTAGCAGGCGCAAATTGTGGAAAAAGGTTTAAAACTCAGAATATGAGATCGAGTTCGCTACTCTTACATGGTGCAATAAAATGTAACTTTTGATGCCAGAACCAGTAGCCTGAACTTTGTCGAAGGCCGAATGCCCGTCCGGCCAATGCCTTCGGAAAATCGCTTTCTTGGCGCTGCATCAAATCTTAAGTGCAATTACTTTCCTTGCACGAGAGCCGGAGCCTTCGAGCAAACATTTAACTCCAGGGCTTACGCACCACAACTTTAGATAAACCGGGTTTTTTTTACCGGGAGCGAGGGCGGCAACAAAGTGTTTTCGTTCATCAAACCCGGTTTCAGCGTCCGAGACTGAACTCGATCGAATGAATGCAGTCGCAACCAATGTTTAAAAGTGGCGATACTGCAAGTTGCGTGCAAAGCAGGGAGCTAACCGCAGTGATGGATCTCGATTGTTTACCTTACGGCGCAGGCCACGCACAGGAAGGGGTCTGTCTGCTAGTCCGAATGGGGCCGCACCGCATTTTACTCGACTGCGGTATAGAGGATATTGCACCGCTATCAGCGACACTAAATCGATCGCTGCCAGCCGATTTTGTGGTGTGTACCCACGCCCACTCTGACCATGCCAGAGGTTTGCTAGCACTCCATCAATCTTTCCCCCACTTGCCAATTTACGCCAGCGAAGTGACAGCGCGACTGCTACCGCTCAACTGGCCAGAAGTGGCTCATCAGCCAGAGTCAAGGTTCTGTCAGGGACTGCCCTGGCAGTCGCCGCTCGAAGTGCGCCCAGGACTGAGCGTGCAGTTATTCCCGTCGGGCCATTTGCCTGGAGCGGCGACTGTGCTGCTGACTTATGCAGCCCCGCACCGCACCTACACAGTGGTTTACACCGGCGACTTTTTCCTGTCCAATTCTCGTTTGGTGGAAGGTTTGCCCCTGGGAGAACTCAGGGGCATGAAGCCTGATGTGTTAATTTTGGAAGGCAGTTACGGCACGGCGCGCCACCCTCACCGCCGACAACTAGAAAATCAGTTAGCCGATCGCATCCACCGCGCCATCGCCGACGGTTACTCGGTACTGCTGCCCGCCCCGGCCCTTGGTTTGGGTCAAGAAATGCTGATGCTGCTCCGCAGTCACCACTACTTTACTGGCCGCGACTTGGATATTTGGGTGGATGGCACTGTCGCCGACGGGTGCGACGCTTATCTGGAACTGTTACCCCAATTTCCCACCGCCGTCCAAAATTTTGCTCTGCACCAACCGTTGTTTTGGGACGAAAGGGTGAAACCCCGCGTCCGCCGGCTGTCTGCCGAACAACGCCCCGGATTGGGAGCCACGCCCTGTATTGTGATTACTGACCAAATAGCTGATTTGGCTTTGTATGTTGCCGATGGCACACATCCTTGGATTTTGCTCGCCCCTCAAAAACCCGGATATCCCGTCAGCGACTGGCTGGGCAACAGGCCCGAATCTGGAGTCACAAGTGTCGAAACTTATCTGCTAGCCGAACACTGCGACGGGCCCGGGACGACCCAACTCATCCACAATTTGCGTCCCCAGCACGTAATTTTACTCCACGGTTCCCCTGCATATTTGGCTGACTTGGCTAACTTGGACGAGCTGCGAAACCGCTACCAGTTGCACACTCCGGCGGCCGGAACACTTGTCGAATTGCCGATCGGGGAAATGTTTTTGCAGCCCGCTATCCCAGAAACTAACTATGAGGGAGAACTCAGCGAATTGGGGACAGAGGTAGCAATTAGCTTGCCGAGTCCGATTACAGCCGATCCTCGGTGGGCCAATTTTGCCGATACCGGTTTGGTAGAAGCGCGCTGGCAAGGCGAAGAACTGGTACTGCGGGGCATCTCCCAGCGGGAACTCCTTTTTCAAGGCAGCGCTGTTCAGGCCAACCTCGAATGCTGCGGCAATTGCCAGCACTACCGCAGCCAGCGCTGTTGGAACCAGTCCAGTGCTTTGTTTGGCTTTAAAGTTACCCCCGACGGTTTCTGTCCGGTTTTTAAAGCGATACCGGAGTCCGAACTTTTCCTAGATGGGGAAACAGACGGCGAATAAGCTGTCGGGCATCTAGAAACCAGCCGGCAGGCAAAGAAAACAAAAAAACAGTCCTGGACGCACCCAGACAAAAAACCCGGTTGCAGCAGGGGTAAGTTGTCGCGTATTGAATTTTTAAACTACTGTGTACTTACGCTGTTGTGTGGTGGGCAGGAGATCCCGCCATCAAGCTTAAATTTAAAGGGAAAATAGCTTATGTGGTCACAACCCAGAATATGTTTGGCCTAAAGCGGGTTTTTTGCATAATTTCTCCACAAAAAAGGGAGAAAAGTCGTTTTCTTTTCCCCCAACTTTTCCTTGTGCCTCAAGCGCGAGCTCAAAACTATTCCAAATTCGAGTCCGGGTAGTGATTGCGAATTTGTTCGGCTTCGGGACAATCGTCAGAAACTAGGGGTTCGCAGTTAGTTCGGGATACCGAAGCCAACTTCTGGGATACAGCTCCAATACTTTCGAGACGCACCATTTCTTCCCAGGAGCTGATTTCGTCTTCTTCGTCGGTTTCGTAGCGCAGCGTGACTAGATCCCCTTCAATATCTAGGATACGAGCGCGCTCTATCCAACGTTGCTGATCTCGAAGAAAAATAGAAACCTCACGACCATCACAACAGAGTTGATAGATTTTGCGCTGTAGCATTTGTCAGTTCTCCTGCGCAGTGTAACTTGCTTAAAATATGGTCTGTTTACCGTAACGTACTTTGGGTTTTACATCGGAAGGCACAGCCGTATGGACTAGCCAGTTTCACGTTTTCCGCAACTTTTGTACCGATGGGAGTTACCAAATTTGATTTTACCACCAAATCTATCTAGTACGCCATTTATCCAATTACAGGTTCTGCAGCCAGTGGCATCCCTCGTGAGAGGCATTTGCCAGCATAGATTGGAGCATTAGGACTTGACGACGGCACGCGATTAACAGCGACAATAACAACAGACTCTGCCTCAAAAATCTCGCTCTCTTTTGCCTCAAGTCCCCCAGAAACCTCTTGTTTCGACGTTTGTTCGATCGCCCACTAACGCCTCTTGGCTCAATCTCAAATCTCAAATCTCAAAGCGAAAGCTCTAAAGCGACACTCAAACAGCGACAATAAAAACAGACTCTGCCTCAGAAATCTCCCTCTCTTTTGCCTCAAGTCCCCCATAAACCTCTTGTTTGGATGTTATTTCTAGCCCCCAGTACCCCCTCTCAACTCAATCTAAAATCTAAAATCTAAAATTTAAAATCGATTGTTCGATCGCCCACTAAAGCCTCTTGGCTCAATCTCAAATCTCAAATCTCAAAGCGGAAGCTCTAAAGCGACACTCAAACAGCGACAATAAAAACAGACTCTGCCTGAGAAATCTTCCTCTCTTCTGCCTCAAGTCCCCCATAAACCTTTTGTTTGAAGGTTATTTCTAGCCCCCAGTACCCCCTCTCAACTCAATCTAAAATCTAAAATCTAAAATTTAAAATCAACAGACCGGAGTGTGATAAAAATCACTGACAGCAGGCAGCCCCTAAATGTAGAAAATGGTGGCGGCCAACAACTAGCTTCAAAACGGGCAGCGGAACCTGTGGCGGTTAAGCTAAAAGAATTGCGGTTCCGTTCAAAACAAATTGGAGTCATCGCTCGTGCGTATTAAGGAGGCTAATTGATGGTGTACGCAGAAAATTGGTCGCAGCCGTCTATCTTGGAGCTAGCGCGATCGGGCAACTTTCAAGCCCTGAATTACTGGATTGACAGCTTGCTGCGCCCCGAAGGGATTTATGCCCGCGTCGAACAGGCTCAGGCCGGCTGCGTCCAAATCCTCCTAGAATTCCAGCGCGAATTTGCCCCAGAGACTACATTACTCGGGAGCACTCTCCGGGAAGGCCTAGTCAAATTTATTTGCCACCAACTCTGGAGACTCAACTCGCCAGCAGTAGAAGGAGTGCGAATTCACGCGCGCTTGGCTGGGGATGCAGACATTCTCTGGAAACAGTCAGTACGAATTGTCACTCCGGCAAACCGCCAGCGGCGGCGTTACCGTTCCCTACCGGTCGTCGATTGGGTTAAATTTAAAACGTATCGTTCTCTGCTGCTAGTGGGATCGGCACTTGCATCATTTATTTTAGGGTGTTGGGTCAGCTACCACGAAGCTCTGACCCTGCAGTCAGTATCTCCAGTATCCGGGTACCAGCAAGCTGCGGTAATGTCGGGGCCGCCTCCAAAACGTGCGGATACGGTGCAAGCGGCCTTAGAAGTGGTACCAGTAGTACAGCAAAAGCAAGTTGCTAATCGTTACGACCCAACAGTAACGCTGATGTTCGGAGGAAATGTGAATCTATCGGATGCGCTCGGAGCATCTGCTGCCAACGATCACCAATGGGCTTTCGCCAATATGGACGAGTACCGGCAAGCAGATGTGGCGATGGTTAACTTAGAAAACTCCCTGACTCGCTCTACATTGGACTCTGGTAAAAAACAATTAAATTTTAAAGCCGATCCCGAATCGGTGAAAGTATTAACAGCCGGAGGAGTGGATATTGTCAATCTGGCAAATAGCCGCGCTATGGATTACGAGGAACCTGGGCTGGTGGAGACTATGAATACTCTAGATAGTAGTGGGATTCAACACCTGGGAGCCGGCAGAGATATTAAACAAGCTAGGCGTCCAGATATTATTGAAGTTAAGGGTCAGCGAATTGCCTACCTCGGTTATTACGATGCCGAGCTTAACGTCGCCGACCAAGGGAAAGCGGGCACTAACCCCCGCCGCAACAATCGCGTGGCCGAGGATATTCGAGCTCTTAGGGGTCAGGTAGACTGGATTATTGTTAATTACCACTGGGGAGTCGAATTGGCAGATTATCCGGGGGACTGGCAGATTGATTTGGCTCGGTTCACGATCGACCAAGGAGCTGATTTGGTAGTGGGACACCATCCCCAGGTACTGCAAGGTGCAGAAATTTACAAGGGCCGTCCGATAGTTTATTCGCTGGGTAATTTTATATTCGGTGGGAATGCTCGCAGGGATTACGATACCGCAGTCCTGAAAGTATCGCTCAAAGACAGGAATATGAAGGTAGAGTTTGTGCCTGTGGAGGTGAAAAAGTTTCAGCCGAAGGTTGTGAAGGGAGCCGCAGCAGATCGCATCCTCAAACGCGTCGAGCAAATTTCTAGTATTTTCGATCGACCGATGGGATCTTCTGTAGTTCTCGATGCCCTAGTCCAGCCAGGAGCCACACTAAAAACTCCCAATTCTCCATTGCCAGGAGCAGCAAAGAGCGGTACATACCAGCCCGGGCGAGGTTCCGGGGGAACCTCCGGTGAAAGCACTCAGCAAGGGCCCGGACAACCCAAACCTACTTTGATTTTGCCGGCTTTGCCGGCTGCGCCCCAACAGCCGGACAACTCCTCATTTTTCCCGAACGGGACGGGGCCTGCAATTGAATCAAACCCACCTCCGAATCAAAATTTGCCGCCGCGCATCTACCCCACTCAACCTCAAAATCCCAGCCGGGAACCAGAGCCGTTTACAAAAGAGCCATTCATCAAAGAGCCGTTTATTTCGCCCCCTTCTCCCAGTCAAGGAGCAGTGCCGAGTCCCCAAAGCTATCTTCCCCCCACTCGGGCTGTATCTTTTGAAGTCGCAGTCAAAGGGCAGCCGACCTCAACGATCGTACCAGCTACCCGCAGCAAACGCTCCAAGCACCGGATCGCCCTGCCTCCTATAGCTGGGAGCATTGGTTAGCCGATGGGGGTCGGAACAACGAGGAGCCCGGGGGAGGATAGGGGCGGTAATGGGTGAACATCAAGATACTAGCGGCCAATTATTAACGACCGATTTACTGACAACCAATGATCAATGACCTACTACCGATGACAAATGTGTTTGCGATCGCGCTCAAGCAAAAGCAGTACAAAACCTATATCCTCTCCGACGAAACGGCTAACTCTACTCTAGAAGTTGTGCCGGAACGGGGCGGTATTGCCACTAGCTGGCTGGTTGAAGGCAAAGAAATCTTCTACTGGGACGCGGAACGGTTCGCCAATCCCGATCTAACTGTACGTGGCGGGATTCCCATCCTGTTTCCCATCTGCAGCAATCTCCCCGAGAATACTTACACCCACAAGGGAGTGGAGCGTAAGCTCAAACAGCACGGCTTTGCTCGAGACTTGCCTTGGACAATAGGTGAACAAGTTACAGAGGGTTGCGCCGCTCTTACGCTGATTCTCGATAGCTGCGACAAGACGCTGGCTGTTTATCCCTTTGATTTCCAACTAGCCTTCACTTATCAGATTAAAGGCAATTCTTTGGAAATTTTTCAGCGATACACCAATCTGTCTGCCGAACCCATGCCGTTTTCTAGTGGTTTGCACCCCTACTTTTTGGCGACGGACAAATCTAAGCTCCGCTTTGAGATTCCGGGGATGCAGTACAGAGATCAGAACACCCATCAAAAGGGTTACTTCACCGGGGTTTTTGACGAGACGCTGGATGAAATTGATGTTTCCTTTGACGAGCTCACTGGTCTTGCTGCTACTGTCACTGACGCGGCGAGCGGCTTGCGGCTCACCCTGAGTTACAACTCCAGCTATGGGAAGTTGGTTTTCTGGATGGTGAAGGGCAAGGATTTTTACTGTTTGGAACCTTGGACTGCTCCTCGAAATGCCCTCAACACTGGCGAACACTTGATTTATTTGCAGCCGGGAGCGACTTGCGAGATGCTGGTTCGCATGACTGCAAATTTTATTTAAAAAACACTTGCTATTTCAAATGAGGGGTGCTACTATTAGAAATTGTGTGCGGTAACAATGTTTTCGCGGGTCGCTAGCTCAGCGGTAGAGCATTCGGCTTTTAACCGATTGGTCTCGGGTTCAAATCCCGGGCGACCCATAAAAATTTGTGAGTTAAGAATTTTGAGTTTTGAGCTGAATGCTCGGAACTCAAAATTTTGTTTTTTGAACTTTTAAGTAAATCTGGAAAGATAGTGCGCGATCGGTGGCAAATTGTCTTAATATTATCGTAAGAATTAAGCTTGTCCAAAATTCACTGCCCAAAAATCACAAATAATTAGGAGGAATATCTATGGCGCTTGTACCTATGCGATTGCTGCTCGACCACGCGGCTGAAAATGGTTACGGCCTACCGGCTTACAACGTCAACAACATGGAGCAAATCCAAGCGATCATGCGCGCTGCTGACGAAACCAACAGCCCTGTGATTCTGCAAGCTTCTCGCGGCGCTCGCTCCTACGCTGGCGAAAATTTCCTGCGCCACTTGATTTTGGCAGCAGTTGAAACCTATCCTCACATTCCCATTTCCATGCACCAAGACCACGGCAATGCCCCCGGCACTTGCTATTCTGCCATGCGCCAAGGTTTCACCAGCGTGATGATGGACGGTTCTCTGGAAGCGGATGCTAAGACTCCCGCCAGCTACGAGTACAACGTTCAAGTTACTCGCGATGTGGTGAATGTTGCTCATTCGATCGGCGTTAGCGTTGAAGGCGAACTGGGTTGTTTGGGTTCTCTGGAAACAGGGATGGGCGAAGCAGAAGACGGCCACGGCTTTGAAGGTGCGCTTTCTCACGATCAGTTGCTGACAGATCCTGAACAAGCTGTTGATTTCGTCGAGCAAACCGGCGTTGATGCTCTAGCAGTTGCGATCGGCACTTCTCACGGCGCTTACAAGTTCACTCGCAAGCCGACTGGCGAAATTTTGGCAATCAGCCGCATTGAAGAAATTCACCGCCGCTTGCCGAATACTCACTTGGTGATGCACGGTTCTTCTTCTGTACCCCAAGAATTGCTGGAAATCATCAACAGCAACGGTGGCAAAATCCGCGAAACCTACGGCGTACCTGTGGAAGAAATCCAAAAGGGCATCAAGTGCGGCGTTCGCAAGATCAATATCGATACTGACAACCGTTTGGCGATTACCGCTGCGGTGCGCGAAGCTTTGTTTGCTAAGCCAGATGAGTTTGACCCCCGCCACTTCTTGAAGCCGTCGATCAAGTATATGCAGAAGGTTTGTAGCGATCGCTATAACTCTTTCGGTTGCGCTGGTCACGGTACAAAGATTAAGCAAGTATCTTTGGACGATTTTGCAGCTAAGTATGCTAAGGGCGAATTGAGCTCTTCTGCTAAGAAGACTGTAGCTGTTTAAGAATTTTAGGTTTTAGATTTTAGATTTGTCTGAGGTCTAAAGTTATGATTGCCGGGTAGCTTTGAAGTTGCCCGGTTTTTGTTTGGGCGAGTTTATGTATTTAGTTACTGGGCGATTGAAATCGCTACTATACAAACTAAGTCTGCCTCCGGAGACTAAAAGATATCAATTACACCGCATAGGCGATCGCATATTGCCTCAGTACAGGTGAAATCGTGTAAAAATTTGCTTGTTGTTCAATCAAGCAGCGCCGCGATAGAGATTGCAGCGCATTTAGCAAATCTGAAGCCGGAATTCGGTCATTTTCTAGCAATTTTGCCCGGTTGATTGGCTGCCTTTCTTTCGCTAACAAGGAGATTACTTGTTTTTCTAGTTCGGATAGGCGATCGAACTGCTGCTGTAAAACATCTTTCAAATCTTCTGGCAACAATATAGTATCATTTGGTAATAGCTCTGTCACGCCTCCTCCCAAGTCTTGAATCAGATTCGCCACGCTTTTTAACCATATGGGGTTGCCTTGGTAGCGATGAATGAGAGTTTCACTGTTGTCGATTTTTTCTAACCCATAATCTCTGAGAATTTCCTGGCCGGCGGCGATGTCTAAACCTTTGAGTTGTAAGGTACGAATGGAAGTATTTTGGTTTTTAACTTGAGTCACTTCTCTCGGTTGTTCCCAACCGATCAACAGAAAGCAGCTTTGATGGGATAGTTTTTCTATTTGTTTTAATAAGGAGCGATATTCTTCGCATTCAGGTTTGTATTTTCCGGCAAATTCCCCCCTACAGAAAAGGTTGTGAACGTCATCTAAGACTATTAAACAGCGATGGTTTTGTAAATACTTAATCAGCGGTAAGCGTTTCTGGTTGGTTGGGGATAAATCTTGTTTTTCTGAATTTGAAAAAAGCTGTATTAGGTTAGATTGAAATTTTTCTATGGTGGGGAATTCGTCTAGTGTGTACCAAACTGCGTAGTCAAACTCGTCTTTAATTTGTTGTACGAGTTGCACTGCTAAGCTGGTTTTGCCGATGCCACTGATGCCGGTGAGGGTTATGAGGCGACAGCGTTGTTGTAGAATCCAGGTGGTGAGGGTGTGGAGTTCGAGGGGGCGATCGTAGAAATCACCCAACTCTGGCATTTCGCTTAAATCTTGATGTAGAGTTTTAATTTGTTTTGAGTTAGATGTTTCCTGATTTATTGGCTGTGAGTTTGGGCTATTTGGCGGGTGTTTAGGTTCTCCACAGGTGTTAAAACTACCTTTCACTACAATGTCTTGTGCAAAGTTTAAAATATTAGAGTTTTGCAACCTCTCCATTGTGGAGCGAAAATTCGATTTACTGACATCTTCTCCTAACTCCTCTGAAAGTATCTGCCATAATTCCGAGCCGATTTCCCTGATGCGACTTTCAGAACAGTTAAAATCTTTAGCTATTTCTTTGTATGTCTCGCGTTGTAGAGTTCCCCGCAGTACCGCTTCCTGTAAATCGTCAAGGTGCTGACCTGTTTTCTCCAAAACTATGCGATCGGCGACATTTAACATTTCTTTAAGATTCATCTGGCAGGGAGACGCTAGAGTTTTGTGTATTGTAGCTCACAACTTCCAACAATTTCGTACATTTTTGTACAAATTTGTACAAAATTAGATTAAAGTTAGAGTGAAAACGAGAGAGGATTGGCGGCATAATAGAACATTATTGGGCTAGACAAACCTTTAATTTATTAAGGATAATGGGACAAGTATTAAAAGGATAAATAGAGTTATGAATTGGGAAGATTTTGCCACTCAAGTCGGTGACGAAGTTGTAGAAAATGTTGTTGAAAAAACTATGGGCATTGATGGGAATACAGTCAAAACAGTCAAAGCGGTTGCAGAAACGGGTGCTGCGGTAGGCGCGGCTGCTAGTGCTGCAACAGGGTTGACTGTTGCAGCAACTTCAGGAGCAGGAATTACTTCGGGTCTAGCTGCAGCAGGTGGTGTGGTTGGTGGTGGTATGGCGGCGGCTCCTGCGGTATTAGCAGCGGGGCCAGCTTATCTGGGGGCAAAAATAATGAATGAAACTTTGTTCAAAGAGCAATCGAACTTGTCTGAGGAAGAGAATGATGCTCGTGCAGCGGCAAGAACAGCTACAAATATTGGGGCTGCTGCTGGTCTAGTTGGTGCTGGTGCTGTAACGGTAGCTGGCGGTGCCTCTGGTGCTGCAATTATGGGCACCCTTGCTGGTATCGGTGGCGTTGTCGGGGGAGGTGCGATCGCTGGTACTGCCATAGTTGCTGCTGCACCTGTTGCTGCGGCGGCTGCTGTTGGATACGGAATATATAAACTGTTTGGAGGTAAAGGGTAAAGATAGTTAGTTCAGTTTGAATTGGTAGGTTGGGTTTCCTGTTGCAACCCAACCTTCATCAGCGTTTAGTCTGGCTTTAGTATTTCCTCGCACCTCGCAGCAAATATCAGAAAACTGCCAGCGATTGAAAAGGTAAGCTTGGCTATCTATATGCAGCCAATATTACAGCGTTGGGTTATAGATTCTGTTTCGTAGCTTTGGAGTATACGGATGTTTGGTTGGCTATCTGAACTATTTAATTGGTTTTTCAGACTATGGAATCGGTTGGATGATAAAACGAAAGGTAAAATTATAGAGGAAGTTGTCAAGTCATTTGAAAAGCTGCTTCGTGCTTTTTATGGTTCGTGGAAAAATCGTCATACCAAGTGAGAATAAGTGATGAGTAATTTTAAGGAACTTATGGATGAGATTGAGCAATCACCTACTCAATCAGTGATGAGTAATTTTAAGGAATTTATGGATGAGATTAAGCAATCACCTACTCAATCACTGCCAGAATCTGATTTAACTCTTCCATCCCTTCAAATGGCTTTAACAGCAGGAACTTTCCTTATGTTGACGCCCTTCTCATTTTCAAATAATGAAAAGCAAAAATTCTCAGAAGAGGTGTCGAGCTTAATCCAGAATCAATCTTTTTTATCTGACTTCAGCAATCAAATTGGTGAACCTTTGGAGCAGGAATCTGAAGATGACTTCGTGAAACGCGGTAGCAATAGGTTAAGAGAGATGCTTTATGAGAGATTTGGCATCAAAGGTTGAATGGATATAATGTTCAGGTCTGTCGAAGTAGTCGCAGCATAACTTAGTGCGATCACAGCTCTTGTAGGTTGAGTTGAAGCTTGTGTTCACCTACCTCTTTTTCCAGTTACAATTTTCTCCCTTTGCAGCATTTCAAAGTGCGCTGATTGCACGGATAGTGATCGCACATAATCATCATCCCTAATTTGCGATCGACCTCCCGCATCAATTCTCCACAAAGCATCCGGCTGAAATTCGTTATCTGCCTCCAAGCGCACAGTAGCATTGTCGCCCAATTCCACCCCAGCCAACCTCTAATTTGATTGTGTGGTTCGCCGTGACTTCTGAATCTTACTGATCAGGCAACATAAAATATTTTTTCAATCTATTCAGTTAGCCATAAAAATTCAAGTAAACATAGCATCGCAGGGGCGCGTTGTGCCGCACTAAACTCGCTCTTTATATAAATATTTAACTAAATCCTTCCCTTAAACCTTCTGCTTCCTTCGCGTCCTTCGCGTCTTCGCGGTTCGTTTCTAACGCAAATATTCAATCCAAGTCGGCAAAACCTCCGGTGAACCGTACCACTTCCCCGGAGAACGAGGCGAATGCCAAACCCCCTCCAACACCAGATTTTCCGCCCCGTCCAAAACAGCAGCTTCCACTGGCGTAATTCCATCTCCCCAAGTTTCACCTTTCCCCACAGTCAACTCGTAACTTTTATAAGCCAGCCAAGTCCCTAAACCCCGCTTGCCAAAAACAGCCTTCCCAGCAGCGCACACGTAGCGCACCTGCGGGTGAAAAGCCCCCGGATAGTGAATTTTGACAAAATCTAGATTTTTGCGCGTCCAGCGCTCTTGAGAGACGTGCGGCGTGCCTAAAGTGATTAAAGTATTCACATAAGGGTGAGCTTCCCACAAACCCTCGTCCTCAACCACGTCGCCGTGAATGGTGTAAGGCTTTTCGCCCAAATAAATGCGAGAAATCCAGCCGCCGGCGGAATGACCGACGAGATTGATCTGGGGAACGCCGTATTGCTGTAACATTTGTTTGACAGTCCGATCGAGCTGTCGCAAAATTGGCACCATCGACCGCCCGCCAAAAGTCGGCAACCAATCTCCCTTGCCCAGAGGCACTGTTACTGTTGGGAAACCTCGATCGACCAGAGACTTTTCTAATTCGCGATAGTCGGAAGCAGCAGCAAAATATCCTGGTAAAATCACGGTTGGTAATGGCATTGTCAATTTTAGATTTTAAATTTTAGATTTTAGATTTTGCGGCCGGAGTGCTACGATCTGTTTTTCAAGTTCAAAGACACTTGCCGAAGCATCCTTTGGATTGCTAACATCTGCCGCTCGTTAAACCTTTTGCTTAGGGAATATCTACTTCTATGGCTCGCGAGCCGATTCAAACATGGTATTTTACCCTAGTTGTCGTTCACTTAGAAGACCGTTTTCTACTGGTACAAGAGCGCAAGTACGAGCAGCAGTGGTATCTCCCTGCAGGGCGAGTGGAAAAAGGGGAAACTTTGCTCGAAGCTGCTATGCGTAATACCCTTGAGGAAGCGGGCATTTCCATCATCGTTGAGGGAATTCTCCGGGTAGAGCACACAGTGATGCCTAAGGGCAATGTGCGCCTCCGAGTCATTTTTGTGGCTCGTCCACAAGATAAGACGCCGCCCAAGAGTAAGCCGGATGAGCATACTTTGTGCGCGGGCTGGTATTCTCTCAAGGAATTAGACCAGTTGTCGTTGCGGGGAGAGGAAGTTCGGGAAATGTTTCAATATATGGCAAGTGGCGCTCCAATTTATCCCATCGACTTGCTCACCATCGAGGGAGCTCCTTTTAAAAATTACCGCTATCGCTGGTGAATCAAGGGGCTTTTGAGATGGCCGCCACAGCCTCCGCGTACAACGCGCACCAACTCGATCAGTTTTGAGTTTTTTGATCTCGTAACCGAATTGGAAACGCCGATCGATCCGTTTGCTCGATCGTGTGTAATGAAATAATTAGGCCCCTGAACCCGAAAAAAGACGGTATGGCAACGGCGCAGTCTGTTTTTTCCATCGCCCCAGTCCGGCCCGCCTGACGCCCGACTCACCATTCTCAACAATAACTGAGAAACCGCGTATAGGATTCGGCCAAAGGCATTCGGCAAGAAAAACAATGGTTTCAGCAATTAACAACGTCCTCACCCTATTTGCGGTTGCTATACAAGCGTGCAACCCGGCAAAAAACCGGGTTTCTAGGCTTGAGTGCTTGAGGTGAGGGTCGCCAAATCTCAATAAAAGTCGATCGGGCAATTTCGATACCGACCGTGCTAAAATTATACCTTTGAATTCCGCAACCGCAACTTTTAAAATCACTCCAAAAAAATATCAATTAATAACTATTAACTTCTCATTCCCAATTATCAATTCTCAATTACCAATTACCAATTCCCCATTCCCATAGTCATGACTGACTCTTCCTCCCTAGCCAACACCCTTTCCGAACCCCTGCGCCAGCCTTTTTGGTGGGCAGCCCTAGCTTCTGTCAGCCTGCACGGAGTCCTCGGAGCAACTGCCCCGACGCTCTCAAACATACTTTATGGTGGAAATTCCTCAAAAAATATCCCCGGTTCTGTCGGCTTAGTAGAACTAACTCCCGCAGAAGCCGGCCGCCTGCCACAAACCATACCACCGAAACCGTCTAATACGCGATTTACGCCATTTTCTATCGCACCAGTTCCCCTTCGGCCAGCGCCAAAGTTAGCCCCGCCCTTGCCCCCCCCACCTGATACCATCAACTTGCCCGCCATGCCGCCGGGAATGCCCCCTCCTGGATTTTTTTCCCCTCTGCCTTATTCTCCTCTCCCGCCCTTAACGGCTCCAACAGCCCCGCCACCTCCCAAAACTCCATCCCCAACAGTCAGAGCCCCCTCCCAGCCAATACCCACTTTCGTCCCACCCGTACCTCCCAGCGGTTTCCTTTTCCCACCCTTACCTGGTAATTTTGATCGCAATATCCCGCCACCACCATCGCTGCCAGAAGCGCCCCAGCTTCCCGGCGGCGGCTCGGAAGATGAAGCAGAGGCGCTCAAAAAGATCATAGCCAGTAGAGGCGGACTTCCACTATTTCCAGACGGAGCTCCAGTCTTTACCCCGGAATTCCCAATTGCCGGCAGGAATGTGGGACCCGATGGAGTACCAAAATTGACTCAAAAAGATCCCAATAAAAGGAATCTCATCGCAGAAACTCAGTCCGGCCAACCGGGTTCAAACTTACCCACCGACAAAGAGGCACTACTTGCGGCTGCACAGACCTATGTTGCTTTGTTTGAGAAATTCAAAAAGGCTTATCCTGACTTGGAAATGACGAACCCGACTCCTGTGAACGTCCCTTATCCCGTAACAGCTTGTTCGCAAAAACTCCAAGGAAGAGCAGTTTTTGGAGCAGTTGTCAGCCCTCAAGGCTTGCTCAAGGCCGAGCCACAGTCGATCGTCCCCACGGGTTACGGTATTCTCGATAATGCGGCTAAAATTGCGATTATTAGCCCTTCTCTAACATTTGAAGCAGCCAGCACGCACAAGCTTTACCAACTGGCTGTCGAGTTTAAGTACGACGAAAAACTTTGTAGTGGCATTCCTGTCACCCCAACCAGGCCCAACCCACCAGGCCAGCAGCAGCCAGCGCCCGCCCCGGCAGCGCCCAGCAGACCCACAGGTCAGCAGCCCTCCCCAGCGCCTACTGAAGTGAAGCCGCAATTTGAGAAGCCGCCGGCCCCGTCGAACAAACCGCAGCCAGGGGCCCAACCGTCGCCGTCGGCACCCAAGCCTGCTGCTAAACCGTCGCCCTCGCCTGAACCGAAACCAGCCGCGGAACAGTCACCTTCTCCTCAACCGCAACCCGCCCAAGAGTCTCCGCAGCCCGAAGCTGCGCCTTCTCCTGCTGCCGAAGTGTCTCCGCAGCCCGAAGCTGCGCCTTCTCCTGCTGCCGAAGTGTCTCCGCAGCCCGAAGCTGCACCTTCTCCTGCCCCAGAAGTGTCGCCCTCGCCGGAAGCTGCGCCTTCTCCTGCTGCCGAAGTGTCGCCCTCGCCGGCCCCGGAAGTGTCGCCGTCACCGTCGCCGGAAGCTGCGCCATCTCCTGCAGCTACCGAAAATTAATTGGGCATCGATAATTGGCAATCGGGAATGGGTAATATCCAATCTGCTTGCTTGACTATTGTGAGTTAGTAGTTAGTAGGGTGCGTCAGCTTAAATATTTGTTGGTTCTCAAACTAATTTATACTTGCTGACGCACCCTACTTGATCCACTAAGAATAAAGTAGTTTTTCGTCTGCCCGACCAGGCTTGGGACGCTTGAAGTTTTGACTACAAAGCTAATTACCTATTCCCCTTAACCTCTCAATTGTATTGAACTTTATACATTTGAAATAAGTCGCCACTTTGCTTTTTTACTACCTTAGCGCCCGCAGCTTTAATCATTTTTTCCCAATCTTCTATTGTCTCTAAAAATACTTCGCCGGCTCGATAAGTTTCCAAAATTGCCCAATCTTCTGCTAAAGGAGCATCGGGGTTGAGGACATCAAAAACAAAATGACCGCCCGGTTTTAGTACCCGCTTTACTTCTCCCATGACACTACTCCAATAGTCTATGGGATAGTAACAGCTAAAGCCTGTAGCGAGGCATAAATCGAACTGAGCCTCCTCGTAATTTAACAGGTGAGCGGGAGCCCATTCTACGCCTTTGAACAGCTTAGAATTGAGCTGAGGGCCGCGAGCGTTTAAGGCGTCTCGCGCTGCGCTGCTGATTTCTTGACCGTAAAAATATGCCTCCCAATCCCGCCAAGGGTAGATGAGAAAGCTGACTCCGCAGCCAATGTCTAAACAGCGCTGATTTTTTTGAGGTTTGGCAATTTTCCAGAAGGGAGAAACTGTTTTTGCTTGGAGAGTTCCTGCAACTGATTCTAGGAAAATCGGCATTGCTTCGACTTCTTCGGGTAAAGCGAAAGCTTCTCCCCGGTATTCGCGATCGAATCGAGAAGCGACTTGCGACAGTAAAACTTGCCAGCTATCTGATTTTCCTTTAGCAAACCAAGTCTGCTCCTGACCCGCGGCTGGGCGCTCGGACTTTTTAGACATTCTTGAATTACCTTTTAGAAGCTTTGAGAGCTTTTGTAAAGTTTTGGCGGTAAGGCTTATTAAAAATTAACGCGGGCCAGAGCAGCGAGAGCTTCAGGCGATTTGTAAAACTTCTGTCGAAGTTAGTGCGCTCGAAACCATTCCAAAATTTCCAAATACCGCCACCGTAAGCGATCAGCAATGCCAAGCTAATTAACGTACTCATTTAAAAAACCCCTAAGCAATGGATAGGATTTTGGGTCAGCTAGTCAAAGCGCTACCCTTAATCTATCATTTATCAGACGCCAAGGCGCACCGATAGCTGTAGTAATTCCACCTTCAGAAAGAGACTTCAAAATCCCCGCTGGCCACAAACTTAAAAATAACACCCCCGAAATAGCTTTCACCGAGCAAGCAAGAAGGGACTTCTGCCAAAAGTCGAGGATTCAGAGCACTTATACGATTGAAGAATTCAAGAATTAAAGAATTGGGAATGACTGATGACAGAAGGGTTTCGAGCACGGGCCTACAGTTGCATTCTTTTTTTTAACTGGTATTACCCAACATCCCCTACAAATCCGAGCTCGACCGGGGGATTGGTGCGATGCCGCAAGTTCTAATTCGGTTGAAATCGGTTGCTGTTGGGGGACGGCCACGCCGAACGGGATTTCCCAGACGTGTGACTACTCGAAGATATTTAAGTAAGAACTGATTGCTGGTGGCCCACGAATTACAGCAGGCAAACTTTTTCTAGCGGACAATAGCGGTAGAGAGCTTTTTAAGCAAGGAGGATTTTATGCGTGCAGTGCTGATGGCTGGGGGATCGGGAACGAGGCTCAGACCCCTGACGTGCGATTTGCCCAAACCGATGGTGCCGATTCTTAATCGCCCGATCGCAGAACACATTATTAATTTGCTAAAAAGGCATCAGATTACGGAAATTATTGCGACGCTGCACTACCTTCCCGATGTCATGCGCGAATATTTTACTGACGGGACAGAGTTTGGCGTTCAAATGACTTACGCTGTGGAGGAAGACCAACCGCTGGGTACGGCTGGTTGCGTCAAAAATATTGCTGAACTGCTCGATCGAACTTTTCTGGTCATCAGCGGCGACAGCATCACAGACTTCGACTTAACGGCAGCGATCAAATTTCACCGCAGCCAGCAATCCAAAGCCACGTTAATTTTAACTCGCGTTCCCAACCCGATGGAATTCGGGGTCGTGATTACCGAGGAAAATTACCGCATCAGCCGCTTTCTGGAAAAGCCTTCTAGCAGCGAAATCTTCTCCGATACGATCAATACCGGCATTTATATTTTAGAACCCGAAGTCTTGGATTACCTGCCGGTAAATCAGGAGTGCGACTTCTCGAAAGACTTGTTTCCCCTGCTACTGGAAAAAAATGAGCCGATGTACGGCTACATCGCCGAGGGTTACTGGTGCGATGTCGGCCAGCTAGATGTTTACCGGGAATCTCAGTACGACGCGCTGCGGGGAAAGGTCAAACTGGATTTGAGCTACTACAACGAAGTTCGATCGGGAATTTGGGTAGGTCAGAATACTTTTATTGACGATAGCGCGATCATCGAAGTACCGGCCATGATCGGCAACAATTGCCGAATTGGAGCCCGAGTTAAAATCGATGCCGGTACAGTGATCGGAGATAACGTGACTGTCGGGGCGGACGCCAACCTCAAACGTCCCATCGTCTGGAACGGAGCAATTGTCGGTGAAGACGCTCATCTTAGGGCCTGCGTGATTTGCCGGAGCACCCGCGTAGACAGGCGCGCTCACGTCCTCGAAGGTGCTGTCGTCGGTTCAATGTCCATCGTGGGAGAAGAAGGGCAGGTGGGACCAAGCGTGCGCGTCTGGCCGAGCAAAAATATTGAATCCGGCGCTCTGTTAAATCAAAATTTAATTTGGGGAGAACAAGCTAAGCGGAATTTGTTCGGTCAGCGTGGCGTTCAAGGACTGGCAAATGTGGATATTACCCCGGAATTTGCGGTGAAATTGGGCGCTGCTTACGGCTCGACTTTGAAACCGGGGACTTCGGTATCGGTTTCTCGCGACCAGCGGAGCATTTCGCGGATGGTTTCGAGGTCTTTGATTGCGGGTTTGATGTCGGTGGGAATTAATGTGCTCAATTTGGAATCGACGGCAATTCCGATCGCGCGCACGGTTTCGTCTACGATATCAATTGCCGGCGGCATTCATGTTCGCATTTCGCCCGATCGATCCGACCACATTTTAATTGAATTCTTCGATATCAAAGGCATCAATATTACTAAAGGAGCGGAGAAAAAAATTGAGGGGGCTTATTTTAAGGAAGATTTGCGGCGAGCTCTAATTCCGGAAATTGGAGAGATGACGTACTTTAACCAAGCTCTGGATGTTTACAACCGCATTTTTGAGCGGCAGATGAATGTTGAGGCAATACGCTACAGCAATACTAAGGTGGTAATCGATTACGTTTACGCGGTTTCTGGAGCAATTTTGCCCCAAATGCTTGCCAAGTTCGGCTGCGATGCGGTGGTCCTCAATGCCAGTCTCAAGCAAACTTCTCTAAGCAACGGGGAACGGGAATATTTGCTCGACCAACTCGGCCGGGTGGTGAAAGCACTCAGCGCTAATTTTGGAGTGCAGGTATCGGCTAACGGCGAACAGCTCATTTTGGTAGATGAGTCTGGGATAGCGATTCGTGGGGAAATGCTGACGGCGTTGATGGTAAATTTGATGCTGACTTCTCATCCCAAAGGTACAGTAGTAGTGCCGGTGCATGCGTCTTCTGCGGTGGAGGCGATCGCCCGACGCTATCAAAGCCAGGTAATCCGCACAAAGGCGAACCCAACTGCTTTGATGGAAGCCGCTAACAGGAACCCGAATGTGGTTTTGGGCGGCAGCGGCCTTATGGGTTTTATTTTCCCGCAGTTGCATCCCGGATTTGACGGAATGTTCTGCATTGCTAAAGTGATAGAAATGATGACGATTCAGGAGCGATCGCTCGGACAGATCAAGGCGGAACTTCCCCGCATCACCCACCGCAGTTACAGCGTCCGCTGTCCTTGGACTATCAAGGGTTCGCTGATGCGACATTTAGTAGAAACTCATTCGCCCGATCGTTTAGAATTATTAGATGGAGTGAAGATTTTTAACTACAGCGACGACAATTGGGTATTAGTTTTACCTGATGCTAGTGAACCGACGGTTCATATCTTCGCCAACAGTGAGGATCGAGATTGGGTATCTGAAACGTTGAAGGAGTACCGCGCCCTCGTTCACGATTTTGTCAGTCAAGCCGAGGCGGCGGTACTCCAAGATAAATTTGGTAACGTGTAATCCGTAATCGGTGACAACTAATAGCCAATAGCGCCGAAAAATCAGTAATTACCAATTGGCAATTGGCAATTGGCAAAAGCAAGACGCACAAGTCATCGGTACACGGATAGCTATTTTTTCCTTCTTCCTTCTTCTTTCTTCCTTCAACATCCAATTCCCAATTACGCACAGATAACAGATGAATAGCTGCATTTTGATGGCGGAAATAATTCAACAACCGCAACTCCGTTATACTCCTGACAATCAACTTCAAATCGCTGAGATGTTGGTGCAGTTTCCCGGCCCAAAACCAGAAGATCCGCCCGAACATTTGAAAGTGATAGGATGGGGAAATTTTGCTCAAGAAATTCACGAGAAATATCACGAGGGCGATCGCGTGATTATTGAGGGGCGGCTGAGCATGAATACGATCGAAAGAGATGGTATTAAAGAAAAGCGCGCTGAACTGACAGCTCAAAGGATTTACAGTGTCGGCGCCGATGCAATGAGTTCGGCTCCGCCAACTAGAACCGCCCCGGAACCGGCTCAAATTCGCGACAGCGCGCCGACTAATGTGCCGAGCAATGTAGTGCCTTTAGGATCGCGGAACCGCAGTTCTAACAGCGCTCCAGGTGGCGCTAACCGCACGTCTAGTTCGGATTGGAACTCGCATCAGTCTTCTAATTCTGAGTCTGATCGCCCCTCGGGTTCGTCTAACGAACCGGAAAATCCCGATTACGATCCGATTCCATTTTAAAAATTAGGGTGCATCACTTTACGAGCGCTCGCAAAACTTCGCCGTTCGATCGAAAGTGACGCACCTTAATTTAAGGGCGATCGCACTTTAGGAAAAAAAGGGCGATCCTCTTCGAGGGCTGCGCTAACGAGTTTGGCTGAACTACGAGCTAAATTGCAAATTTTAGAGTTCGATCGTCACAACTTTTTTCTTGCTTTTTTCGTCGCGCAGCACGACTGTATTGTAGGGTGATGTATCCGTCCCCAGCGGAATTGGCAGCTTAAAGCTATCGCTCTTATGCTTAAGCGGGCCTAAATCAATGCTTTTCGTTATATTGCCATCTGTGGCCAGATAAGCGGTAAGTTCGCCTTTATAATCTTCAATCAAAAAGTCTCTGAAGAAAAGGACTTCCCCACCCTCGGTATCATCGATAGCAAGGATGACCGTACCCCTAAACGTTGCGCCTTTTTGTTCTTCATCAACCGTGGCCATTTTAATTTCCGAGGGGTCTTGACCGGACATATCTGGCATAAATTTTTTCTCCTGAACTGAGCGCAATAATTAACAAGAATCTTACCTGACGCTAGGGGCGATCGCAAAACTCTTAGGACGTATTTCTGCATCGGTCTTGCTTCTCTCTAAGGTTAGAGAAGCCCGCGAGCGCGCATCATACCACCAATTCTCTCAATTCTTGAGTCAGTAAGTATAGACAATTAAAATTATCTCTATAATACCCCCAAGTCTCGCAAACACCGCCGCGTTAATTCGATTCGATATTTAGCATCCTTAGTCTGGAGTTTTTAAGTGATTGGGTGGAGAACTAAGCCTGATGTTTTTGATAATTTAAGAGCGATCGCACTATGATCGTTAGGAGTAAGGTTGACAGCGACGCACCCTACACATTCGATCGCACAATTTCCACTGCAAAAACGCGAGCAAACTCAGCGACAACGATCGATCGCACTTGATCGACCTCAATTCCGGGGATAAACTGCTCTAAACTCCCAACAGGTCGATCTGGAATCCCGCAAGGTACAATTTGCCCAAAACCGGCGAGATCGGGACAAACATTTAAAGCGAAACCGTGCATCGTAATCCAGCGGCTGACTTTAATGCCGATCGCACCTACCTTGCACCCATCTACCCAAACCCCAGTCATACCGGGAACCCGCGAACCCTTCAACCCACAAACTTCCAGCACCCCCAGCAGCACTTCCTCCAACTGCCGCAAATACCAGTGCAAATCTTGTTGGTGGCGCCGCAAATTTAAAATCGGATAGCCCACCAATTGTCCCGGACAGTGGTAAGTCACCTCGCCGCCCCGCTCAACTCGGTGCAGTTCCGGCCCAGTTTGACTTGGGTCAAATTTCAGAAATTCCAGCTTTGCTCCCAGTCCCAAAGTGTAAACCGGCGGATGTTCCAGCAAAATCAGGACATCTGGCAAATCTGGCTTGTCGCGGCGTTCTTGCACGAGTTTTTGCTGGATTTCCCAAGCTTGGGAGTAGGGCACAAGTCCCCAATCGAGTAGCAAGCAGGGTTGTACATTTAGTGGTTGATGGATTAGAGGAGAAACCATGCAAAAAATCAATAGTATTTTTACGGAATATTCGCCCAGCTTAAATCAAGAATTGTCAACATATAATAAAAGATTTGGAAGATAAGTGTTTTCCAGAATACATAGTGCTACTGTATAAAATATACCCAAGTTACAGAAGGGAGGGAGCTCTATGAAGCTTGTTATCCAGGGTAAAAATATAGAAATCACCGATGCGATTCGCGAGTACGTCAATCAAAAGGTGGAAAAGGCAGTTAGCCATTTTCAAACTTTGACGACCGAAGTGGACATACATCTATCGGTGGCTCGTAACCCCAGGATCAATCCTAAGCAGACTGCTGAGGTGACAATTTATGCTAATGGCAGCGTGATTCGGGCTGAGGAAAGCACGGAAAGCCTGTATGCCAGCATAGATTTGGTTGCCGACAAGATAGCTCGTCAACTGCGGAAATTTAAGGAAAAACGTCACGACAACAAGACCCAGAGTAGTGCCAAAACGGTTACGGTAGTTGAGGAACATCCTGTAGTAGCGGATCTGATTGGCGATCGAACTCCCGAACTTCCTGCTGAGGTGGTACGGACTAAGTATTTTGCTATGCCTCCAATGACGGTGCAAGAAGCTTTGGAACAATTGCAGATTATCGATCACGATTTCTATATGTTCCGTAATGCGGAAACAGACGAAATTAACGTACTCTACGAACGCAAGAGTCACAGCGGCTATGGAGTTATCCAACCCCGCCACAGCAACGGTAACGGTAATAGCAAAAATGGCAAAACTGCCGAAAGCGCTACATCTGAAAAATCCAGTTTTGCAAAAAGCTAGATAATTGCTGAGTGCTAATTGTTAATGGCTGCAAGTCGTTAGCAAAAAAGGACTAAAGTCCTTACTACGAACCACGAGTTTTTAGTAAGGACTTTAGTCCTTTCTTGGTTTTTTAATATAATGATTCGTAGTAAGGACTTTGCGGATATTTTCAAGAGAAAATGGATGAGTTGTTGATTCGCCCCCAGATTTAGCTAGAGAAATTGATCTCACCTCTGGCACGCAGTTCGATAATTGTCACATTCTAGGAGTGCCCGAACTTGGGCCATACGCACGGCGAGGGCTACAAATCAACGTCTTGCAAACCGAACAATATATTGGTCTGATGTTAGTCCTACTTTCGCCAATATCTGGATTGTCGAACTGGTGAATCAGTACACTCAGCCGAGTCAATTTGCTGCCAGAACCCCCTCTATTCAAGCTTTTAAAAGTTTGGTAGAGGAAAATCTCTACTCTCAGAACTTTCTTCCTCACTAAAAACCGTTAGTTCGCAGTCATAAATTTGATTTTTTCTGGGTTTTTTAGAAAATGAGGCATGAGGACTTTCGTCCTCACTACCAACAATATATTTAAGCAAATCCATCTAAATTTTGATGGTTTCTAAAGCTTTGAGTGCTTCTGCAACGTGTGCTTTGAAGTCTAACATGGAGTCAAAAATATGCTTGACAACGCCTTCTTTGTCAATGACATAAGTTACTCTACCGGGCATAATCCACAGGGTAGCTGGAACTCCATATAATTGCCGAACTTTGTTGCCCGTATCACTCAGCAGTGTAAAGGGTAGCTGATATTTTGCAGAAAATTGCTGGTGCGATTGTTGCGAATCTTCGCTAATTCCTATGACTTCTGCACCTGCGTCTTTGAAGACTTCGTAGCTATCTCGAAAAGCGCAAGCTTGGGTGGTGCATCCCGGTGTGTCGTCTTTGGGATAAAAGTAGACTATGACGTTTTTTTTCCCTTTAAAATCTTTGAGGCTGACTGATGTGCCAGTTTGAGATGGTAAGGTAAAATCGGGTGCGGTGTCTCCTACTTTGACTGTCATGTTTTTTAACTGAGTAGCTCTGTTTGCGTGAAAATTTAACTTTTGTTATTGTACAGTTTTTTTGAGCAATAGTTCGTAGTTGCGATCGCCAGATTCGATATCATCCCATTCTTGCTTTCTCGCAATCCTAAAAAAAACCGTTTTTACACAATCTTGATGCAGCCAACGATTCGCAGTTACGGAGATTAATTGAAGAGGCTTTTTTGAACCGCACATTCACGGGGATTAACGCAGATTCTTATTAACAAGGGGATGGGCGGCGTTGAAGCGTTACCACAAAGTTATTTTTTATCGGCCTTTAGTTAAATTTTTTAATTCCCGCCAGATTGGAGGAATTTGACCGGAGTGTGTGCGGGGCTGGGTGAGGATTCCTTGAGTGGGACTGAACAGCAATGATAGCACAAAGAATCCAGATGCAACTAAAACTATTGCGGGGCCAGAGGGTAAGTTATAGAAGTAGCTGAGATACATTCCGCTAATGCTGGAAATCACTCCGATTATTGCGCCTAAAATCATTACTTTGTGCAGGCGAGTGACTAGGAGATAGGCGGTACTTGCAGGTGTAATTAATAGGGACAAAACTAGCACTACGCCAACGGCTTTGAGGCTGGCAACTATTGTGAGGGCGATGAGTACCATCAGTCCGAAGTTGAGCAGGTTTACTGGCAAACCTGTTGCTTGTGCTCCTAATGGATCGAATGTGTAAAATAGCAGTTCTTTGTAAAAGACTACTACAACTAATAAGACTACGGCGACAATGACGGCTGTGTCGATCGCATCTTCGACAGTAACACCGAGGATGTTGCCGAAAAGAAAGTGGTTGAGGTCGATTTTGTTGTCTTTTTGGACGATCGTAATTAGGGTGATGCCGAGGGCGAAGAATGCGGAAAAGACAATGCCCATTGCCGCGTCTTCTTTGATTGTCGATCGAGCTTTGATCCAAGCTATGATTACTGTACTCAAAACTCCGGCAATGAAGGCACCGAGAAAGATATTTGCTCCCAGGATAAATGCGATCGCCAATCCGGGCAAAACCGAGTGGCTGATGGCGTCTCCGAGCAAGGCCAGCCGCTGTACCATTAGGTAGCTGCCGACGATCGCGCAGACGATGCCGACGAGAATGGCAATTATGAGCGATCGCTGCATAAATCCGTACTGCAACGGCTCAATTAAGGTTTGTATCATAAAATTATAAAATCACAGCTAACTAATGACTAAGCACCAAAGCAACCCGCTTGGATTCGAGATTTATCGTTGCCCAACCCAAGATTATCAAAAAAAACTGGTTCAAGAGCGTAACTCCTAGATTAATGACTGCTGGCTAATTAAGCGGCTTGTCCGGCAAAAAACATTACTTGTCCGCCGTAGGCGCGGTAAAGGTTTTCTTGGGTTAGCACTTCTTGGCGGGAACCAGCGGCAATCAATTCTGTATTAAGCAAAATTAAATCATCAAAATTGGTAATTGATTCGCCTAAGTCATGGTTGACAACTAAGACGATTTTCCCGGCATTTGCTAGTTGGTGGAAAATGTCAAAAATGATATTTTGAGTTTTTTGGTCAACGCCGACAAACGGCTCGTCAAAGCAGAAAATAGCGGCTTCTTGGGCTAATGCTCTCGCTAGAAATACTCGCTGTTGCTGTCCGCCGGAAAGTTGTCCGATCGGTCTGTCTTTGTAAGCAGTCATGCCTACTCTTTCTAAGGCATCGGCAGCGGTGCGGCGACTAGCTGCCGAAAAGCGGCGAAACCATCCGGCTTTTCTGACTCTTCCCATCATCACGACATCCCAAACGGTGGCGGGATAATTCCAGTCAATTTGCGATCGCTGTGGCACGTAGGCTACTGTTTCGAGTCGATCGGCGATCGCTTCTTCGCCCCAGGTAACAGTGCCGCGAGCTGCCGGAATTAAGCCCAACATTGCTTTGATCAGGGTGCTTTTGCCGGCACCATTGGGGCCAATAATACCCGTCAGCCTTCCCGGTTTGACGGAAAGATTGATATCTCGGAGTGCCTCTACCGTGCGGTAGTTTACTGCTAAGTGCTTAACAGCGATAATTTCAGTGTCGGTAGCGCTGTCTTTGAGGTCGCAAACCATTTTAGACCAAGGATTCTCGTTGGGGAAGGCGGCGGTATTCATTGCGGTGACTCTATCTCCTTTTTATTAAGTTTACTGTAAAAATGAAAAGAATATGAAATCATCGGTAAATAGGAATAATCGGGAACGCACCAGAGGTAGATAATGCGACAGTCCAAGCTGGAAACCCCTCAAACTATAGGTTTTGTGGCGAAAATCTCAAGTAGGTTAAAACTTATATCTTCCACCATGCTCAACGATCACGATCTGGGCGGGCTATTCGCCCATCCCACCAGAATATGGAATCATTGTGAAACAGGAATCTTGCCTGTGGTGGAGAAGAGTGCAAAATGTGAGTTAAAACCAACGACAATTGTGAAGCAATCCTATCAAGGGGAGTTTAGCAGTGAGTTGGGGATTGAAACCTCCCGCCCTGGATTGAACAAGTCCAAGGTATTTTGGATTAGAAGTATTGCCTGCGGCATTGTGACTTTGGGTTTATTGAGTTGCGCTCAAACCCAAGGCGATCGCCTATCTCCAGAGGCAGATGCTAAACCCAAGGTAGTTGCTACCAGCACAATTATTGAGGATTTGACCGATCGAGTAGCGGGAGGCGAAGTTCAGCTAACAGGAATTTTGCAGCCGGGAACCGATCCTCACGTTTACGAACCGGTGCCCAAAGATTCTCAAGCTTTAGAGCAAGCTAACTTAATTTTGTATAACGGTTACAATTTGGAACCGGGATTAATTAGGATGATGAATGCCGCCGGAATTAAGGCGCGGAAATTAGCAGTGGGGGAAGTTGTCAAGCCTTTGCTACTTAATAAAGAAGGCAATACAGTACCCGATCCGCACGTTTGGGGAAATGTGGAAAATGTAGTTCAAATGGTGGAAGCAATTCGGGATGCGCTAATCGAAGTGTCGCCGGAAGATCGGGAGAAGTTTACCCAGAATGCTGTCAAACTTACTGAAGAGTTAAAACGTTTGGATAGTTGGATCGAAAAAGAGATTAAAACTATCCCCGAAAATAAGCGCGAATTAGTAACAACTCACGATGCTTTTCAATATTACAGCCGGGCCTACGGATTGGGAAGTGCTGGCAGTTTAATCGGGATTAGTACGGAGGAACAGCCGAGCGCTCAAACGGTGCAAAAGTTAGTAGAATCGGTGAAAGCTGCGGGAGTTCCTGCTATTTTTGCCGAGACTACAATTAACCCGCAACTGATTAGAACAGTGGCGGAGGAAGCGGGGGTGAAATTGGCGGCGCAGCAACTTTATTCTGATTCAATTGGGGCGCCCGGAAGCGAGGGCGATTCTTATGTGAAAATGATGTCTGCTAATACTCGCGCCATCGTCGAAGCTTTGGGGGGGAAATACACGCCGTTTGAAGTTAGCAAGTAGCAAGTATGGTGCCCCGGAAGAGTTTTATTTTCTCTGCGGGGTGACAGCTAGCTGACGCAGCCTACAAGTTTCAGTAGGCTTGCATTGCATAAGTCTTTGATTGATACAGAAACCGCAGATGTAAGGCAGATAAACACAGATAAACGCAGATTGTTGAAGGAATTGAAAGCTTGGGAATGCGAGAGGTCTAGTTTACCTGCTTCGACAAAATTAAATTGAGCACGTTCAATTCGTTGGAACTTAAAAGATATTTATCTGTAAAAATTTTTTCTCGGCTTTGTTCTAAACTGTAGCTTCTAAACACGATAAATGGGAAGTCTCGATACTTGTGTCCGATCGGCATTACACTATCTACAGGGTAGAGCGATCGCACATAAGCCGACAAAATATCCCGAAACCGCCTGTCTTCCGGTTCTTCCAGCTTGCTGTCAGCAAAATACTCCTGCATTTCCTCCCCGCTGACAAAAGCAAACAGCGGTATGGCATAATAGCGATCGAACTGCTGACTCTGCTGCTCGAAATACTGAGTTTTCTCCACATCGCTGTTGAGAAATTGCAAAAGCTCGATCGCACCTCCTCTAATTGCTGATATTACATTCTCCGGGGACGAATCGCTATCCCTAATTAGACGCATTTTGTGCAGCAACTTCTTCTCTAGACATTCCTTAATTTCTCGATGAAGCCGTATCTGGTATGTTTCTCCCAAAGTGCGATCGGCTAGAGGTACTATCAACAAACTACCGCAAACATGACCAATCTCTAGATTATCATAGCTCAGCAAACCATCAAGAGGATTGCACTTTTGCGTTAAACGGGTTTTGAGTCTGCAAAACTTCTAAAATCTTGTCCAGCAAATCGCCATAGTCTACTGGAAGTAAATCGCTGTCGTCCAATCTTAAGATGTTCACCCTGTTAACTCCCTTAAAAAGCTTGAATCCACTCTTTCACGTCGTATTCTGTCCAAACCTGATTTATCCAATAAGGATCTGCTTCAACTAATTCTCGGACTGCGGCTTCGTCTGCGGCTTCGTAGATTGCGAAAACTTTAGTTAAGTCTTTTGTAGGGCCGATGGTAATCAATACTCCGGATTCTTTTTGCTTGGCAAGTCCTGCTAAGTGCGCATCTCGAAACGGAGCGCGTTTTTCGAGAACGTCTTCGCAGTAACTTCCCCACATCACATATTTTGTCACGGTTTTGAGCCTTAGATGAATTTGTTTAAAAATTATTGTACAATAAAAGTAGTAGGATTTAATCCCAATTTTCAAAACTCACGCAATAGTATTCATAGGGTGCGTCGCCCTCGACCATCACCAAAGAAAGATCGAAAATCGAATAGCGACGCACCCAGAGACAATATTTGAGCAAACAACCCTCCGTTTCACTCCGCCCAACATTTGTGGTGTAGTAATACTTTTAAAAAAAAACTCCTTAAAGATGAGTTGAGCAGTTGGAAGCTGAGTTAGAAGCGGTGGATGTGAAAATCGAGTAGGATTTATGACGAAAATAATGGAATGGTTGAGTAATAACTTAGGTGTCTGTCATCCCCGGTCTTGCAAGTGTCTTGACGCAAAGGGACATGGTGTCGTAGACTGCGAAACTGAGATAAATGATAGAATGGCTCCTCTTTATACACTGAGGGCTGAGAGCATCAAGGTTATTAGAGGAGAATGAGTATGCAGTGCAAATTATGCTTGCAAGAAAAACCACTAATTAAAGAATCGCACATTATACCTAGAAAATTTTTCCAAAAAGCATCTGATAACATAGATAAGGGATTTGGATCTGTAAAGCATGGAGATCGAGCTGGTCGATTATATTCAATAAAATCTAAATCATATCAACTACAAAGTGGAATTCACGTTCGAGATATTTTGTGTGGAGATTGTGAACAAAAATTAGGAATCTTTGATAACTCTGCTCAAACTATCTTATTACAAAATAAAGATATCGAAAAAAATGATGAAAATTTATGGAAAGTCCCCAATATTCACTACACAAAGTTAAAATTGTTTTTTATGTCTGTTCTCTGGCGCAGTCAGATATGCGATCATCATTTTTTTTCTGCGGTCAAGTTAACCAGCGATTTAGAAGCACAATTAAGAGATATGATTATCCAACAGAATTCGGATATCGAAAATAAATTTCCGGTTATTTTATTGAGATATTCGGGAGTAGAAGCTAATAATTTTTATGTATCTAAGTGGGATCAACCCTGCGAAATGTATTATTTTAGACTAGGAAATTATACTTTTATTATAAAAGTAGATGAAAATAGCTGGCCCGACCCTTTTCAAGAATATATGCTTAAACCTGAAGAGGACTTGTTAATTCCCGTGTTACCTTATAAAGAAACAAAAGGTTATCAATTACTCCTAGATAATATTGACAAATATAAACCATGATTTTTTTTAAGGCAGTAGTCGTAGGGTGCGTCGCCCTGAAAAATCCCTAACTAAATATGGAAAATCTCATAGCGACGCACCTTGAACCATGTTTAAAAAACCTTGTTACCAAATAATTTTTGGGTTTGTTGGCTAAATCCGCGATGGTACAGGTGCGTCGCTATGGTATTGTCGATCTTGATCAGGGCTTTTCGAGAGCGACGCACCCTACGGTTAGCTTCTGAGGCTGACGCCGAATTTTTCCACTAAAACATCGCGGACTTTTTGTTGGGCGGGTTCGACATCGGTTTCGCTCAAAGTTCGATCGCCCGCGCGGTAAACTAACCGAAAAGCCAAACTCCGCTGTCCCGCCGGCACGTTGTCGCCTCGATATTCGTCAAACAGTTCCACCGAATCCAGCAAACTACCCGCCGCCTTTTTCATCGCACTCTGCATCTCAACAACCGGAACTTCAACCGGTGCGAAAAATGCAATGTCTCTGTCAGAAGCGGGGAAACTCGAATAACCCGCGAATTTGCGAGTTAAGTTTTTCGATCGCCCTAATTCACCCACCAGCACCGCTAAATCTAATTGAAACACGTAAACCTGCTCAGGCAAATCCTTTTCTTGCTGCAATTGCGGGTGCAACTGTCCAAAAACCCCTAAATGTTTCCCGTTTAACGATAACGCAGCCGTGCGGCCCGGATGCAAGCGTGTATTCGAGGAATCGCTTTGATATTCCACCGACAAACCCAACTCCTGAAATGCGCTTTCCAAAATACCTTTTGCCTCAAACCAACTCAAAGGTCGATCGCGCCCTCCCTGCTGCCATTTCCAAACAGTCGGATCACCGCCAATAATCCCCGCAATTGCATCGGCTTCCTTCATTGCATCCCCATCTTTCCAGAAAATGCGGCCGACTTCAAAACCGTTTAGCGCCCCATTTCCCTGTTCCAAATTGTACTGGAAAGCATCAATCAAACCCGACAGCATTTCTGTCCGCAAAGCCGAATACTCCACAAACAGCGGATTCGCCAGCACAACCTGATTGTCTCCCTCTGTTTTCACCAAAGAATAGTGCATCAACTCCGTCAAACCGGCCGCCCGAAAAGCCGATCGCACATTCCGAATTGCCGCATATTCCGCTGACAAATAACCGGGTTCAGTTTTGCTGGGCAAAGTATCGCAGAAATTGTCATAACCGTGGAGTCTGGCAACTTCTTCAATTAAATCGATTTCCCTTTCTAAATCCCGGTAGCGGTAAGGCGGCACAGTCACATTCCATACCCGTTCTTTTTCCGTTGGAACAACTTCGCATCCCAAGGCTGTGAGAATATTTTTTCCCTCTTCCGGTTCCAGATATTTAGAACCGCCCGTTTCTCCTCTTTTCAACTGCCCTAAAACCTGATTTACTCGGTCTAAACGCAATTCGATCGATCGGCTAAAACTCAAATTCTCGCCCGAACTCGCCGTTTTCTGCACCGTCGCAGTGCCTCCAGCCAACTCCAAAATTAGGGATACAGCGCGGTTGCAGGCCGTCGCCAAAGCCGCCTGATTCACCCCCCGTTCGTAGCGGATCGATGCCTCGCTACGCAAGCCTTGAGCGCGCGCAGAACGGCGAATCGTTGCCTGGTCAAAAATCGCTGCTTCCAAGACTAAATTTTGCGTTCCTTCGTGAACTTCCGTGTCTTCGCCGCCCATTACCCCAGCCAAAGCTACAGGTTTGTCGCTAGCAGTAATTAACAGATTTTGAGCTTGCAAATTTCGGTTTTGTCCGTCCAAAGTTTTGAATGATTCCCCTGTTTTGGCAAAGCGGACGCCGATGCTGATATCTTGAGTACCCGTGAAAGATTGCAGGCGATCGCGATCGAAAGCGTGCAGCGGTTGTCCCCATTCCAATAAAATGTAATTAGTTACGTCCACCACATTATTAATCGGCCGCACTCCCGCCGCCTGCAACCGCTGCTGCAACCAAGCTGGAGAAGCAGCAATTTTCACACCTTCAATTGCCGTGCCGATGTAAATTGGGCATCCTTGCGGTTCCGATATTTCTACTGCCAAACCAGGACTTTCTTTCCCCTCAATCGCCCCACCATTCGCTGCGGGAATTCTCAAACTCGCCCCAGTCAGCGCCGCCACTTCCCGCGCCACGCCCACCATGCTCAAAGCGTCAGCACGGTTGGCAGTTGCTGTCAAGTCTAAAATCACATCGTCTAAACCCAAAAGTGGGCGAATATCGCTGCCCAATTCGGGATTTTCTAACTCGAAAATGTGAATCCCGGCTGACTCTTTAGATAGTCCCAATTCCGCCAGGGAGCAAATCATTCCTTCGGAAGGAACGCCTCGCAATTTAGCAGGTTTAATCTTTAAATCAATAGTCGATAAATAAGTGCCGACAACAGCGACAGGCACGTAAATGTCTGCCCTAGCGTTCGGTGCGCCGCAAACAATATTCAAAGCTTCTGAGGAACCCACATCCACTTGACAAACTCTCAATTTGTCTGCATTCGGATGCTGTTCGCAGGCAATGATTTTGCCCAAAACTACGCCGCTTGCCCACGGGCGGCGGTCTTCGATTTCTTCAACTTCAAAGCCTGCCATTGTCAGAGTTTCGGCTAATTCTTCCGGCGATATTGCCACATCCACCAATTCCTGCAGCCACTTTAGAGAAATACGCATAATTTAGATCAGTAGTTAGTTGTCAGTGCTCTGTAGTTATTAGTCATTAGTCGGCGCCGACGGGCTACGACTTTTGAGTCCCAGAATTTATTCGGGAAAGCTTTTCATAGCATACTAATTTAAATTTGTCAAGACTGTTAGGGTACACATCAGCAAAAACGAGGGATCGGCCCAAAGGTAGATGTCTACTGGGGGATGAGTAGCATTCTCATTCAGAGAATGAGGTATGCTAGATACATCTAACAACGCAAAAAGCACTTAAGTTTAGAAAGACTTTACACAAAAAAGCACAACTTTAGCAAGTCTTTAAACTATCTTCAAGGATAATCAACCGAAAAAACTCAAACCAGCGAGATAATCAAAATAGGGAAAAGATATCTGCATAAAAGACTTAGGTGCAATTCCAATTCGCAATCGAAGGCACGGCTTGCCGAAAACTGATAGATTAGTATGTCTACCAGAAGCAGGAACAGGCTATTTGTGCAGTCGAGCGACGCTGACAAGATCAGAACAACATAGGCAAACTCAATCAATATGAGCTACTGCGTAAATCCGGGCTGTCCCCATCCTCAAAACCCTGCTGACTCTATTCTTCAGTGTCAGACTTGCGGTGCGCGGTTATTGCTGCGCGCTCGCTACCGAGTCATTGAACCGTTAGGACAAGGAGGTTTTGGAGCTACATTTCTGGCAAAAGACATCTCATTGCCCGGTCAACCGAGTTGTGTAGTCAAACAACTGCGACCCAGTAGTTCGTCGCCGCGAGTTTTAGAAATGGCGCGGGAATTATTTAAGCGAGAGGCAAAAACCCTCGGCCAACTGGGCGACCACCCGCAAGTACCGAGGCTGCTAGACTATTTTGAAACGGAACACCAATTTTACTTAGTTCAAGAGTATGTTAAAGGCTCGACTTTGAAACAAGAAGTCAAGCACTCAGGCCGTTTCAACGAATCTGATGTTAAAAATTTTCTATTAGAAATTCTGCCAGTAGTGCAATATATCCACAGCCAAGGAGTAATTCACCGAGACATCAAACCGGCAAATATTATTCGCCGAGTTCAAGACGGGCACTTAGTTCTGATTGATTTCGGAGCGGTAAAAGACCAAGTTAGCCAAACAATATTATTAGACCCCGCCGACCAAAGCGCCAACACGAAATTTTCAGTCGGCACATTTAGTTTCGCTCCCCCGGAACAAATGGCGCTGCGACCGATATTTGCCAGCGATATCTACGCGGTGGGGATGACTTGCTTGTACTTGCTGACAGGAAAATCGCCCAAGGATTTAGATTTTGATGGAGTAACCGGCGAAATTGTTTGGCAGCCCCACGTTCAGGTAAGCCCAAATTTTGCGCGAATTCTCGAAAAAATGCTGAAGCCGATGGTTGGTCACCGCTTCCAATCGGCAGCAGATGTCCTCAGAGCTCTCTCCGGCGAATTTGAAGACCCACGTCTTGTCGAGGGCTTGGCAACTCAATTCAACGGCTCTTCTCGTGCAGTTGAAGAACCGACAATATTTAATGACGAGGGTTCTTCGTGGTCACGGCCTGAGAGCAAAATTAATCAAGATTTACGATCGAACCACACCCGCGCTGGTAGAACTTCCTTCAGCCAATCCGGGAACACGGGGATGCAGCCGAGAGTTTCCCGGACTCTGGCTGAGTCCGGCAGAACTTTTGGAACGGTTGGACCTTCTAGTGGCAATTTAGCAGCGTCAAAGCTATCAAAAGTTGCTCCTAAGTGGGACACCAACAGCTTGCGAGCGGCATATTTTAAAGGCAAGCGCGATTTTGCTGACTGCGAACTGTCGGGTTTGCAACTGCAAAAAGCGCAGTTAGCGGGAAGTAATTTTTATCAGGCTAGGTTGGTGAAGGCAAATTTGCAAGCAGCAGATTTGTCGGGGGCGAATTTGGGTCACGCGAGGTTAATTCAGGCGAATTTGCGAGATGCTAACTTGACTGAGGCTTATTGCAGCACTGCCAATTTTGAAGGGGCGGATTTCCGAGGCGCTGACTTGACGGGGGCTTATTTGACTAAGGCGAATTTGCGGGGAGCAAATTTGTGCGGGGCGAATCTTACCAACGCTACAGTTTCTGAGGAACAACTGGCAATGGCAAAGACCAATTGGCTTACTGTTAAGCCGGATGGTAAGCGGACTTTTGGATTTTAAGCAGTCATTGGTCAGTAGTCATTGGTCAGTAGTCAGTAGGCAGTAGGCCGTTGTCAAAAGTCAACAGTTAACAGTCAACAGTCAACAGTTAACTCCCCACTCCCCCAGTCAGGTGAGTCGTCAGGAGGAAGTTCGATCGCCCCAAAGCCGCCTAAATTAAAACTAGGAATGGAGGATTCGATCGCACTCAACATGAAATTGCTCAACCCCCGCACTCGAATGCTTCTGTACACCGGCATCCTGGCCCTGGCCTACTTTGTTACCGGAAAACTCGCAGTGTCGATGCTGGGACTGGTGAAAGCCGAACCCTCCCCCGTGTGGCCGCCCGCCGGTATTGCTCTAGCAGCACTGCTACTGCAAGGACGACGGATGTGGCCGGGAATTGTCCTCGGTTCGGTGTTGTTAAACTCTACCGGGGGTATACCGTCGGCTGTCATTGCCACATCGGCCTTTAGCGTCACCCTGCAAGCCCTGGCTGGAGAGGCTTTACTGACTTGGAGCGGATTTTCTACCAAACTCGATCGATTGCGAGATGTTCTGGCTTTGGTAGCGGGCGCTGTCATCGGGTCTACTTTGGTCGGCTCTATCCTCGGCAACTTGGGAACGTGCATTTTTGGTTGGGCTCAGTGGAGCAATTTCTCTCGCAACTGGTGGACTACGTGGCTCGGAGACGGCATGGGAATTTTGATTGTGACGCCTGTGCTGCTGACTTTGAACCACGCCGTTAACAGTTTTAAATTTCCACTAAAACCCCGCATTATTTCAAGTTTTATAGCACTTTTCAACAGGCAGACTAATCAATTACCCATTACCAATTGCCACTTATTAATTACTAATTTAAGCCCCAGATTTTCTGGAAGTGAACACCGCTATAATCTTTTATTTTTAATTATTAATTTTTCAGAAGTAGCGCTATGGCTAACTCTTTTGCTGAGCGTTAGCTGGCTGTTTTTTTGCTCGAAAACACAAGCGGCAATCGCTCTGTATCCGCTGGAGTATCTGCCTTTTCCTCTGATAGTTTGGGCTGCCCTGCGGTTTCAACCGGCGGGAGCGATTTTTGCTTATTCGATCGTCTCTTACATCGCGATTTGGGGAGCAGTACAGGGAGGCGGCCCCTTTTTGGCCAAAAGCGATAATCTCAAACAGGCGGTTTTATTTTTACAAGCTTTTACCGGTACGATCGCCCTTGTGGCTCTGATGTTGGCCGCCGCCGTAGCAGAACGCCAGCAAGCGCTGGTGGAGGTGCGCCGCACGGCTGCCATGCTGCGCGATCGCGAAGCTAGTTTAGCCAATGCTCAGCGCATCGCTCAGTTGGGAAATTGGGATTTAAATTGCGCCGCCCTCACAGCAACTGACAACTGCCAAGAATCCGCAGAACATCGTATATCCCATATCGAATTGCGGTGGTCAAACGAACTTTACCGCCTCTTGGGTTTTGCTCCGGGAACTGTCAAACCGACACCAGAAGTTTTTTTGCAGGCTGTACATCCAGAAGACCGAGAATTGGTGGCGCGATCGCAGCGCCAAGCTATGTTGGAGCGCAAAGCCTATTGCATTAACTACCGAATTGTGCTGGCAGATGGCTCCGAACGCACTGTCTGCGAACAGTCGGCAATTGAGTCAGGGGCGATCGCCGCCACAGTCCAAGACGTTACCGAACGCCACCGCACCGAAACCGCTTTGCGGGCGTCCTCCGATCGCGATCGCTTGCTCTCAGAAATCGCCCTGCGAATTCGCAACTCTCTCGACCTCGAAGAAATTCTCAACACTACTGTTGCCGAAGTCCGGCAATTTTTCAAGGCAGACCGCGCTTTCATCGGTATTGTGGACGCGGACGGGGTAAATCTTCCTAACCCGGTATACGGTAAGGTTGTGGCCGAGTCTGTGGGTGCTCAATGCCGTTCTCTTTTGGGGTGGGTACTTGCTGACGAGAATCACCTCGAAAGCCAGAAAACTTTTTATGCTAACAACCGGGTCCGAACTATCTCCGATACTGCTAGCGTTCAACTGAGCGTTCCAATTGCCCAATTGTACAGCGACTATCAAATTCGCGCGACGTTAAATGTGCCGATCGTCCTGGGGGATGAATTGTTCGGGATATTGGCCGTCAACCAGTGCTCGGGGCCCCGCCAGTGGCAGGAATTTGAAATAGATTTGTTGGAAAAACTCGCTACCCAAGTGGCGATAGCTCTCCAGCAAGCCCAACTTTTGCAGCAGGTAAAAGCTCTCAATGCCAACTTGGAATCTCAAGTGGAGGAACGCACCCGCCAACTACAGCAAAAAATGCACGAACTGCAAGAAAGCAACCGCCTCAAAGACCTATTTTTGCACGCAGTTTCTCACAATCTCCGCACTCCAGTTATGGGAATGTTAATACTGCTGAAAAATTTGCTCAACAAATCTGCCTCTGATTCTCTACAAGATATTCCGGTTTCTCGATCGATTTTGGAGCGGATTGTTCAGGGCAGCGAACACCAGTTGACTATGGTTAATGCTCTGCTCGACGCTCACGCTAGCGAGGTGAAAGGTATTGTTATCAATACTGTACCGCTGCATTTGCCGTCTTTAGCTTCAGCCATTGTTGCGGATTTAGAACCGATGCTGGCCAAAAATCAAGCAACTTTGACTCAGGATATTCCGGCGGATTTGCCACAAGTCAATGCCGATCGCCAACACTTGCAGCGGGTGCTAGAAAATCTGTTGACTAATGCTATTAAACACAATCCTCCGGGAGTCAATATAACTTTTAAAGCCGAGGTAATTGAAGTTGAAACAGTGCTAAGTTATGAAGAAAATTTACAGCCTTTAACATCGCCCAATAATCCGCTCGCCCGCTGTATCGCTAACCGGATATCTGCTGCGGGCGATCGTCCTGGGATGTGCGAAACAAGCCAGAAAAATCAGGAAACCCTGGCCAAATTTCACCTCGACGGCAGTTGCAAGATGCCCCGCTATCAGGGTCAAATTGGCAATATCGGCAGCAAATTGCCCGGAGTCACCGTAAAAATGGTTCGCTGTACTGTAACAGATAATGGAGTGGGAATCAGCGCCAAACAGCGGGAATCTCTGTTTGAACTTTACGTTCAAGACCCTAATAGCCGACAATTAACAGGGCTGGGTTTGGGATTGTACCTCTCCAAGCAAATTATCAAAGCTCACGGCGGCTCGATCGGCGTCGAAAGCACTCCCGGCGGTGGTTCAACTTTCTGGTTTTGCCTACCTGCTGTCAACTCGGACGATCGATCTTTGTCAATCTAAAATCTAAAATCTAAAATCTAAAATCTAAAATCTAAAATGGTATGAACTATTTGGGCAATGCAAAATCAGTTCAGGCATTAACGGTTTACGAGGTGTGGCGCGATCGCTTCCTCCGAGAGCGGCTGCGCCCTGCTGTCGGAATTGCAATCTTTTTTGCCTTCACAATAACGGTCTATTTTCTAGGCGAAAGATTCTTCGCTCGCCAGGAGTTTAAAAGTGTTTATTTGTACACGAGCGCTGCTGTTGAATTGGGTTTGTTGACCTGTTTTGTGTTGCAAAAAACCTCCTTCGGACAGCGTTATCCCGGTTTGCTATTTTTGGCTTTTTCGTGGTCGCTGACGGTGGTTGTACAGCTTGGGCTAGCTGTCGCACAAGCCGGGGAATTACCAATTTTTACGTGGATTTTAGCGTTTCTGATCCAAGCTACGCTGATCCCCGTCCGCTGGCGCCTCCACCTGATTTCTCAACTCGGCGTTTTGTGTTGCCACGTCGGGATAAATTTGGTTTTAAATCTAAGTTTTGCTAAGTATACTCCTTTTAAGTTGACCGGGTTGTACTTATATTTGTTTTGGATTTGTTTGATTTGCGATTTGTCGGTTTATTGGTACGAATGTCTGCAACGGAAAGAGTTTAGTACCAGGCGTGAGTTGGAATCTGCTTACCAGCAGTTGGAGGCGGCGGAGGCGAAGTACCGCAGCATTTTTGAGAATGCGGGCGAGGGGATTTTTCAAAGCACTCCCGATGGCCGTTATATTACTGCAAATCCAGCTTTGGCGCGGATTTACGGCTGCGATTCCCCGGAAGAAGTGACGGCAAAGTTTACTGATATCGAGCGACAGTTGTATGTCGATCCGGCTCGCAGAAATGAGTTTTTGCGAGCGATCGAGGAAACTGGCACAGTATCGGATTTTGAATCTAAAATTTACCGCTCAGACCGCAGTATTGTCTGGATTTCTGAGAAGGCGCGGGCGGTACGGGACAGCAGCGGCGCCGTGCTTTATTATGAGGGTTTAATTGAGGATATCACGCAGCGCAAACAGGCACAAGAATCGCTGCGGATGTTTATCCACGCTCTTTCTCACGACTTGCGAAACCCGGTGGCGGGAATGTTAATGGTGCTGAAAAATTGGCAGACGAAACCTGGGGATTCGATCGCAATTCCCCGTTCTATTTTGGAGCGGATGATTCAAGGTAGCGAGCAGCAATTGCGGTTGATAAATTCGCTGTTGGAAGTTCACGCCGGGGAATTGCGGGGTTTGGTTCTGCACTGCGATGCCGTTAATTTGAGGGCGATAGTTCAAGCTGCTGCGACCGATTTGGAGCCTTTAATGAAGGAGGGTAAAGCTACTTTTAAAAATTTAGTGCCGGATGATTTGCCAGCCGTGAATGCGGACAAAACTCAGTTGTGGCGTGTGTTATCTAATTTAATTGCTAATGCTTTGAAACACAATCTTCCCGGACTGAATTTAACAGTTTCGGCTCAAGTAATCAAGGCGGGGAAATCAACTATAAATCAAAGAACAGCAAAACAAGACATCGACAAATTACCGATTACCAATCCACAATCCCCCATTACCAATCCCCAATCTCCAATCCCCAATCCCGGAAGTAGGATGATTTACTGTACCGTGGAAGATGACGGGGCGGGAATATTGCCGGAACAGTGCGAACATCTTTTTGACCTTTACGTTAGGGGTGATCAATCCCGAAACTCCGTCGGTTTGGGTTTGGGTCTATATCTTTGTCGCCAAATTATTGATGCTCACGGCGGCCAAATAGGGGTAATTAGCACTCCCGGTGCTGGGGCAAGTTTTTGGTTTACTTTGCCGCTGGCTGAGAATTTCCGGTGATTTTTTGGTATTTTAAATTACATTTTATCTAGCAATTGTGCCAGATATTTAGAACGTTATTAGTTGCTGAAACCCTTGCAAAATATGCTTCTTCCTTCTGCCGTGGCTATAATTGTGTTGTGCCGTAGCCGGTGCTTTTTGAGTGGTTCAAGCCAAATCTGTCGATCGGACTATTTCGATCGGACTATTGATATTAATTTAAAACCGTGGTATATTAACCCAAATGTTTTTAAAGGAAAAATAAATTTCCGATCTTCACATTTTCTTTAGAAATATCATTTAATCTAGAAAATCTCTAAAACTAGATAAAAAATATGCAATTTATGTTGGTCGAGCAAAGCTCAGAAAATACACCTAAAGACGATGCAGCTAAATATAACGAGCGGTCGTTATCCACTTTAATTCGGACGCTCCGTCTTTCCCAAGGTTACTTTTCTTTCGTTTTAGTCAACTGCAACTCGCTCGCTTTGCGGCAGCAAATAGTCGATCGGCTACAAGTAAATTGTCCCGTGAAACCGCAGCAACTGTTTTTGCCCAAATCGGCGACAACTCTCTACAGGACAATCGCAGCAGAAATAGACGGGGAACAGCCTCCAGCTTTAATGCTCCTCGGTTTGGAATCAGTGGAGACGATCGATCGATTGCTCGTTTCTACCAACCTACTATGCAGCGAATTCAGCAAAAAATTTTCCTTTCCCCTCGTCTTTTGGGTGACGGATGAACTTCTGAGAAAAATCATTCGCACCGCCCCGGATTTATACAATCGGATGACAACAATTAGATTCATCAGTAATAAGTAATCAGCCCATCGATTTTAGATTTTAGATTTTAGATTTTAGATTTTTAACAGTCAACAGTCAACAGTTAACAATCATCACTCATTAGTCAAGTGTTAAATTCCGCTTCCCAAACCAGGACTAATTCTCGCGCCGCCGCAGTTCCCTCCGCAGGAAAACTTGCCAAAAAGTCTTTATCAGCCCCCACGTCGTAAGGCCCTTCCTTAAACTCCAAAATCACAGTATCCTGTGTCAAAGCTACTAACGTGTGAATAGTGCCCTCTGGCAGTTCGACAGCGCGAGTCGGGCCGGCAGCGCTGACTCGCAAGGAGCGCAGGATTTGACCGTTTTCGTTCAAAATAACAATACCAACTTCTCCTTGAATCACCACAAAAAACTCAAAACCGTTAACTGCAGGCGGGCGGAGGTGTTGGTGAGGGCGGACGTAAGTGCCTGGTTGCAACACGTTGACAAACCGCTGCACTTTTTCAGACAAATCGTGGAAATTGTAGTTTTGTCGCTGGCGGGGACTGCGCCGGGAGGAAGCGGCAACTTCGTCTAACAATTCTTGCGTCAGCAATTTGATCGGAGGGGACTGCACAACAGATATCCTGTATTTAATAGTTTATGAACAAATGGGCTAGTCTGGGATCATCGTTATCAGCATCTCTTGACACATGGAAATCGCAACTCAGGTGCGTATCACTAAGGCAATGCGTTTGTCAAGTATCTTTAGAAAAAGTATTAGCCCGATCGCCCTTTCAACTATTCTAGTCTGCGCCAGTAGCGTTTCTGCCTCTGAACCGAGGCCGGCACTGTTAATTCAGCAGGAATTCCCACAGCAGCAACTTAAAGAAGAAATTCGCGATCGAGTTCAAGAAGAAGTTGACATTGCTTTCGGGCGCACGGCGGTACTGCTGAACGGGCTGATAATTGCCCTAACTTTATTTCCGACAGCAGCCGGAGTCGGGGTTTGGTTTCTGTTGAGCAAATTGTCCAAGCAGACCACAATTGCCCGCCAAGAAATAGAAAGTCTCCATTACGATACAATCTCTCAATTAAAACTATTAATTTCGGACGCTGAAACTATCTTAGGCGAAATTCAACAGCAAAGTCACTCGGCCGAGGCAGAAACAGACCTTTTATTCCCCGATGCCCAAATTCAAGAATTTGCTCCGGTTAACTATGGCAATTACCAAAAGTTATTGACTGCCGGCGACTATGCTAAACAGGGAGATGCTTGTTTCTTTGAAAACCGTTATCAAGAGGCGATCGCAGCTTACGATCAGGCCCTGCAAATTCAGCCGGATTTAGCCGATACTTGGAATAACCGAGGAGTAGTGCTCACGAGAATGCAGCGGTATCCAGAGGCGATCGCCTCTTACGAACAAGCTACTACCCTTCGCCCCAATTATCCCGATGCTTGGAACAATCGAGGCGTGGTATTGTTGGAGTTGCAGAACTACCAGGAGGCGATCGGCTGTTACGAACAAGCAATTCAAGCCAAACCCGATTACGCCGATGCTTGGAACAACCGAGGCGTTGCTTTTTCCAAAATGCAGGAATACGAACAAGCAGTAATTTCTTACAATCAAGCCCTACAAATTAAAAATGATTATACTGACGCTTGGAACAATCGAGGCGTTGCACTCTCCAAATTGCAAAAATACGAAGCTGCGATCGCTTCCTACGACAATGCTGCTAAAATCCGGCCTGACTTTTACAGAATTTGGTATAATAAAGCCCGATGTTATGCCCTACAAGGTAAAATTGAATTAGCAATTGAAAATTTAAAGCGCGCCCTCAATCTCAATCCGAATGTATGTAAAGAGTTGGCAAAAAGTGAAGCAGATTTGGAGAAGATTCGCGAACACGACGCATTCAAGCAGTTGATAAATTAATCCTTCAGAAATAATCCTCAACTATAGGATAACGAATAGGTCGTAAGATTAAATGAACCGCGAAGACGCTAAGGACGCGAAGGAAGAGAAAGAAGGGATGCCGTTTTTCCTTCGCGCTCTTTGCGTCTTCGCGGTTCGTTTTACAAATATTTCTGCAACAACAAACCCATTTTCTCCTTAGTTGCTGCCGGCACTTGATCCAGCCGAGTCAGAATTGCATATTTCAAAGCTGAATGCGACTCGGAAACGGGGGGATTTTCTGTTAACCTCCGTACTGTTTCTTGAATGGCTTTTTGGGCATTTGCTGCATTGCGGTGCAAGTTTGCAACTACCATTTCTACAGTTACGCTGTCGTGATCCTCGTGCCAGCAGTCGTAGTCTGTTACTAATGCTAAAGTTGCGTAGGCAATTTCTGCTTCTCTGGCTAATTTTGCTTCCGGCAAATTTGTCATCCCGATGACTGTCGCCCCCCAACTGCGGTAAAGGTGGGATTCTGCTTTTGTGGAAAATGCGGGGCCTTCCATGCAGACGTAGGTGCCGCCCCGGTGCAGGGTAACGTCGGGCAGGTTCAAGGATTCGATCGCACTTGCCAATACTTTAGCCAATTCGCCGCAAACCGGATCGCCGAATGTGATGTGACCGACTATTCCTTCTCCAAAAAAGGTAGAAACTCGATTTTTTGTACGATCGATAAATTGATCGGGCACTACCATATCTAAAGGTTTCGCCTCAGCTTTAAGAGAACCAACCGCCGACGCTGAGATTAAATACTCAACTCCCAAACTCTTCATTGCATAAATATTTGCGCGATACGGCACTTCTGAGGGCAAAAAAGTGTGGTTGCGGCCGTGTCTAGCCAGAAATGCTACTGGCGTACCGTCCAATGTTCCCACAATTGCGGCATCCGATGGCGCTCCAAAAGGTGTATCAATTTTCACCTCTTTAATATCTTTGAGGGCCTCCATTTTATACAAACCGCTGCCGCCGATAATTCCGATTTTTGCTTGTGCCATTTTTACCCTCTGCTGGAGTTTTACCACAGTGATTCTATCGGGCCATCGTTAAGTTGGGGTAAAGATAATTGAAGATTTCGTGACAACAGTCACCCCACATACACTATTTTGTCACTAAATATATGTGATCATAGTCACAAAGTACCTTCACAAAATCTTTAAAAATAAAGGTACATAGTTCTGTTACTTATTTTTAGCGTGTTAAGACCATGACAGTCAGCTCTGCTAACCTCCCCAAAATCTCGATCGAGGCGATCGTCCAGCGCATCTTTGCTTTTCGTCAAATTACCCCCCTTGACAGACGGCTGCTGAAATCAGCCATGCTAGCCCAGAAAGGTCTGAACGAAAAAGACCAGTGTCACATCAACCGAGTTTGTCAGGGCATCCAAAACGGATTGATTTTAGTTGTAGAATAAATTTGCAGCACAATCTCTTGCTAACTCAAGAAGCTGTTTTAAAATTTATGCTTGAGTCTGTATCGGCGGGAACTGAGTTCCGGCGGTGTTTTACTATTTTTAGGCGCGCGAACCCTCGACATCACAAATAATATTATTTACATCTTATTATCGCTCAAAATTCAACAGCCAAAAGCCTGTATAAGTCATGCCACTATCATCGGGCTGCACTAACAAAAAATGTAATCCTTTACTTAATTGCTTGCGCTGTTGGTAAATGTGGGCCGCGGCTTTCACCTCGCTATCTTCAAAAGTAGCCACAACCCACCTATCTACTAACCCAGCTTCCAATATCAATCCGTCTGGTTCTCCAGCGATATAATTCAAAGCAAAAGGTTTGGCATCCTGAAGCCATCTAGCCAACCGCATAGACTGGCGTCCGCCGTCAATCACCACTCCCGGTATCGGTACTGTTGAGGCCAAGCCCAAATTCAGCGGTAACAGCAATTCTGGCATTTCCAAAATTGGCAGGGGACGACCTTGAAAAGCATCTTCAATGTCGCCGGCGGGTAGGGAAGCAAAACGCCAGCCATCGCCCCAGAGGTTTTCGGGTAAAGGCACGGGCGGCGGCGAGTCGAGGGCGATCGCACTGTAAGTTTCACCTGTATAATTAGGCATACTCGAATATTCTTTGGCGCGTTGTTGCAGCAGCAATTTCAGAGCCGCAGTGCGCCGAGTCGCTTCCACCTTGACGCCCAAAACTTTGCCCGCAGCTTCGATTAAGCCCAGAGACTGAGGCCTAAATACTTGAATCAATTCAGGCAAATTTTGGGTTTGAGCTTGCTGCTGCAACTGCGAAGCTAGCCAATTAGAATTTGCGTCCCCCTGGTGGCAAACAGCGCTAAATTGAAAACTGCCTTCCGAGTCGCAAATTAAGAGTTCCCACAGTGGTTTTCCAGTTTCGTCTTGGAGAGGGCGGCGGTAAAAATCGGCTTGCCAAATACTCATAAATAATTTAAAAATAAAATATACAACTCGATCATTTTAATATAGTTTGGCGCACTGCGATACAATACCGAACTATGAAAAAAGAACTTTGAGCGATATATTCTCAGTTCATAGTTGAGTTTTATTTGCATATCTAACACCAGTTAAAAAAAACTGCAACTGTAAGCCAGTGATCCAAACCGTCGTAAGCTGCTACGCATCTAATCTAAATTATATTTTTGGGCGGGCGGGACGGCCACCCCACAAGAATTTACTCGAATTTAATTGTCAAATTTAGATGCGCCTCAGCTTAGTAATCAGTAATTCCCAATTCCCAATTCTAAAATCTAAAATCTAAAATAGAATAACGGCTCGCTTACCCATCCTCCATTAGCAATTAGCCCTTCCCAAATTTATTTAAGATGGCGAACCAAATACATATCCAATTCGCCCTTATTTTTAGCATAAATTTTTCCTCGGTATTCGCATTCAAAAAAATCTCTAACTAATTCAAAGGTTGCATGAGAAATATTGATATTTCCAGGTACGCCGGAAGATTCCATCCGAGATGCAGTATTAACTGTATCTCCCCAGACATCATAGGAAAACTTTTTATTGCCAATTACCCCAGCAAGTATTGGGCCTGAATGAATGCCAATTCGGATATCCCAATAAGGGATATTTTGTTGAGCTTTCTGTATTTTTCGCAGAGCCATGAACTGTCGAATTTCTATCGCAGCAAGTACAGCGTCAAAGGCGTGTGTTGTGCGAGGGGTAGGAATTCCCGCCGCGCACATATAGCTGTCGCCAATAGTTTTCAATTTTTCCATAGAGTATTTATCCATCACGCGATCGAAATAAGAAAAACAATAATCTAGTTCGTCAACCAACTCTCGCGGCGTCATTTTTTCCGATAACTGAGTAAAGCCTTTAAAATCAGTAAATAAAACCGATACGTTATCATAATAAAGTGGTTCCACTTTGCCGTTATTTTTAAGTTCCTCGGCAATTTCAACCGGGAGCACGTTCAACAGTAGCTGATCAGATTTGTGCTTTTCGGCATCGAGATCGGAATAGAGCCTATTTATCTCTTTAAAACGTTCAGCATTGCGGATGGCTGAGGATAGTTGCAAAGCCAAAAGATAGCCAATTCGTAAATCTTCTTGAGTGTAAGCTCGTGGCTTGGTTGTGGCAAAATTAATTGTCCCTAAAACCTTACCTTCGCTTTCCAAAGGAAGGATAATTTGCGAAGCGTAGGGGGATAAAATAGCAGTAGCACCCGCTTCTTGAATTAATTGAGGTTGACGTGTTGTGAAAGCCTTGTGAATAGGGCCGCCCTCTGGGAGGGCTCCAATATCTACAGGGATATGCCGGCCAAATAAGGTCATGCAAGTGTTAGTGCTGTGCAGGCAAACGCTACAGTGTTCAAAGTCTAGCAACCATTTGGCTTGCTTGCCTAGTACCCGCAAAATCTGGTTGAGATCGAGGGTGCGGTTAATGGCAGTGGCAACTTCGTTGACAGCGGAAATGCGGATGGAAAGCGCTTGAGCTTCTGCTAACAAACGGCGGGCTGTCAACAGAAGTTCTTCTCGATCTTGATCTTCTAGCCGATCGCCCATAATAGGGGTATACAATATAGATTACAAAGCATCTATTTCGAGGGCTATAGAATCGGTATATCGGTTGACAAAGCTAAACAAGTCTGCTGTCGCAATAATCTCAAAAATTTCTGAATCATCAAGTCCTAAATCCCGCAGATTTTGGTAATCAGTCTCTGTCATTTCCAGGGGTTTTGTAGCCGCCAGCAAGCCAAAGGTAATTACGGCTTTATCACGTTTTGGCAAAGGGCAGTTGGCAAAGTCAGAAACTAGGGTTCGCAGTAGTTCTTCGCTCATCCCCAAGGCTGACAATCCGTGCAGGTGAACTTGGAGAGCGTACTCGCTATTATTTGATTGGGAAATAGCGACGCCGACCATTTCTTTAAGCGTGCGGGGTAAGTCTCCTTGCAGGATGGTTCCCCGGAATTTTTTCCAATTTGCTTCTAATATGTCAGGGTTGATTGCCATTGACTTGAACAGGTTGGGGACGATGCCAAACCCCAAGTCTGTCAAGATTTCTTCGTACACTGCTTTGGCTTTAGGATCTGTAAGTTGGTCGTATTCTATAAGTGGAAAGTGTGTCATTGTTGTGTTAAATTTTACGGCAGTTAATTGGGGTTGGAATTTACGTGTTTGTTATGTAACGCCACTCAAAGGGCGACCTTACGAGGTATCTGGGCTTTAGTTGGATTGATGATTAAATGCACCGCTGTCAACAAACCGCGAATCATGAAGATGAGCTAGCAACAAATCTGATTCTTGAGGCTGGATTAAACCTCCAATTATAGCAGTAACCAGAGCCAAAATTCTGTTGCGATCGGATTCTACGGCTAATTTTAGGTTCTCCCAATGGTTGTTGTCAAGTGTCGGCAATTCATCTGGCGCGACGGCGTGAAATCGGCGTTGCTGAAGTAGGGTATGATAAATTTATAGTGCGAGCGCCAAAAAATAACACTTCAAAAAATGCAGAGCTTATGCAATGTCCTGAATGTCAGTCAACTCATGTTAATAAAAATGGTCCTGAAAAAGGTAAACAGAATTATATTGGTGTCGGTTGTGGCCGACAATTTATAGATTGTTATCAACCTGATAAAGGTTATTCTGAAGAGGTGAAACGTGAATGTCTCAAAATGTATGTCAATGGTCTGGGTTTTCGAGCAATTGAGAGGATTAAAGGAGTACATCATACCAGCATTATAAAGTGGGTCAAGCAAGTAGGAGAATTGCTCCCTGATGCTTACGAACCAGAGACAAATCCCGAAGTTGTATAACTTGATGAACTAGAAACATTTGTTGGGTCGAAAAAAACAAAATTTGGGTTTGGACAGCGGTAAATCACTTTCAACCCGGGATTTTGGGATGGGTACTGGGCGACCATAGTTCAGCAACTTTTAGACCATTGGGGGAATTAGTTAGTAACTGGAAATGTTATTTTTATGTCACAGATGGATGGCCTGTTTATCCCATGTTTATTCCAGATGGAGACCAAATCATCTGTAAAACTTACATGACCAGAGTAGAGGGCAAAAATACGCGGCTACGACATTACGCAAGCGAGAGTTCATCGCAAGACACTGTGCTATTCTAAGTCGGAAGAAATGCTCAAACATTCAATAAGGTTAGTAATTCATTATCTTAAGTTTTGGGATGTTCCGGTTCCCTATCCATCGTATCATTTCAATCGCGCTCAAACGAGGCAAATCGGGTAACCAAAACATCCCTTGACCGCAGTTATCATCCCTAAAATCAGCAACGCCCCGAGAAGAGCGTTGCTGATTTTAGGGATGACAAGAATTTGGCCTGATGCCCAATCCGTGGGAGGGACGCGAAATTTCGCGTCTCTCTGTAGACTCGCCTCTACAAATTAGATGCGCTATTTTAGGGGAATCGCGATCGCAAATTCTGTCCCCTGGCCTTTTTCCGACAAACACTCCAAAGTCCCGCCATGTTTTTCTACCACAATAGAATGCGAAATTGACAACCCCAAACCCGTTCCTTTCCCCACGACTTTTGTCGTAAAGAAAGGTTCAAATAAACGCTGTCGCACTGACGATGGAATGCCAGGGCCATTATCTTTAATCCGAATCACCACCCAATTTTTCTTGAAATCCATCTCAGTGTGAATAATAATTGTATTGGGATTGGCTTTAATTTCCTCAAAAGACCATCCTACGTTATACTCTTCTAGCGCATCAATGGAATTAGCAAGAATATTCATAAACACCTGAGTGAGTTGTCCGGGATAGCAGTTGACAATGGGCAAATCCCCGTATTCTTTGATAATTTTAATGTCGGGGCGTTTTTCGTTGGCTTTGAGCCGGTGTTTCAAAATCATCAACGTGCTATCGATCCCTTCATGCAGGTTGAAAGTGACTTTATGAGTCGAATCCGATCGCGAGAATGTTCTCATCGACGCGCTAATCTGGCGGATGCGATCGGTTCCCTCTTTCATCGCTGAAAGAATTTGCGAGAAATCGTCAATCAGATACTCTAACTGAATATCTTCTGCATGGCGGGAAATTTCCTCCCCCGGTTCGGGAAATTGCTGCTGATAAAGGTGCAAGTGTTCGAGCAGGCTTTGAAGATATTCTCCGGCGTAGACTATATTACCCGAGATAAAGCCAATAGGATTATTAATTTCGTGAGCCACCCCAGCAGCTAGTTGACCGAGACTCGACATTTTTTCGCTTTGAACGACTTGGAGTTGTGCTTCTTGAAGTTTTTGAATAAATTCCTGTAAAGCGTTGTTAGAGACTTGCAAATCCTGGTAAAGAGTGGCATTTTCTAGGGAGATGGCGGCTTGAGAAGTGAGAATATTTAAGACTTCCAGGCGATCGCGCGTAAAAGCTCCCGTCGTCAGATTATTTTCCAAGTAAAGAATCCCGACGAGTTTGCCTTGATTGACGAGGGGAGTACACAATAAACTTTTAATTTGGGATTGGATAATATAAGGATCGGCCCCAAAGTTTTTGTCATCCGTAGCATCCTCAAGTAACAGAGTTGATTGAGTGCGCCAAACATAGTTTATAGGAGCCTGTGGAATTTCCTGACTGTCGCCGAAGGGAAGCGAGCGCAGCACCGTTTTTTGGGAAGTGTTGCTGAGGGCGATCGCGGCGAGCTCCAAATTCTCAGCCTTGAGTAAAATAATCGCGGCTTTTTCCGCCCCAGAATTCTCCAGCACTAACTGCATCAAGGTTGAGAGCAACTGCTCAATTTCGAGAACCCCAGAGACAGCTTGAGAAGCTTTAATCACCGACGACATATCTAGAATGGCGGAAACACTTGTACTCGTGTGAGTCACCGTTCCATTTGTAATCTGAGCAATCGTCGCGGCGCTGCTGGAATTGAGGCTGATATTTTCGCGAGATAGGATGGGAACCAGTAATTGAGGATAGCGTTTTTCCAAGTCTTCAACTTTAGCTTTCGCACCCCAGCGAGCATAAGCGTAGTAAGCTTCTATCATATAGACAGCAGCGATTTTATCTTTGCCCCAGTCCAGATAAAGTTTAGCAGCGAGTTCGTTTGCCAGGGCTTCTTCTTGGATGTATTCGTATTTTTTGGCGAGGGCTATCGCGCGATCGTAAGCGTCTATCACTTCCCCATAAAACCCTTGCACCCGACTTAATTCTGCCTGCACCAGCTCAAATTTATGCAAATAATTCATCGGGGCATAATTCGCCCAGTTTTTCATTTTTTCCTGATTCGCTGTCACGCGATCGAGCAAAATCGTTCGCTCGCTCGCTGGGATTTCAGAAAACACCGCCAGCCGAGCTAAAGAATCGTAAAAATAGAATAGAGGCACAAATATCGTCCCCGTTACGCCGCCTAAATAACTTTCTGCCTTGGCTGCATTTTCCACAGCTTGGCGCGACTCGCCAAACAGAGAGCAGAGAATCATCTTATTAAAATATAAATAGCACAATGCCGTGACATCATTTTCTTTTTGATGAAGGAGCAGTCCAGTTTCCTCATCATAAATTTCACCCATTAAACGCCAAGGCTCTTGAGATTTACCCATTAAACTCGAAACAGCTTGCCAGAAAATACGATGATAATTAAGAGCTGTTTTTTGCTTAATTTTAGCAATAAAATCACTAAAAATTGCCATTTCCTGTTCGAGCTCGCCCAAATTTTTGCCAGTGAAATACAAATGGTGGCAGAGTTTGTGAGCGGCTAAGCCCGCAAATTCTAAATCTCCCGTTTCCAGTCCGCTATAGTAGGCTGATCGCAAAGGATTTAAGGTTTCTCTAAAATGCTGTTTCCAATGGATGATATTGCCATTTACCGCAAACAAGGTCTTCGCTTTAAATTTTTTTGCATCGCTTCTACCCGCCACACTTAAAGCAAGTTGACCGAATTGAAAACCGGCCTCAATATCTCCAACAATCGCACACATAATTAGCCCGTAACAGGCATACGCAAAGGAAGACTCAGCCACATTGCCATATTGAATCGATAAATTAACCTGTTTAAATACAATCAGCGGCATCAATTCCGGCACCGCTTGATAGGCAGCCGAAATCACACTGGCTAAAATAGACATGGCTGCTTTATTGTCAGCATCCGTCATGTCCGGCAAATCTTTTAAATCCTCAATGCGTTTCCCGGTCAAATTTGACAGGGTTTCTCCCAGTCCCAAATGAATGTCTGACGGGTTCGGCGATTCTGGAAAGCCTACGCTCAATAACTTTAGAACTTGCAGCGCTATTTTTATCGCTTCTTTGAGCTTGTTCTGGGTTGTACAAGCTTGGATTTTAACCTCATAAACCTTCACCTTATCTAGCAGTTTGATCGCTTGTTGCAACACCTCATCTGCTAAGCGTTCCATCTCATCAAAGTTCCCGCCTAGATAGTTTGCCTCTACCGCTGCCACAGATAGCGCTAAGGTTAGCTCGTATTGCGTTTGCCAGCTAGAATCTGCAAGAAGTTCCAGCCCAATATTCAAATACCCAATTGCAGCGGCATAGGCAGTAGAATCTCTGGCTTTCTCGGCAGCGATTAGATTTAACTGAGCGAGTTCATCCCGCTCGGTGCGAGCGCGAATTAAGCTCACTCCCACATTCAATTGATTGACAATTTCAAAAATATTATCTTCCCGTTGTTCAGCCGGCGTATTGCTTAATAGCAATTTGCCAATTTTTAGGTGAGTTGACTGTTTCCGATCGGAGGGAATCAGAAAATAAGCCGCTTGCTGAACGCGATCGTGGAGAAATTTATACTTTGGTAATGGGGTATTAGGGATGGGGGATGGGGAATTATTCTCTTTCCCCAGTCCCCAATCCCCAGTCGCCAGTTCCTCTTGATTGGTAAAAAATTTGTAAACTTCGCTGATTGGCAGCACTAACCCTTCCTGCAACGCCCTCCACAGCTCAACCGCTGTTTCCGAGAGGGATTTCTCGGACACCAGTGCTAGGGTCGCTAAATCAAATTGACTGCCGACACAAGCGGCTAGTTTCAAGACTTCCCGCGTATTAACCGGCAGCTTTTGCAATTGAAGTGCCATAAACTCAACTACATCATCCGTTACAGCCAGCGCTTTTACCTCGGCGATATTGCACTGCCAATACCCGCGATCGAAGTCAAATGAAATTAGGCCATCTTCGTGCAGAGATTTGAGGAATTGATTGGTAAAGAAGGGATTGCCTTTGGTTTTTTGAAGCACCTGTTCCGTCAGAGGGACTGCTACTTCCAGGGGACAACTCAACGTGTCGGCAATCAAGCGATTTAGGGAGGGTAGAGCGAGAGGAGCGAGGGTAATTTGATTGATTGTCGCATTAGTTTTGCGAATTTCCTCTAAGCTCAGCATCAGGGGATGAGCGGGGCTAACTTCGTTATCGCGATAGGCTCCAATAAGTAACAGATACTTACTATCTGTATCGCTCATCAGTAATTGGATTAAATTCAACGAAGCAGAATCGGCCCATTGCAAGTCATCGAGGAAGATAACTAAGGGATGTTCGGCTTGAGTAAAGACTCGAATAAACTTGCCCAGGAGTAGATTGAAGCGATTTTGAGCCGCCGTTGAGGAAAGTTCTGTGACGGGAAGCTGCTTGCCAATAATTAATTCGACTTCTGGGATGACATCGACGATAACCCGCCCATTTTCACCGACCGCTTCGAGAATTTTGGCTTGCCATTGAGTCACTTGGGCGGCACTTTCATTTAGCAATTGTCGCATCAAATCTCGGAATGCTTGCACAAATGCCGAGAAGGGAATATTGCGCTTAAATTGGTCAAATTTTCCCGTTATAAAGTAGCCCCTCTGCTGCACAATGGGTTTGTGGACTTCCTGAACCACGGCCGTTTTACCAATCCCCGAAAAGCCAGCCACTAGCATCATTTCAGTGGTTCCTTGGCGGAGGGATTTTTCTTGTGAGGTTGTCTGTTTTATGGCAGGATTAGCATCCAACCCCCCTACGCGGTCAAAAGCGGCTAATAGGGCGGCGACTTCGGCTTCTCTCCCATAGAGTTTTTCAGGAATGAAGAAGCGATCGCTAATGTCTCGCTGTCCTAAAGGAAACTGGTTAATACTGCCGTTAGATTGCCATTGCTGCCAACAATTTTCTAAATCGTGTCTGAGTCCCAAGGCACTTTGATATCTGTTTTCAGCCGTTTTTGCCATCAATTTGACAATAATGTCATTCACCATTTGGGGAATGGCTGGATTCACTTTGATTGGGGGCGTGGGTTTCCGGGCAATGTGGCAGTGGACTAATTCCATCGGATCGTTAGAATGGAAAGGGAGTTTTCCCGTTAGTAATTCGTAGAAAGTGACTCCAAGAGAATAGAAATCCGTGCGGTAGTCGATCGCCCGATTCATGCGACCCGTCTGTTCCGGTGACATATAAGCGAGCGTCCCTTCTAGCACGTTCGGGCTTTGAATCTCTTGGTTTTCTCTGGGTAAAAGAGAGGCAATGCTGAAGTCAATCAAGAATACTTGCTTTGTTTGCGGGTTAATGATGATATTATGAGGTTTAATATCTTTATGAATAATCCGGTTAAGATAAAGTCCTTCTAGGGTACGAGCGATCCCGATCGCGATTTTGAAAAATTCATCTAGAGGCGGCTGGCGATCGCGATACTCTGTCAGGGCCACCCCGCCCGTATCTTCCATCACCAAGGCTAACCCATTGCGGTAATTTTCCAAGCACAAGGGTTTGATAATTCCTGGTAGTTCGAGATTTTTAGTAATAGCGTACTGATTCCGGAACCGCACTAGTTCCGAAAAACTGGGATACTCAGCTTTGAGCAGTTTGATAATGACAGGTTTTTGCTCTGATAAAGAAACCGCTCGATAAACTTGAGTTTTTGCTCCGTCGTAGATTTTTTCTTGAATCTCGTATCCAGAAATCGCGATTGAATTAGGGGTTTGCATAGTTGGAGATCGTATAAAAAAATGACTTACAGCTATTTTATAACATTATTAATAAAGTTAATAATAATCGTATAATTTGTAATGTATTTTCCTAATTTCTTATGTCTGAACCTTCACTCACTGTCAGCGTCAAGTTATTTGCTGCCTATCAAGAAGCTTGTGGCGTGCCGGAACTGGTATTAGAATTTCCCACGGGAACCCCAGAGTCGCCGCCGTGCGCGATCGCCTGATCGCCCAGCATCCAGAACTCGCTCGCTGGCGCGACTTGACCCGCTTCGGCATTAATCTCGAATTTGTCGAGCCCGATATCACTTTACAAAATGGCGATGAAGTGGTATTGATTCCCCCCGTCAGCGGCGGCTAAAAATTCACAAAGGATTAAATTAATGCAAGAATTTATAACCGAAAGTGTCAACGCCAACGAACTCAATTGGCGTTGCTGAATCGACGTATGAAATCCCACAACCCAACACGAATGTAGAGACGCGAAATTTCGCGTCTCTACAAGGGGAGAGGACATCATGCCAAATTCTTTTCATCCCTCAAATCAGCAACGCCGTTTATTGAATTAGTCAGATGCTCGATCGACAACCCATGCCCCAGATAAGCTAGGCTAACGCCTGCGACTGGAGTTATTATGGGTAAACTGTAAACTTCTATCATTGTCGCTGCATTTGCTATGAACCCTGCCCTGACTCAATTTGGCGCTCAGATGTCCCACCTCACGGGAGTTCGGGCAATTATGAAAGATATTATTGAAACTCTTAGAGCCGGCAGCGGGCAGGAGTTTATCAATTTGAGCGCCGGAAACCCGGTTATTTTGCCGGAAGTCGAGCAGTTGTGGCGCGACTGCACTGCGGAACTTTTGGCGAGCCCGGAATACGGCGAGGTGGTTTGTCGCTACGGTTCCAGTCAAGGTTATCAGCCGTTTATCAATGCGGTATTGGCGGATTTTAACCAGCGTTACGGACTGAATTTGACCGATCGCAATATCCTAATTACTCCCGGAAGTCAATCGATTTACTTCTACGCAGCCAACGCTTTCGGTGGCTACACTACCAGCAAACAGCTTAAAAATATTGTTTTACCGCTGAGCCCAGACTACACGGGTTACGGCGGCGTTAGCTTGATTCCCGAAGCGGTAGTCGCCTGCAAACCCACCCTCGACATTGATGCAGCCGCCCACAGGTTCAAATACCGCCCGGATTTCAGCCAACTGTCGATCGACCAAACCACCGGTTGCGTCATTTTTTCCCGTCCCTGCAACCCCACCGGCAACGTTCTCAGCGACGACGAAGTTAAGAAAATTGCCGATTTAGCGGCCGCTTTCGACGCGCCGGTGTTCGTGGATTCTGCCTACGGCCCTCCCTTCCCGTCCTTGAATTTTACCGAAATGACGCCGATTTTTGGCGGCAATATCGTGCACTGTATGAGTTTGTCGAAAGCCGGATTACCGGGTGAAAGAATCGGAATTGCTATCGGCGATGAAAAACTCATTCAAGTATTAGAATGTTTTCAGACCAATATGTGCATTCATTCGCCGAGATACGGACAGGCGATCGCCACTCGTGCCATTGCTTCCGGCGCTCTTGCCGATATTTCCATCAACGTAATTCGACCGTACTATCAAAGCAAATTTGCGATCGTAGAAAGCACTCTAGAACAAGCAATGCCGAAAGATTTGCCGTGGTTTTTGCACCGGGGCGAAGGAGCAATTTTCGCGTGGTTGTGGCTGAAAGATTTGCCAATGACTGATTGGGAACTGTATCAAGAGTTGAAAAAAGTCGGCGTAATTGTCGTACCCGGAAGTTCTTTCTTTCCTGGTTTGCGGGAAGATTGGCAGCACAAACATGAGTGTTTACGCATCAGTTTGACTGCAACAAATGATGAGATTGAAACTGCAATGAAACGCTTGGCTCAAATGGTGGAAAAGCTTTATCAGTCTGTTGACGGTTGACTGTTGACGGTTGACTGTTGACATTACCAACTACTCATGACCATAACTTCTTCTTTGGCATATCGACTACAATTGAAATAACAATTAGTAGCGCGGTAGGTTATGGCAGTGCAATTACTCAAAAGGTTGTTGAGCGTAGAAGAATATCATTTAATGGGCAAAGCTGGTATTCTTTCCGAGGGCGAGCGGGTAGAACTGATAGAAGGAGAAATTGTACAAATGGCAGCAATTGGAACTCGTCATGCTTCCTGTGTAAGACGATTCATCGGACTGTTCAGCGAAATTCCCAGTAACCGGGCTTTTCTGGATGTGCAAAACCCCATCCAGTTGAGCGAGCGCACCGAACCTCAACCTGATGTAGTATTGCTGCAACCCCGGGCTGATTACTATTCAACAGCACATCCACTACCCTCAGAAGTTTTGCTGTTGGTAGAAGTATCCGATAGCACGGTTGATTACGATCGAGATGTGAAAGTTCTGATTTACGCTCGATCGCTCATTCCAGAAGTCTGGCTAGTAGATATAGAGGCACAATGTTTAGAAGTTTACCGCCAGCCAACTCCTAATGGTTACAGTTTAATCCAAAAATTTTGGCGGGGTCAACAAGTTGCGTCGCTCGCCTTTCCTGATTTGGAAGTGAATATCGATTTCGTACTCGGATAGATTCGGATTAGAGGTTATAGAAAACATTCCCAAGTCCCCATTTTTCAATTAAACCACTCGATAAACAAAACTCAGCGTTGCCCAAACATTCACATCCAAAGCCCAATCATCCGTCGATATCCCCACTTTCTGCACCCCCGGAATGCTAGCGGCGTGCAAATCTTCGAGTACCGCCCGCGCCACATTTAAAGGATTCAACAACACTCGAATTGGCAGGGCATCCCTCGTTTGCTGCGTTTCGGCTTCTATTGCAGCCAGAGTTTGAGCGAAGGGACTATCACTAAATATAATGAAAGTTTCCGCAACTCCGATCGGCCCAGATACCGCCCACCCGATCGCCCCAGCCGCCGGCACGGTCAAATTCTCCCCAGGAGCGATCGCCCGCGACATAACCCCCACAGATTCTTTGCCCTCAGTGCCGAGCACTGACAGCCGTCCCGCGCTGTCGGAGCCAAACACCGCAAAATAAACCGGGCGATCGCTGTCGTTATACAATCTGTACCGAACTCGGCTGCCTTCTGGCAAACTTAGTATATGACCGCTTGCGGATTTCTCATTTTCCCCGCTCAGCGGTTCCAGCCGATAATCACCGCCGGCCCGCACCGGCTCTCGCTGCGCCACAGCCCGCGCTTGCGGTGCGAGAGTTGCCAGAACCGCCCGCACCTTCAGGCGCGAAGACCCCTCATTGACTGTCAGCCGCAGCAACTTCCCCGCCTGCAGCGCTTTCAACTGCGGAGTCAAGCGCTGCACCGCCACCTTGACTGCTTCTCCCCCGTCGCCCTCAGTATCGGGAATCAGCATTTGAGCCAAAGAAAACAAACCGTAACGGCTTTGAGACAAAGCAGGCTCGTGAGGCGAGACTGTTTCGGCTAAAGTTGTTTCCGGGACTCTGCCGAACCGACAGTCAGCCACTTGCTCGCTGCCTACCGCCGAAACTTGCGGCACAGTCGCAAAGGCGCTGGTAGCGTCTACCCGCTCGATGCGTTCCAAACCCGAGTCCAAAGCTACTGTCAAACCGATGTTTCGCGGCAATACCCGAATTTCTTCCCTCACGAGTTCGCCGACTGTTAATTGGCCGTCTGTTCGATCGAACCCATCTAAAACTTGGGCTTTGGCAGAGAGACCCGTGCGTCCCCGCAGCAAAAGCCTCGCGCCCTCGGAGGAATCCACTGCAAACACAGAACCCCCTGAGCACTCCAAAACCCCCGGCGACAACCCGCCCAGCCACAACTGCACAGTTTTGCCCCCCTCTTCCACCGCCGTCACAGCGCCGTCAGATGCAGGGGAATTCAAGATTAAATTTGAAAAATTCACCCCCGGCGCGGTTGTTAAATCGTGATTGAGAATTTGCGGTTGCTGCGATAACCCCGCGATTTGCTCGACTGTACCCGCAGCGCGGCCGAAAGTGACGCTGAAGCTGCTAGCGGGAGTTGCCCACCACAAAGTTTGGGTGAGGGCGTAGGTAAACAAACCTGCGGTAAATCCGTTCCACTCTTGTTCGGCGGCGAGTGCCGAATTCGCGCCCGCGGCAAGTACGGCGGCGTCCGGACGGAGATTTGGGCGGGAGCGAAGGTCTTGGGCAAACGTTAATTCTGCGAGGCTTGGCTCGCCGATGGTGGGGCGGGGGCGGGAGCGAATGCGAAAGTTGCCGTTTTTGGGGAAACCCGGATAGGTGTAGCTGGTGTCGAGGATGGCGATCGCATTTTCTGTCGCGAGCGAGCGCATCAACAGCAACAGCGTTTCCTCTAAAATATCGTTCACCGCCCGGTTTGCTAACAACGGCAAAACATCATCCGCCGGCACCAAACTGTTTTGCATTTTTCCGGGAGACTCGCCCAAACTGACTCGGCTACCGTAGCCGCTAAAGTGAAAAACTACCACGTCACCGGGTTTTGCTTGTTGAGTCAAGTGAGTTACAAAAGCCGTCTCGATATTCTCCCTCGTAGCTTTAGCGTCAGTCAAAGTCAAAATGTCCGACGGCACAAACCCAAACCGATATATCAGCAGTTCCCGCTGCAATTCCACATCCGTGACGCAGCCGTGCAGGGGCGAGTCTGGATATTTGTCAACGCCAACCAACAAAGCCAATTTCCTGGCTGTCGGCTGCGCTAAGGCTTGGAGGTAGCGATCGCCCAACGGCAGCCACAGGACCTCGCTGATTCCGATGGCGGCCAGCACCCGGCCAGCTTGCTGCAAAAATTCCCGCCGCTTGAGTCCCATTTTTAAATAGCTTTGAATTTTAAGTTTTGAATTTTAAGTTAAATTCCCCTCAATAATTTTAGGGGAATTAATTAGATTGTGAGTGTTTAGTATTAAGGGAGTTTTTAAGTTTTAACTTTTGAGCTTTAAGTTGAAAATTTCCCATTTAAAACTCAAAACTCAAAATTCAAAACTCTGCAGAATGTCGCCCACACCCAAGTTCAAGATTTAAATCTCGTAATTGAAAATATTCATGGCCTTGGCTAATTCTGCGGCGACTTCCGGTCGGGAAAACTGCGGCGGCGGCAATTTTCCAGCGCGCAGCATTTCCCGAACTTTGGTTCCCGACAAATGCACCCGTTGTTCGGGAGTGCTTGGGCTTGTTTTAGTTGTAGCCATTTGTTCCGTCAGTGTGCAATAGAAAGCGTGCTCGAATTTCATCGGCACAATTCCTAATTCTCCCGGCTCAAATTCATCAAAAATATGTTGGGCATCGTAAGTGCCGTAATAATCGCCAACTCCAGCGTGATCGCGCCCCACGATAAAGTGAGTGCAGCCGTAGTTTTTGCGGATTAAAGCATGAAAAATTGCTTCTCGCGGCCCGGCGTAGCGCATCGCCGCCGGATTAATTGCCAAAATTACGCGATCTTTTGGATAGTATTTTTCTAGGAGAATTTCGTAGCAGCGCATCCGCACGTCAGCGGCGATGTCGTCATCCTTAGTCGTCCCTACTAGCGGGTGCAAGAACAAGCCGTCTACTGTTTCTAAGGCGCATTTTTGGATGTATTCGTGAGCTCGGTGGATGGGGTTTCGGGTTTGGAAACCGACTATGGTTTTCCATCCTTTTTCTGTGAACAGCATTCTCGATTTCGCCGGGTCAATTTGGTATTGGGGAAAGCGGACATCTAGTTCGCGTTCCAGCAGCCAAATGTCGCCTGCGAGGTTAACGGGCCCGGATTTGTCTACTACTTGGACGCCCGGGTGTTTGAGGTCGTCGGTGCGGTAGACGTTGACGGCTTCTTCTTCTTTACTGTAGTGATATTTTTCTGCAAGTTCCAAGAGTCCGACAAATTTGCCCGCCGGTGAGTCGAGGCGCACTAAAGTTCCAGCTTTCAGGGGGGCGGCGACTTCTTCTGTTACCGAGAGGGTGATGGGAACCGACCAAGGGAGGCCGTTGGAGAGGCGCATTTGTTTAACGACCGATCGATAATCCGCTTCGTTCATGAACCCTTTGAGGGGACTCAGGGCACCGATGGCGATCATTTGCAGGTCGGAGATCGATCGATCTGAAAGCTGGACTCGCGGCAGGGACTCTGCTTTGTCGAAAAATTCTTGTCTTTGGTCTAGTGTGGCAATGCGGTTGACCAGGATGCCGCCGTGAGGGGCAATGCGGTCTGAATGCTGGCTCATGTCGATTCGGGATTTTAGATTTAAGATGTTGGACTTTAGCTGCCAGACTATATCGTACCAAAGTATTGTTACCATTAATTAACTTTCCTACCAAAAGCCGGCGCACATAGTTGTGATTTTTGCTATTAACCTTAATTTATTTCGCCACTCATGACACTTTATAATTTATTAGTGAAATGATAAATACATTATGAAAAAAGCATTCATAATTGAGAAATTTCCAAACTCCTACTCTTCTAAAAGCCTAAATTCTGACTCTTTATTCAGCGATTTACGCGTCGAAATCGCTGAATTTAGCGAACAACCAATAACTCGCCACTTCTCTTGTTGGTATTACGCCATATAAGCAGTTTATTTGGTGGATTTTCAACTCCCGAAAAATAGCTTATTTGAAAATTTTAATTATGCTATATCAGACCGAAAGGAGTAATTACAAATATATATTTTAGATAATCGAGAATGTAACAGTATTAGTCAGGAAGCCACTATTGTCTAAGGCTTTCAGGGAGCGATATCAGTGGATGGTATCACTTGAGAAACTTTTCTGAACAACCAGAGCCTCGAGTTAGTTGATTTGTTGAAGATTGATATTTAAGGTGCTGAAGAAGGGGTTTTTAACTCAACTACCGATGCCACGCTCTGCAATGTTAAGCAGATAACTATAGAGTTTCACAATTTTATGCTAGGTTCTATTACAGGGTAAGCGCACCTGATAAAGTAGCTTAAGATACAGATTATTAGAATAATTTGTGCGAAACAAGCTCTGAGTATATTTGGGTGTTCGCTTATGTCCCCAGATATTGCTTCTTCTGAGCCCACTATTGATTCCTCAGATTCAGATGTTACCAGTCTGGCTCAACGCCTTCATGATTGTTTCTCGTTAATTCAAGATCATTGTTCTACCAGAACTCTGTTACACCAACTTTCTGATATCCTCACAATCGCAGTTTTAGCAGTTATTGCTGGCGGTAATGGCTGGGAGGATATGGCACTCTAGGGCTTGAGTAAATACGATTGGTTGTCAACATTGCTGCCTCTACCTAATGCTATTCCTAGCCCTGATACTTTTCGTCGTGTTTTTGAGAAAATTAGTCCCGACTACTTCGAGGAATGTTTGGAACTATGGGTGCAATTCGTACTGGATGATTTGGTTTCTCAATTTATTGCTATTGATGGTAAAGAAACCCGGGGTTCCTATGACCGTCAAGCTGGTACTAAATCATTACATTTGCTGAGTGCTTGGTCAACCCACGCCCAGCTACTACTAGCTCAAACAAAAATTCCCAACAAATCCAATGAAATTACGGGTATCCCGATTTTATTGGACATTCTTGATATCGAAGGCTCTATTATTACTATGGATGCTATGGGCGCTCCAAAAAAAAATCCCCTCACATTCAACAAGGTAAAGGTGATTACATTTTATCATTAAAAGCCAATCATCCTATTTTATTTCAAGATGTGAATACTTGGTTTAAGTGATTACAAATTGAAAATACTCTTCCCTTGCCAGTGGAACATATCACCACCGCTGGTCACCATCGGATTGAAATTCGTAAATATTGGACATTCTGACGTGAACAATTGCCTCCTTTACACGAATCAGCACACTGGGCCAGATTACAAACGATTGTTGTCGTTGAACGCCTGCGACATTTACGAACTCAGACTACCCATGAAATTCAATTTTATCTGAGTAGTTTACCTAGTAACAGTTCTAATATTGCTAGAGCTCTTCGCCAGCATTGGGACATATAAAATTCCTTGCATGGGGTGAGCAATGTTACTTTTAACCAAGATGCTTGTCGTGTACGCTTCCTTCTGACCCCTCATAATCTGGCTCTAGTTCGTCGTGCCGGCCATCAACATTCTCAATTGTGAGCATACTTTCAAGGCCAGTCTTAAGCAAAAGTCAAAGCGCGCAGCAATGGATAATAATTATATGCTTACTTTACTATCAGCCACCTTCCCTGCATTAACAGCTACTGCTTAGTGGTCAACAGCGTTTGAGATGCGCTTACCCTGGGTTCTATTAGCACTGAGGAAATTAACAAAATTACCAACAAGTTAAAAAAATTGGGTTTTATCTGCCTCCCATTTTCATACCTGTTCCCTGAGATGGATACCTGTGATTTCTTGTTTATCAATACGAATCGATGTAAAATTCCGTATAAAGACTGGCTGGGTTTTCAAATGATTAACTGGCTTCTAACAATAGAAAAAACTAAGTCGTCTCTACTCCGTTCCGCTTTCAAGCGCCAACAAAGTATTGCCAATTAGGGCGGTAAATAAATCGACGGCAAAGTCGATCGGAATCCCCTTCAAATCTATCACTTTTATTTCTCTACAATCAGATCGGGCATGGCAATCAAGCAATTTAGTCCCGGGCCCCCCAGATTCATTCCTTTGCAGACTCAGGACAGGAGTAATTATCCCATCCCAAATCCCAAATCCCAAATCTAAAATCGGCTGACCATTTTTTCATGAATCATCTTCATCTGTGACAGTTCTTGCCGCAGTCCCTGCGGTAGAGGAATTTTCACAGCTTCCAGCATACTTTGAATCCGATGTCTCCAATCGTGACGGGCTAAACTTTCAACATAGTTGCGTTTGTATATAGAATTAAGCCTCCCCTCGTCCTGTAAAAGTTCATTAATGAATTCAACACTTTTTTGCGGGTCATCGGGCAACTCAATAGTAGCATCTTCCCAATTCATCAACTCATCCATTAGATGTGTAGTTGGACGCTTCCCAACTACCGCACCGCCAGTTGCAGCACCATAAAACCAACGCAGTGTAATAAACGAGTAAGGAAACCGACGCATACCAGGATAGAGCGTGTCAAATGCCAAGGTGAGTTTGCTATGTCTGAGAATGTGAAATAGTAGCAGAGTATCTGGCTCGTCTCTACGCACTTCGTAAGGCAATTTCGGAAATTCCTCTGCTGTTCTGGGCGTAGATTTATAGTAAATTTGTTCGGAACCAGGTTGATTGAATTTATTGAGAAACACAGTGTCATACTGTGAAGGTATCCGCCCGAAGCTTGTTAAATCTATTGAACGCTTGAGTTGACACGAACCCTGAGCGAGAACATCAGCAGCAAAAGGGATCAGGGATACTGGTATACCAAAACGTTTTTTCAGTTCATCTATAATTTCTGGAAGTGCAACGAATAAATGATCTAAATGATAGACATTTTTTGAATAAATTTCCGGTGCCCAAGAATCGAAAATATAAGCGACGACAACATCAAAACGCTCCCTCCACTTAGGTATACTTGAGAGTAGTTCGAGATCGCCTCCTGATAGACCAATCATCAGTAAAACATTGGGTTTGTCTGACAATTGAGGTAAAAGTGGTAAATTATATAAACCTGTAGTAGACTTAACGGCTTTACGGACTATTCGAGCAGCTAGCGGATAAAGTGTGGATGACCACTGGACTACCTCGCGGGCAGATGGTACCAAAAGTTGTGCGTTACAGGTTCGTACAACAATATTTTCTAATTCAAAAACAGGATCCCAGGATACATTTGAGACTAAAGCACGTGAAGAAAGTACAAAAATATTCATAGCTCGATTTTAATTTTATTAAATGATCCCGCACATTATACCAAAGACGAGGGGACTAGGGTAAATTCCATAGTCCTAGACGCAACAGTCCTATGGATAGAGGCAACCACGGAGGGATTGCCCCTACAAAACGCTATATGTAGAGGCTTTGCGTAAGTCCTGTTTAATTAAATTTGAAATGCCAATTCCCCTGAATCTACTTCCCAATTTACCTAGCTACTAGCTAGCAAATCTAGCCGATCGCGCTTATGGCAGCACTTGGAGTGGGTAAATTTCTCCCTAATCCGGAAAAACAATAACACATCTATGGTTTCACTGTCAATATTGATGATGGTTTTTTAACAATATCTATTTTGCCGCTGAGTCATGCTCACCTCTAGAAAGAGCGGGTTGATAAATGCTAAAGTCCCTAGGATTTATAAACCTTTTCCTTCTTCCTCTTTCCCCTTCCCCTCCCCCTTCTTGAGACTAAACATTTAACCATTCAAGGAGTACCCTGGGGGCCGGCAACAAAATCATTAACAAAAGCCCGATCGCCATTAGCCCCAAAAAATCCCGCCGATTATCCAATTCACTGACATCATTCAACGCCGGTTCGTCGTTTAGTGGCGTGAAAAACAAAATAATCGCCCACAGCAGCAAACCCTGTTCCAAAAAAGAAAGCAGCAGCATACAAAGTCTAGCAACTTGCCCGATCGCCATACTCGCTCGCTGGCCGAACATCGCGTGTACGATGTGCCCGCCGTCGAGTTGTCCCACTGGCATCAAATTAAACGCCGTCACGATCAAACCTAAATAACCCGCCACCGCTACCGGATGCAAATTGATCGCAGTTTCCGCATTCAAAGCACCGCCCAAGGTTAACTTGCTCAAGAGACTCATCAGCAGCGAAAAATTGGGTTTGAAAGACTCAAAATTTAACATTCCCGACTTGTCTGACAGCGGTACAAGAGTCGAATGATCCAAACCCCAAATTAATAATGGCACTGCCGCAACTAAACCCGCCAGGGGCCCGGCAATACTAACATCAAATAAAGCTCGGCGGTTGGGAATTGGACTCCGTATTTGAATGAATGCCCCAAAAGTTCCCAAGAAAAAAGGAATCGGAATAAAATAAGGCAAAGTCGTGCGAATTTGGTAAAATCTGGCAGCTAAATAGTGACCTAATTCGTGAATTCCCAAAAATGTAATTAGAGCCAGCGAGTAAGACAAACCCTGCAGCAACATTGATGGGTTGGACTGCAAAGCTTGTTCAGTAACTCCGGCAAGTCGCGCCCCGACAAGCGTAGTCGTAAACACCGTGATTAGCAGCAAAGCTAATGCGAAAAATGGCCGGGTTACAGATTCGGTTTTGACAGGAGTTTCCCCAGATTGGTGGCTGGGATTGGGAACTATAGCAAAAAAAGGTTGACCGCTCAAGCTGTTTTGAAATACTACTAAAAAGCGATCGCCAAAAAGCCTCTCCACATTCTCCCGAATCGCCTGATAAGCAGCCTCGGGGTTTGTCCGCAACTGTCCGCGACAAATTACAGCCTGCGGCCGAAATTCCAAATCTCGCAAAAAGTAAATTGACCAAGGAAAACAATCGCGCAAACTCGCTTCTTCTTCTTGATTGATCGGGCGCACGGGCGGTTTTGGCTTTACAGGTTCAGTCTCCGAGTCTGCTAACTGCTCAACAGTTTCGGCGGTAATTCTCTTGCGCCCCAACTGTACCAAAAACCAATACAAAAAAGGGCAAACCAGAAAAGGTATAATTACCAACTCCGGCGGTACAGTTTTGCTCGTGCCGTAAACTAAAATCCAACCACTCCAAATCAGGGCGGGCGCCATCATTACCAGCCACAGCAGCCATACCGGAGTTCGGGTGATGCGGCTAGTGCCGTTCTGCAACAAGAAGTACGATATCAGCCCCAATACGAACAACCATAGTAAAAAGAACATAATATTTATCCCATTCCCTTCTGAAATACTTCCTTGAAACAACAGAGTTCAGTCTCCAAACAACCCAGGCCCGTGCTCGACAATATCCTTGCTTTCCCGCCTAACCGGGATACCCTGGGTGCAACAGCCTATTTCATTGTAGAAAACCAAACTAACATCCTGGTGGATTGTCCCGCTTGGGATGAGATTAACCAAACATTTTTGCGGGAACACGGCGGCGTGCGACTGCTGTTTCTGACCCACCGTGGCGCTATCGCCAAGGCGGGGGAGATTCAGGAAGCCACGGGGTGCGAGATCCTGATTCAAGAGCAGGAAGCTTATTTACTGCCGGGTTTGAAGGTGACGGTTTTTGAGCGAGAATTTGTTTTGAGCGATCGAATCAAAGCATTTTGGACTCCTGGCCATTCTCCTGGTTCCTCTTGCCTTTATCATAGTGGCAGCGGTGGAGTGCTGTTTTCGGGTAGGCACTTGCTCCCCAACCGAGAAGCCGCCCCAGTACCGCTGTGGACGGCAAAAACTTTTCACTGGCCTAGACAAATTAACAGCGTGAAGTCAATTGTCGAGCAATTTTCGCCGGAAACTTTACAGTATATTTGTCCCGGTGCAAATACTGGTTTTTTGCGGGGAAAAGGATCGATCGATCGAGCTTTTGAGAAATTAGCCAATCTGGATTTAGCTGTTTGTTTGCAGTCAAAACCTGAACCCTAAATGTATGCTGCAACATCAAAAACTGATCTGACGCGCTAATTATAGCGGTAAGGTGCGCCCTTACGCACCCTACATTATTCTTCAGTCTCTTAGAAAGGAAGTTCGTTGGTAAAGTAGCGGTTTCAACCGCCGATTCTTACCTTGGAAAAAACTGTGGAAAAAACCGAAAAACAAAAAATGCTCGCCGGCGAATTGTATTTAGCGGCCGATGAGCAATTAATTTTAGATCGCCAGCGAGCCCGCCGCCTCGCCAGAACTTACAATTCTACCCGCGAAGACGAACCAGACAAACGGTTAGAAATTCTCGCAGAATTGTTCGGTGCAGTTGGCCCAAAAGTTGAAATCGAGCCACCTTTCTACTGCGACTACGGCAGCAATATTTATGCTGGAAACGGATTGTACATGAATTTTGGTTGCGTGATTCTCGACTGCAATCGAGTTAACATTGGCGAAAATTTACTGTGTGGGCCCAACGTACAAATTTACACCGCTCTTCACCCCACCGACCCGGAAATGAGGCTTTCTGGCCTAGAACTCGCCGCTGAAATTAATATTGGCAATAATGTTTGGATTGGCGGCGGCAGTATTATTTGTCCAGGAGTCACTATTGGCGACAATAGCACGATCGGCGCAGGCAGTGTTGTTGTCAAAGATATTCCCGCAAACGTCGTGGCGGCGGGGAATCCTTGCCGAATCATCCGGCATCTACCTTGATGTGGTACGATCGACACACTCGTGCGATCGGCTCCTTGGAGCTTAAGCCAAAAATTTTAGGTATTAGAACAGGCGGTTTGAGATTTTTTAGGTAAAATCCCCCAAAAAAACCGTGGAAAAAATCTCAAATCTCAAATCTCAAATCGCTTAATTTCTCCTTCCCGGTTTCCACACTACCAAGCTTTTCTTATGACGACTGCAACAGTTTATCCCAACGCCCCTGATCTCTGCACCGACGACTACATAGCAGTCGGTGTAGCTACCTGCTTCATTAAAGAAGAAGGCGAAGTTTTTGAAGTGCAAGTAATCGAAGCTATTCCCTCAGCAGCTTTAGAAGCAATTTTGAAGGGAATTCCCACATCCTATTTAATGATTTGCGGGACGACTTTGGGAGCAGTGCTCGACGGCGAAACACCCAAAATGTTGCCAGAATTCCCGACATCAGCTCAGTTTAGCGAAGAATTTGGCTTTCGGGCGATTGCTGCTGCCCGCACTTACAAAATCCGCCCCCAAGCTCAACTTCACATTCCCTTGGGAACAGTTCGCAACGACTTTACTTATTCCTTAGAACGCAAAAGGGTGCTCAACTCCGAGCGCATCATTCGCACTGAAGACAATGTGAAACAGCACGAACACACTCACAAGGTTCTTTAAACAAATCCCGCAACTGGGGCAATTTAGCAGTGCCTCAGCCAGCGGATGCACCGAAAAGAGTTTTGATTGTTGAGATGTAAATTAAAGATATAACAAGTTTTTCCTTCATTAATAATGAACGAAAAACTTTTAATATTGCGTTATTAAGCAATACTGCGGGCTGTTTTGGATTACCAACCGTAGAATAAGGGTTTCAAGGCGATCGCGTACTCGAAATACCAACCGAAAATCACGGGTTTCAGATTACAAACTAAAAACAGTCTGGACTATTGACTAAGACACGCACCAAACATCTCAACCTAAAAAGTCTACTGCTCACATCACCTCAATAACATAAATTATTAACGACTGTAAAAAATAATTAAGTAGTTGATGAAATTTTTTAATTGATCAAAAATGTGGTAGAATATTATTCCTGTTTAACAAAGTGATATCAAATCGCGTAGCCTCGGAATTAATATTACCCACCGCCAGGAAACGGCACTGCCGTGTCCCTACAATTAATATGGGTAGGGAAACGGCACGGCCATGTCCTTTATATCATTCCGGTGCAATCGGAAACGATAGAAGCCACTCGGGGGAAAAACATTAAAAAATCCCCGCAATTATTGAATGCTAGTAGTTTAAGACTACTGGCAGGCGGGCGAGTAGATCGTAGGTGAGCTAAAGCTTTCAATCTCACAAATTGGTCAAACCATGCGAAGCTTTGCGAGAGTAAAGTGGTGGAAATTAACTCGACTATTGCCAGCGGGATTAAAGGGCGAATACCATCTTGGGTACCAAACTGCGCTCTTAATTTTGGGGGGAACAATTCTGGCAGCTAGCATCACTGGTTGTATCAGCTATCAAAGCGTTCGCCACTTGATTATCACCAAAAGCGAGCGAAATGCTTTGTTAGAAGTTAGGGAGCGCGCCAACAAGATCGATCGCTGGCTCGGCACTAGAAAGGCTGAGATCGAAATCCTCGCCCACACTCCTCCCGTTCGTTCGATGAATTGGTCAGTTGCAGGGCCTTATTTAAAATCCGAAGTAAATCGACTGCAAGAATTCCAGCACTTCGCATTAATTGCTCGCGACGGTTCTTATTTCACCACAAAAGTGGGCAGAGCGTTGATTAATGTGAGCGATCGCCAACACTTTAAAAAGGCAATGGCTGGAGAAGTTTATGTTTCCGATCCTACCATTTCTCGCACGCTCAAAGGACAAAGTATTGTTCCCATTTCGGCTCCGGTGTGGTCAAGTTCCGCAAATTCTCTTGATAAAAAAGCACAAAAGCCGATCGGAGTAATGAACGGCGTCATTAGCATCGACCGAATTGCCGAAGTAGTAGGAAAGCTGGAATATGGGGCAGGAACTTACGCTTTTGTTCTTAATTCTCAAGGAGTGCCGATTGTGCATCCCGACGCTCGGTTAATGGGAAATATCGACAAGCCGGCTCCGAGTCTTTTAGAGTCCGCAGATGCTAATTTGGCAAATGTAGCCCGGGAGATGGTTTATCAAAAAACGGGCATTATGCTGACTCAAATCAACGACGCCAGAGTTTATGTTGCCTATCTTCCTTTAGAACAAGCTGAATGGTCGATCGCCCTCGTAATTCCCCGCGACAATCTCGAAAAAGAACTCCTTCCTTTCAAGATATTAGCAGTAGCTGCCGGCGTACTTGCCGCCGCAGCTATTTTCGCAGCAATTGTGGCGCTCAAGCTGTTTGCCCTAAATTGCATTCGCACTCGCACAGAAGCCCTTCTCCGCCGCTTGACTGGCCGCATTCGCGCTTGGTTGCACCTCGATCGCATCCTCCAAACTACAGTAGACGAACTCGGTACTTTACTGAAGCTTGATCGAGCAATTTTCGCATGGTACGATCCCCGGCAAGATACTTTAGAATTTGGCTGGGAATATTGCCGGGAAGGTTTGCCGGCGCGCTTGGGAATCTTTGGTGTTCCAGGAGGGCCCTCTGGAGATTTAGCTGCACGGCTTCACCGCTGCGAAACGATACTGCTACATAAAACGACCGCCCCTGATGCCACAGCGTCTGAGGAAGACGCCCATATCGAACTCACAAATAGTCACTACGCAGCAGTACCCGTACTAACTCAGAATCATCGGCTGGGATATCTGTTCGCCTGTGCAAACCGGCAGTTTGCAACTCCCGACGAGGTGGAAGTTTTGGAAGCAATTGCAGACTCGCTGGCGATCGCAATTTCCCAATCCCAACTCCACGGGCAAATTCAAGAAGAACTCAAACTTTTGGAAGAAGTATTAGCCAAACTCAGAATCACCGAAGAGCATTTAGTACAAAGCGAAAAAATTACAATGGTGGGTCAACTAGCCGCCGAAGTTGCCCAAGAAATTAACAACCCGATTAACTTTATTTACGGCCGCCTGATTCACCTCAACGATTATATCAAAGATTTGCTCCATATAATTCGCCTCTATCGAGAACAATATCCCGAACCTGTGCCACGAATTGCAAAAAAAATAGAGACTTGCGACCTAGATTTTATCAGCCAAGAGTTGCCGCAAATCCTCAATTTTTTGAAAATAGGAGCCGATGGCATTCGCCAGATAGTCCTGGCTTTGCGAAAAATTTCACTTCCTGACGAAGCCAACAAAGAACACGCCAACGTTAATGAGAGCATCGACAATATTTTGCTGTTGCTGGCTCACAGACTAGAGCAAAAAATATTAGTAGTCAAGGAGTACCACAATCTGCCGCCAATTTTGTGTTATTCCGGTCAACTGAGCCTGGTATTCGCGACTCTCATGCTCAATGCTATAGATGCAGTTAAAAGTATTGACAACTCTGCTCAAATTATTACAATAACAACCGATATTGTCGAGGAATATACAGGCAGATTTATTGTTGTATCGCTCGCCCACAATGGCTCTATAATTCCGCCGGAAATTCAACCCAGAATGTTTGACCAGTTTTCCCCTACTAAATCCTTTAAAAATTTTACAGGGTTGGATCTGTCGGTGTGCTATAAAATTATTGTAGAATTGCACAGCGGCAGGCTGACAGTTGAATCTCCGGTTCAATCTCAAATTAAATCTCAAACTGGGGGCGGCGCTGAGTTTAAGGTAAAATTGCCGATCTTTTGATATCGCATTTTGCCACCAGGGAAACCCGTCGCAAATCTTGCCAGCAAGCGGCGCGAAAAGCTGAATGTGGCTTCACAGTCAAGACTTTAGTCCTCATCAAACGGAGGGCTGAAGTCCTCACTACAAACCTAACGATCATTTGTTAACCTAAATTGCTATGATAGGATTAGGGAAATAATAAAGGTGCAACCACAGCAAACAACCAACCTGCCATTACCAAGACTTCCGCAACAATTAATAAAATATTTCTGTTCATTTTCAAATTAAGCATTTTCACATTAAGAGCGATCCACCAAAGAGCGAATTTTCTTGCACCAAGCCGTCGGCGAATCTTCCGGGCGATAGGCGGCATCAAACATCGACAAAATTAGCGGCAAACCCCCCACCTTCGCACTCATCAACAAGTGCATTGCCAGACAAAATACCAATACCACCCAACCCGAAGCGTGTAAATAATACCAAACCTGCGTCAATTCCCCAGCCGGCAGCCATTCTTCCTTAACCATACTGCCAGAAACGATCGCCCAAGTCAGTGCCAGCAACATCAACGTATTCACAATCCGGTGCAAACTGTACCACCAAATCGGTTTTCCCAACTGCGTTAGTTTCCCAAAAGAATCCGGCTGCACCAAGCGTTTTTGACCTGGGTGGAAACTGTACAATGCAAAAGCCGGCATTATTCCTAACAGCAACATCTTGCCAAAAGTGCCGTGAATCCCGATAATATCTGCAATCTGAGGCACGGGGACTTTGCCAAACCGCCCATCGTAGGTGTTGTAAACCAGAAATGCGCTCAAAATTGCTAAAAGAGCGATCGCAGCGTTAACCCCATGCAGTAATCTCAGCAGCAATGGCTGGTAGGGTCTAGATGGCGGCATAGTCAATTCTGCTACTTGATAAATAATCTTTTACACAATACAGCTAAGCGCTGATTTTTTCAACCCTCGCCAATTGTGAAATAAATGTGACTCAAAAATGAATAGATTATGATAAAAACGAAATTATATCAAAATTTAGTGTAAACTAAAACAGTCAAGAGTAACACTTTATTTATAACACCTAACACTTTACAAAAATGGATGCAGCCACTACCATATTACTTTCCTTGGGACTAGCAGCAGATGCTTTTGCTGTCGCTGTTTCGAGCGGTTTAGCAATCAAACACATGAAGGTCAATAAAGCTTTAAAAATTGCCTTATTTTTCGGAGGTTTTCAAGCTTTAATGCCCGTAATAGGATGGTTAATAGGTCTTAGTTTTAGTTTTTTGATAACACCGATCGACCATTGGATAGCTTTTGGGCTTTTGAGTTTCATTGGCGGGAGAATGATATATGAATCGCTGCAAAGCGAAGAATGCGAGAAAAAGTTTAATCCCTTAGATACGGGAACTTTGATAACGCTGTCGGTGGCGACGAGTATCGATGCCCTCGCAGTTGGCCTCGGATTTGCTGTCCTGAAAGATTCTATTGCTCCTGCGGTGACGGCAATCGGATTTATTACTTTCTTTTTAGCCTTTGCAGGGGTGTTTATCGGGCACAAGTGCGGCAACTTGTTTGCTAATAAAATTGAGATATTGGGAGGAGCAATTTTGATTTTCATTGGCAGCAGAATCTTGTTTCTGCACTTGACAGAAGTGCCATTAGTTATCGGCAATTAGTCATTAGTCAGTAGTCATTAGTGGAACATTGACATCAGAGTCTCTGGTGACTCCAATTGCCAATCCCCAAAAAATGCTATAACAGCAATATTGCGTTAAAGGATAAAAATTTCGTGCTGAAACTTTACGGCGGAGCCCGCAGCAGGGCCTCAATTGTCAAGTGGTATCTAGAAGAAATAGCGGTTCCCTATGAATTCGTGATGCTGGATATGCAAGCAGGGGCACACTTGCAGCCCGAGTATCTCGAAATTAACCCGATCGGCAAAGTACCGGCAATTGTTGACGGAGATTTTAAACTTTGGGAATCCGGCGCAATTCTGCTGTATTTAGCTCAAAAATATGGTAAAATGCCAGACACTTTGGAGCAGCAAGCTCAAATCGTGCAGTGGGTCACGTTTGCTAACGCTACCCTGGGGCCGGGAATATTTACAGAAGCAACTCGCGATCGCGAAACTCCCCGCTTGTTAAAACCGTTAAATGAAATCTTCGAGAAACAGCCGTTTTTAATGGGCGATGAATTTGGCGTAGCCGACGCAGCAGTCGGGTCAATGTTGGCCTACATTCCGATGATGCTAAAACTAGACCTTAGTGCTTATCCGGCTGTTGTAGATTACATCAAGCGGATCTCAGAAAGACCGGCATTCAAAAGTGCGATCGGCGGTAGCTGAAGTCAGAAAGAAGAACGAAACAAAACTTAATAGCTAAAAGCAGGGGCAATTTGTGAATTGCCCCTGCTTTTGATGAAATCAAACTTATCTAAATCCGACAGCCGCCTGCCAAACAAAAGCCAGCAGCAAGAAAAATACGGGAATGACCGGCAAAACATTAACCAAAGGCTCAAAAATCGAATAAGCTTCGGGCAGTTTTGCTAAGAGTAATGCAGCTTCCATGAATCAACCTACCTATCCAACAGAATTTTCATAATTGTCGCATATCTTCACCCAAGGCAATCATGATTGATCGACTCTCGGTGCAAGCCAGTAGGCAAACTCTTCAGTAAATCGATCCGCCAAAATCGCCTCCCGCATCCTCCCCGTAAAGCGAATCAACTCTGTCACATTGTGAAGCGCCAGCAAAGTATACCCCAGCACTTCGTTAGCCCGCGCCAAATGGGCCAAATAAGCCCGACTGAATTTTTGGCAGGTATAACAAGGGCAAGACTCATCCAGCGGAGCAAAATCCTCCCGGAACCGAGCATTTTTCAAATTCCAGCGTTCCCCACCCACAAAAGCCGTCCCGTGGCGGGCCAGCCGAGTCGGAATCACGCAGTCAAACATATCTACTCCACTCGCCACCGCCAACGCCATTTCCCGATAAGTCCCAATCCCCATCAAATAACGCGGTTTATTGGCCGGCAACAGAGGCGCAGTCACCTTCACAATCTCTGCGATCAAATCCCCCGATTCCCCCACACTAACGCCGCCGATGGCGTAGCCTGGTAAATCCAAATCTACCAACTGGTTCGCCGCGCGCGATCGCAAATCGGGGAAAACGCCCCCCTGGACGATTCCGAACAAAGCTTGATCCGGGCGCGAGTGAGCTTGAATGCAGCGTTGCAGCCAGCGGTAAGTGCGATTTGTAGCAGCCTCCACCTCCTCCCGCGTAGCGGGGTAAGGGGGACACTCGTCAAACGCCATAATCACATCGGCGCCCAACTCATTCTGAATTTCGATCGATCGTTCCGGTGTCAAATTAATCATGCGGCCATCGCGGGGAGAGCGAAAAGTCACCCCATTCTCAGAAATAGTCCGCATTTGGCTCAAGCTAAACACCTGAAAGCCACCCGAATCCGTCAGCATCGGGCCTGGCCAAGCCATAAATTTATGCAATCCGCCGGCGCCTGCGACAATTGCTTCCCCCGGCTGCAGGTGCAAGTGATAAGTATTTGCCAAAACCATTTGAGAACCCGCCGCCTCAAGATGTGCGGGTGTCAAAGTTTTGACATTAGCTAGCGTCCCCACTGGCATAAATTTAGGCGTTTCCACAACACCGTGGGGAGTGGCAAAAACCCCTGCACGCGCTTGGGTATGGCTGCAATTAGCCTGACATTTAAAAGAAAATTTCGCCTTGTCCTCAGTCATTAGTCCCCGATGCTCGTTAACCGCTACTCGGCCGTCCGTGTTATTTAATCTATTGTTGATGACATCGCGACAAAAAACTCACCACCGATGGCTAATGACTGACGATTAAAAGGGGGAATCATCTTCGTCCAATTGCAGATCCCAGTTGCCTGAGAGTACCTGATCGACAACCGCATCCAAAGCCGCAGCATTTAAATTCCGGGCGAATTGCTCTTGCAAAGGATTGGAGAGGGGAATTAACCGCAACTGCCGTCCATCTTGAATCAGGTCAAAATAAGCACCATCTTCAGGCGACTGTTTCAGTTCCAGGTAATCAAAACTATACACGTTCAAATAAAGGGCATGATTGGCAATCAGGGTAGAACGGTGGGGGTTGGCGAAGACTTCGAGCACATAACCTTCCCCTTCGCTATAAATCTGGCCATCTTGTATGTGAAGGTAGCGGACACGTCCTAAATCAAACAGCAATCTTTTGATATCGCGTTTGTTGACGACAATCCCTGTATCGATGATGCAAGGAGCAACTACCCTGTTATTCAATTGATCGTGACTCATGTAGTAAAAGCCTCTGTTGTAGTATTTTCCCGTCTTGAACATCAGGGAGTTAGCTAGAATTCTTGGGAAGGGAAACGCGGATCTTGAGTTTAGTCATTTTAGATAGGGAGCTTTGGGATCGCTGCCGACAGAGGTTTTCCGGGGAAAAGAGCGGGCGACAGGAGGAATGCTCGATCCAAAAAACTAGGGTGTTACAGTCCAATTCTGGCACACACTAATCGATTGACAACTGCATACCAGATGAAAAATTTTCTATCTTATGGTGCATGATAAATGGGTTCGCTCTACGATCGACTTTTTCCGGAATCAAGGCGCTGCCATCGCAGCCGCAGTCGCTTTTTATACTTGTTTGCCGGTACCGGTGTCTTGGACTTTGGAGTTTCGGGGCATTGCCCGCTTGGCACCGGCGATCGGGCTTTTGATTGGAGGGATGCTGGGACTGGGGGATGTTGGGCTGCAGTTGTTGGGAATGCCTGCTCTGACTCGATCGGCCTTGGTGGTAGTCTTGGGCATTGCCGTGACTGGCGGGCTGCACCTAGACGGGGCAATGGACGCGGCGGACGGGCTGGCTGTACCCGACCCGGTACGCAGGCTGGAAGTCATGCGGGACAGCGTTACAGGGGCCTTTGGGGCGATGGCTGCGATCGCGATCGTGCTGCTGAAAACTGCCGCTCTCTCCGACTTGAATAACTATAGGTGGCTGGCTTTGATGGGTGTGGCGGGTTGGGGGAGGTGGGCCCAACTGGTGGCGATCGCCCGCTATCCCTATCTGCGGGCCGAGGGCAAGGGAGCATTTCACAAAGAATCAATTTATTCTCCTTTTGATTTTATCCCAGGAGTGCTGTTGCTGCTGAGTTTGAGCGTGGTGCAAGTTGTCTTGGAGGGCGATCGGTGGCTGTTGGCGGTGGGGATGGCTTTGGGGGGAAGTGCGATCGGAATTTTTGCCGGAGCCTGGTTTAACCACCGTTTGGGCGGCCACACGGGCGATACTTACGGTGCCGTAGTCGAGTGGACGGAGGCTTTATTGCTGTGTCTTTTGGCGGCTTTGGAAGGGTAAGTTATGCCATGTTGCCATTGTTTGAGTGAAGACTTTAGTCCTCAATTTAGCAAATAACGACGGTTCTAGCAGGTGGAAATCCGCACTCATCGGGCAATGGTTTTCATCCTGTCTGCCTTGAAATGCCACCCTAGATTAGATACAGCAAACCTCAAACTATAAAGAAAGCTATGGGATACTTTATTGGTGCGATCGTCCTCGGAATGTTAATTTGGGCTGGGTTCGAGATTTTCCAAACAATCCGCAATTGGGAAACGAATCCCGAAGAAACTACCAGCAAAATTCAAGCTGAAATGGTCAAAGAAACATATCGCGGTCAATTTGGTGCCGATGCGCTGGAGGGAGGGAGTCAGGCTGTCGGAAACGCACTCCACGCCGGCCACTGCGCCGCCGAATCTGCTCCAAGTGCGATCGGTCATGTGGTAGAAGGCTTGTTGCACGTGCTACACCATTAATATCGTGTCTGCTAGCGTAAGTTGTGCAAGTGTTTTTGATGCTGTAGGGGCTGGTTTTACGAATAATTTTTGACGCACACAAACAATCTCATAAACCCGCCCCCACACAACTAATAACCTATATCAACCTTGACTTTTATCAAATGGAAAAAATGTACATTGAGGTTTACCCTTGAGAGGGGGCGGGTTTATGGGATTATTAGTTTTTGACGTAGATGGTTGATAAAACCCGCCCCTAAGAGAGCGCACATTATACAAAAACCAACCAACCTGACATGATATAACAACACAAAATGAATGGAAAATGTCACTGCAATTTTTCCATTCATTCTCACTTTTTAGGCTTTCGGCTCAACCCAAACGCTGATCCCTTCAACTCTCAAACCTTTGCCGCGAGTGCCGCAATATTGACCGTTAGCAGTAACAGGAGTATCGCCCACATTCTGAATGTGAGCCGTATAAAATACGTCATACTTATCAGCTTGCGGCCCGGTCAGGCGGGCGGCAAATCCCTCAATGCGCTTGGCTTTGCCCCGGAATCCAGCTAACTCCCCTTCCGAGATCCAAGCAGTATCGCCAACTCCTTCAACGTGAGCCATATACTGCAAATTTAAACCGGCAACGGGAGGCTCTATTTTAATTTGAAATCCTTCCACGCGGCGGCCTTGAGCTTTAGTGCCCGCGTATTCTCGATCGCTAAAAGTTCGATCGCCAATTCCTTGAATGTGCGCCAACACTTTTAAACCCACAGGCGCCACTGTTTGGGAACTCGCAGACTGCGCGATCCAAACTTTGATGCCCTCGATTCTCAAAGCTTTGCCGCGAGTGCCGCAATATTCGCCGTTGGAGGACACGTCGGTGTCGCCGATATTCTGAATGTGAGCGCTATAAAATACGTCGTACTTATCAGCTTGCGGCCCGCTCAACCGCACCGCAAATCCTTCAATTCGTTTCGCTTGACCCCGAAAACCTGCCAATTCTCCTTGGCTGATCCAAGGAGTATCGCCAACACCTTCGACGTGAGCCATGTACTCGACATTTAAGCCGGGAATTGGGGGGTCGATATTAATCGCAAATCCTTCGACACGGCGCCCTTGAGCTTTAGTACCCGCGTATTCTTGAGCACCGAAAGTTCGATCGCCAATTCCCTGAATGTGCACCAAAACTTTGATTCCCAAACCGCCCTCTACGGCCACCGCTGGTTGAATTTTCTGGGGTGCCCCAAAGATAATGTTCCCGGAACCGGTTGTCTGAAGAGACTTAGGTACTTCCACGCTGGGAACAATAATTACCTCGTGCATGGGGACAGAAGGTGCGGGGGATTCCAAAATCTGGATCTGTGGCGCAACTGTAACTTGTTTGGGTGCCACATTTCCTGACGGGATGACAATCACTTCTGGCAAAGGTTCGGCGCTGATTTTTTGTTCTGGCGCTGCTTTAAATGCGGGTTCGACTTTTGCAGGTGCGGCTTTTACCATCTCAGCAATGGTTAATTTGCCTCTGGAAATGGCTACGGCTATTTGTTTGCCAAAAGCGGCGCTGACTGTTTCTTCGAGAATGACCCACTGTTCGTCATCTAATTTGTCTTGCTGTTCCACCAGGGCGAGCACTGCTGAAACTGGGTGTTTGCCGCTGACTAAGGATTCTGCGTCAGAATGCAGTTGGGTTGGGGTTGATTCGGAAATCGCGCGTTGCAGTTCGCGCGCTTTGGCATGAACTGATTGTAAGGGTGCGAAGTCGCTTTGTTCGCGGTGGGCGATCGCCAATACTCGATCGATAACTTTCAATGCTGCGTCGCGAATTTCTGCTTTACCTTCAGAAGCTGCGGCAGTCTCGACTAAGTTTTGAATGTCTTTGAGGGAAGCAATTTCCCCCGGCGCGATCGCGGATTTGTTGAGTTCGAGAGCTTGTTTTTGGACTGCGGCAAAGTTGCGGCTGTAGGCTGCTACTTCTTGCAGCAAGCTGTCAGAGGGAGGAAGGCCGGAGTCTTGCAGTTGTTTTGCTGCCATTGACAGGCGATCGGCCAAATTAGCATAAGTTTCCGATAGTCGGGCTATTTGTTGTAGCAAATCTTTATGAGCTAGTTCCATATGTCTTGCCGTAAATATTTAACTTGCTGATTATAGACGTTGAGCGTCTTCCGAAGGTAGAAGGCAGTAGTCATTAGTCATTAGTCCGATGGAAGAAGAAAAATGCTCCCACTCTCCGACTCCCCCACTCGGACACTCTCCGACTCGCTCACCCAGACACCCGGACACTCTCCGACTCCCCACTCTCCGACTCCTCCTCTGGCATCCCCCGCGTGATCGCCGTCACAACCGTGCAAATACTTAGTCACACTCTCCGACTCCGGCTGTCACGAGTGGCCCGTAACAATGTCACACCTATCGAGCAATAGCCGTCACTGCTGATTCTGTGAAAACAGTTGATACTGAGGCTTGAACCAATAAAATTCCCAAGTGTTATGGTACTAATTCGCGATCTCGCCCAGCAAGCTGTGGCTCTAGGCTATCTAACCATTGAAGCCGAAAATCAACTGCGGCGGATGTTAACTACCACCAAGTATGACTTGGAAGACTTAAATGCTTTTATGGCTTTGCAACTAGCAGCTATGTCCGGAGGAGTGAAACAAGAGTCTCGCGAGCTGAAAAAATTTGAAATCTTTGGCGAGACGGCTTCCGAAACTTCCTGTTAGTAATTAGTTGGCTTTTGATTAGTTCAAATTTAGTAAGGGACATTCCTACCGTGCAGATTCGTGAAGTTGTAAAACAAGCTATTGCCGCTGGATATCTGAGTTTGGAAGCAGAAAATGAAATGCAGAAGGTTTTTTCCTCAGCAAAGTGTGATTTGGAAGATTTGAATGCTTTTATGAGCTTGCAGTTAGCTGCGATGGCGGGTCGGGTGAGGCAAGAGTCTTTGGAATTGATAAAAATGCCAATTTTACCTGATAGGAATTAATTTTTTATTCACTTATAGGGCAAGATGACTATTAATTTTTATACTCAATAAAGGCTGGTAAGGTATATTTTTTTTGCTAATTTATATAATAATTAATTTAAAAAATATTGGTATTTTGGTTCAATTCGGGTTGAGGAAATTTACTAAAATTGAAATAGATATTTAAATGAATATTTAAGTGGATAGTGAGGACTTCACTCGTCAAAGGTCAGGCTTGCATGACCAGACCTGTCAAGGTGTAGTCAAAGTGTTTGCTTGGTAACAGTTGAGCATTATTCTTAAAATATTATGTATTGTTAATACTCTATCAAATGGAGAAGATTTATCGATCGCCCCAAGCAGAGATTTCAAGCGTTTTAGCCACTTTGTAGGCGTTGCATAATTGCGGGATAATTTTGATTGTTTTTTTGTGGGATAGGCTCTCGTAGCCCGAAGGCGGGTATTTTCACAGCAGGGAACACCCCCAAATAATCATCCTCAAATTGTGTAACGCCCCTTTTTCACCTTCTTGACAGGTATGGCTGGGATGAGGGCAAACAATTTATGATCAGTGATTAACTGGACTGGGTATGAAGCAACTAATATTATTTACCCTCCATCGACCGCAATAAAATTAGTTGGTAGTGAGGACTTTAACCCTCATAAAACTCGCTCGTACTTCCGTCGTCAATACAAACGTTATAACGGTTATTATACCCACTTTTATATAATCACTGAGACTATTTCCTACGACTCCGACGCTCTAACTCTTTAATTACCCTCAGAACAAACAGCGACATTAAAGCGCCAATTAATGCGAGTTGCCACAACCCGCATCCTGCCGCAGTTCCTAAAGCTGCTGACACCCAAATAGCGGCGGCAGAGGTGAGCCCGTGAACTTCAACTTTGCCTATTTCCTGTTGATTTTGCCGCAGAATTTCTCCACCTCCCAAAAACCCAATCCCGGCAGCAATGCCTTGAATTACGCGCGCTACAGCATCTCCTCCGTTTTCATTTTTACCCATTGCCAGCGGCATTAAAACAAACAGTGCACAACCCATACTAACTAGCATATGAGTTCTCAAGCCCGCTGGTTTGTTTCTGAGTTGGCGCTCCCATCCAATAATTCCGCCAACAAACATGGCTAGGCACAACCTTAACAGTATGCCTAGCCAATTATCGGGAGACCACAAGTTAGCGTTCGACAATGTTTTACTGCAAATAATTAATCCGAAGATTCCAATATTAGCGGAGTACGATGTCCGATCGCAATCTCACTGCCAAATCTTGTTCCGGGCGAATCACGAGCACGTCAACGCTGCGCCGCCCCAACAATACTCCAGCTAAAGCGCCGATCCCAGCGCCTCCCAATACTTCTTCAGTCGCGATCGCTTTGTCGCCGGTAATGCCTGCGAGTGCTGCTGCTGCTGCTGCACCTAAGGCTGCACCTTGCGCTACTGAACCTGTGCCAGCACCTTTTTGGACTCTTTCGGTTCTGGTAATAATTCCTGAATTTCCGTCAATCCGATAGCGTTGGCGGCGGCTGATAATTAACTCTCTGGCAACAAATTGAGTACCACTTTGATTGCCTCTTCTGACAGGTTGTAGTGCCCCGACTATCTGGCTGCCTGCGGGGATTAATACTCTGCCTTGAGGTGTGCGGATGTCTTGCGCTACTGTTAAAGTTAAAGGTGCAGTTTCTTCGCGGGTGACAACTATTTTGTCTTTTTCATAGCTAACTGGAATTACACTGCCCGAGGGAATTCGGATGCTATCAAATTGGGAAATTCGTTGTTGAGCTTCTGCGGGAGTAGCTACCACCAGCGGCGCGCTGGTTCCCACTGTAATGCCCAGTGCGAGGATTGCTGCTGTTGCTGAACGCCATTTTTGAGAAGTAATCATATAAATTGTCTCCTTGCTTCAGTTTTTGTTTACTTAGGAACGCACTACTGCTAAATTTGTTTCTGGTTTCGCCTTCATCTGATGTTTTGATTATGGCAGGCTGGAATTCTAGAAGTTGGGAAGATAAGGTAGATAATCCAGAATTTTAAAATTTTGAAAAATAGATAAAATCGGCAAGAGTGGGAAGATAAGGAGGATAAAGGAGAGATTTCGGTTCATCGTCCCCCTTAGCCTCTAATTAGTTAAGGTGAAATCCCAGCACGAAGCCTCGGGACACGAGATTAATTGTTGAGAGCGTTTAAAGCCAACAATCCAGCACCGAAAGCTGGTTCGTATCGGGGCGAAATTACCTTAGCTTTTGGGGCGATCGCACTTATGGCCGCTTCAAACCGACCTCGGCAATTTGCCTCCCCGCCCCACACGCCTCCTACGATCACAATTTCAAATTCTTCTGTTTGGTTAAATAGCGCTGAAATGGCTATTTTTGTTGAATAGGTTAATTCTGCCACAGCATTATTGATAATGCTGTCAGCGACGCGATCGCCCTCTGCTGCTGCTCCCTCGACAATCGGCGCTAAAGCTGCAATTTCTTTGACTCCCCAACCGCGCCCGTAAACGACTTCTACCAATTCTTCTAGGTTATTGAGGCCTAAATGCTTTTGAAATTTTTCCGCAAGCACGGTAAAATCTTCGCGTCCGTCATAGAACTTCAAAGCAGCTTGCAAACCCTGAAGGGCGATGTTATATCCGCTGCCTTCATCGCCTAAAATATATCCCCAACCGCCAACTCGTTTAGTTTTCCCGTGACGGTTTTGCCCGAAAACAATCGAACCGGTTCCTGAAATAACGGCGATACCCACTGGATGGCCTGTACCGCCAGCAAGTGCGATCGCGCAGTCGCTGGAAATTACTATATTCCTGGGCAGGAAAGATCGGGTTACTGGTAAAGTATTCGTCAACTGCAAGTTCTGCACTACAAATTGCACTATTTCACGATCTTTTGGACGCCCGACGCCTGCTAGTCCCAGACCAATTGCTTCTATGTTGAGATTGCCTACAGCCTCGACCTGAGCGGACAGAACTGCTCGTTCGATCGCCAATTGAATGGATTGTTTGGCTGTCTCAATTCCCAGGGTTTGATAATTTGACGGCCCTGCTTCCCCCCGTCCTAAAACAAGGTGGTTGTCATCCATTAAAAGGCAGATAGTTTTAGTGCCGCCGCCGTCGATGCCGAATACGTAGCTCATGAATAATTTACAGAATAATAGAGCAACCCAGATTAACAGAGATATGTCTATTCTACGCTTTGTACAATCCGATTAAATCGACAGAGCAATGCTAATAATAATTAAACCTAATAAAGCTAACCAAACCAGATGGCGCTGGCACCAATTTTTGATTGATTGCAGCCCGTTGCGGCTGCTGTAAGGGATCGTCTGTGGCACAAGTGGCTCAGCTCGATCGTGATAAAGCGTGCATTCTTTGGCAAAGGGACGCTGCGGGTAGTTGCAAGTGTCGTCTTCGTGATAAATACAGGTAGTGCACAGAAATTCTTCGGGTTTTGATCGATAAAGAGGGATACCCGGATGACCGAAAGCTTTGAGGGGGATTTTGCAATGTGCACAGGCAAGTGCTTGGGCGTCTACAGGTTGGTGACAGCGGGGGCAATCAGGCATAGACAGCAGGGTGATGGGGTAATGTGGTGGGTAGGCTCATTAGGGGGTTTTCCGAACGCCGATTAGCGCGATCGGCTCGCCATCAGGCGGCTGGATGCTCCAAAATAGAAAGGTAGGTGTGCGCTGATGTAACTTTAAGTTTACAGATGGTTTCGCAGCGACAGCAGGCGACCTGAGCCGATCGGGTATGAAAGGGCAAACATTAGGAAAAATCTATGGATAACAATAGCAACTTACTCAAACAACTGGTAATGCTGGGCATTGGTACTACCTCTCTCGTAGCCGAGAAATTGCAGGAAGCTAGCGAGCAATGGGTCAAAGATGGCAAAATCAATCCTGAGCAAGCCAAAACCTTTGTCGATGACATGACTGAGCACCTCAAGTCTGAGCAGGGCAATTGGGATACGCAGTTGCAGCGGCAATTGCGGAATATTCTCCAAGATATGGGAGTTCCCCGACAGTCCGAAATGGATGAGTTGCGGGGAAGGCTCGATCGTTTGGAACGTCAGATGCGGGATTTAGAAAACCGTAACTGGCGCTGAGGTCGATCCTCTTCGTTGGCGCAGCCCCCGTAGGGGCGGGCTTCGCTAAGGCCCGCGAGGAGTTCGCTGCTATATTGTGATAAAATTGTCACCCAAAGGCAGAAGGCTAAAAAAGGCACTTATGTAGAAGCCACTTATGTAGAATTACAAACATTCTGACTTCATACTTTTGCCTTTAAAATTATCTGGAACCTGCCGTTTTTTGGTGGAAAAGTTCAGATAACATTTGGTAGTTCTTGTTGTACTAGATGTCTTAGATATCTAAGATATCGCGGTTAAAAGTATCAGGAGGATTAATTTTGCGAGGAGTTCTAGTCAGCTTGGGAGTAATGCTGGTTTGCTTTGTGTTTTTGATAGTCGCTCAAATGGGCGGTTCTGGGTCCCAAGCAGTTGCAGCCGAATTGAACAATCTTTTACCCGAGACTGCTATTGAGAAGTTGTCAGCGCAGTCTTTAAATGAAAATAACTTGCTAGTAGCTGATGCTACTTTACCCGAGGTACCAGCTACTATCGCTGGCAATAACATGACTGATAATACTGAGAACACTGTCACCACAGATTCAGGTCTGAAATATGTTGAATTGAAGCAGGGTGATGGGGCGACTCCAAAAACCGGGCAGACGGTTGTGGTACACTACACTGGGACTTTGGAGGATGGCACGAAGTTTGACAGTTCGCGCGATCGCAATTCTCCTTTTCAGTTCAAAATTGGCGTAGGTCAAGTAATTAAGGGTTGGGATGAAGGTGTCGGTACGATGAAAGTTGGAGACCGCCGCAAGTTGATTATTCCCCCTGACCTCGGTTACGGTGCTCGCGGTGCGGGCGGGGTGATTCCTCCTAATGCTACGCTGATTTTTGATGTGGAATTGTTAAAAATCGCTGGCTAGGTAGCTCAAAACCTAATTCAACGTAAAACTTTTACGGTGTTTAGAAACCCGGTTTTTTTATTAAGAAACCGGGTTTCTGTGTATCTCCTAGTTGATTTACGATCGCTTCGGAGATGCCAGATTGCGAAAGCAGGTATATTGGGCGTCAAATAATAGTTTGATGATTCCTGTGGGGCCGTTTCTGTGTTTGGTAATAATTACTTCTGCAATTCCGCGATCGGGCGAATCAGGGTTATAGTATTCATCGCGGTAGAGCATAATTACTAAATCTGCGTCTTGCTCGATCGAGTTGTGAACTATGATGTCATTAGCGACAAAATTATGCAGTGCAGGCACTGTTAAATCGTAAACCTCAGCTTCGCCATCAACTTCTATTGAGGCGATTTCATCCCAGTAAATATCGCTCTTAGATAAGAGGGCAAGTTCATCAGATTTAACAATTGTAGCTAATCTGAATGCTCGTTCCCGACCGAGGTTGTGTTTGTAAAGGGTTGTACCACAATATAAGTTGCCAAGCTGTGCTTGCATCTGGCGTGTAGTTAAACCAAATTGCTGCATAGCAGGAACAGCATACATTTTCCACACATCACGCGGTATGACATCTCTATTAGTATTGCTAGAACGAATTTCAATGTATTCTGCAATTTCTGTCAGAGCTTGCTGTTTGTAGTTACCTACTGCACCAATCAAATGAATAAACTTATCTAAATCAGGTCTTCCAGTAACCCAAACTTGATGTTGATCTCGCCCTTTCCCTGGCTGGGGGCTTAAAAATAAGCGGGCATTGATACCCAGTCTGAGTAAGAGTGACTGAACATCTCTTGCCAATTTTTCACTACTGGAAGCATAGTAAACACTAGGGTAATGACATTTACCCCTACCTGTTTTTATGCAACCATCAGTACACCAAAGATGGCGTAAAAATAAAGCTATTGCTTCTTGAGGCTGCTCAAATATTTGATTAGGGACAAACTTCTGGTGAGAACGCAGACCAAAAACACCTAAAGCATCTAGCCATTCAGTTACAGGATTCCTCACATTATGTGTGAGATGATAGGCGGCAGGAAGATAAACTTGATACCAATCACGTTCTTTACAAATACGAGGTATGATTCGCTCTCCAAAGACTTCTATTGCAAGATTTGCAACTGTATTGGCTAAATCTTCCTCTCTAGTAGTGTATTGAATAACGTGTCTAGGTAGAGTACATCCGTCTCCAATCAGGTGTGCTAGCAAGGCTATCTCGGCATTGTCCATCGATTGGATGAAAGAACTTGGTACGTATCTAGGTAGGGCAATGCGATCGCCTATTTTTAACTCGTCCAATCGCCGCCAGCCGTGAATGGTTAAGAACTTATGATTGCCAGTGGCTCTAATTGCCCGTCCCAAACGAGTTTGCAGTCGTAGTACAGGCTTAACACCTGTAGCAAAGGCATTGCTAACAACGGCTTTTTCTAACTGCATGGTGGCTTCATTGAGCGCCCAAACTGTGAAGTCAGATTTTCCTACTAATTCACGAATTGGTACGCGCACACCAGTATCTGCTAGCATTACTAAACTATCACCTGTTAAGCAGCCGCTTTCTCTCAAATCTGACATCATGGGCCGCTTGTTTGTCCTCGCTTCCACACCCCGACTCAACTGAGATAAGGCAATAATCGGCACGTTGAGTTCGCGGGCTAAACCTTTAAGACTTCGGGTAATTCGAGATAGTTCTTGCACGCGGTTGTCGCTGGTACCTTCCATTAATTGCAGGTAATCTAGCAAGACTAATCCTAGAGTTCCGCCTTGTTCTGCTTGGAGGCGGCGGACTTTCGATCGTATTTCTGTGACGGTAATATTGGGAGTATCGTCAATAAATAGTGGCAGTTCTGATAAATTGCCAATGGCTGTACTGATTGGTTCCCATTCGTTTTGACTGATTCTACCCGATCGCAATCGGTTGCTTTCTATTTTGGCCTCACTGGACAGGATGCGCTGCACTAGCTGTTCTTTGGACATTTCTAAGCTAAAAACGGCAACCGGCAATTTTTGCTGTCCAGCGGCGATGTGGTGGGCGATATTGGTACAAAAGGCCGTTTTGCCCATCGCCGGCCTTGCTGCAACGATGATTAAATCCGATCGCTGAAAGCCTCCTGTCATAGCATCTAAGTCATAAAAACCGCAGGGAATACCGGGAAGTGTCAGGCCTTCATTGCGATTTTCTAGGTCTTGAAATGTTTGGTTTAGTGTTTCGCCGATCGATACTAAATCCTGTTGCGGGCGTTCTTGAGTTATGCTGAAAATTTCTTGTTCGGCGCGGTCTAAGACTGTTTCTAGTGGTGTTGCCGTCTCGTAACCTAATTGTACTATGTTATTGCCAGCTTCGATTAATTTGCGGCGCTGATATTTGTCTTCAACTAAAACTGCATATTGGTCGATGTTGACTGCGGAAACTGTGCGATCGACTAATTGTGCTAATTTAGTTAGTCCTCCTACTTGCTCTAACTGGTTGCGGTCGGTTAGCGCAGTTGTTACCGTCATTAAATCGGTAGGTTGACCCTGTAAAAATAGCCCTAATGCCGATCGATAAATGACTTGATGAGCGGTGATGGCAAAAAACTCCGGCCGCAGCAGTTCGGCAATTCGGGAAATAGCTTCGGGGTCAATTAAAATCCCGCCCAAAATTGCTTCTTCTGCCTCTATATTTGTAGGCATCAAATCGCTCATTAGTCAATATTTCTCAGTCATTAGTTATTAGTTGCCAGTTATTAGTCGTCAGTTCTCAATCTGTAAGGAAGGCGTTACTCACTTCGCAAGTTAGCAGTGCTTAGTTGTTAGCTAATGACTAATGACTAACAACTAATGACTGATGACTGATGACTGATAACTCTTAATTACATCGGAACAACTTGAATATCAACTTCGGCGGTAACATCTGCGTGTAGTTTGATTTCAGCTTTGTATGTACCAGTTTGGCGAATTTCGGGCAGAGTGATGCCGCGCCGATCGACTTCTTGACTGGTAGAGTTGAAAATCAGTTCTGCTACTTCTTGGTTGGTGACAGTACCAAAAATTGCGTCAGCTTCGCCAACTTGCTTGGAGATGATGAAAGGCCCAGCCGATTCGAGGGCGGTTTTGCGGACTTCAGCTTGCTGCTTGAGCTCTAGCTGGCGCAGTCTTTCTTCTTCACGGCGGCGCTCTGCTTGCTTCAGAATGCCCGGAGTGGCTCTAAATCCCATTCCTTGGGGTACTAGGTAGTTGCGGGCGTAGCCCGGGGCTACTTCTACTACGTCGCCAGCTTTACCGAGTTTGCTGACATCTTTATTTAAAACTAATTGGACGCGCTTGGCCATGATCGTTGGTTGTGGGGTTTTAACTGCAACTTTTTATAATAGCGAAGTTTGAGGGGCGATCGCAAGGAAGAAGGAAGTTCGGCAACGGATTATTTAACGGATGTAACGGATATAACGGATGTAACGGATGGATGTTGAGATTCGAGGTTCGAGATTGGAGGTTCGAGGGAAGAAACAGGGATAATATTTTTAACGGGCAAATTCAGTTTGAAATTACGCCAAACGGGGTTGCTGTAATGAGCCCAATCAACTATAGTCCAATGTCTTACCGAGCACTCAGGCTTTATTTTCAAGGCGCTGGGCGACGATCGATCGCGCTACAGTAGCAACTAACTCAGTCGGCTCGATCGGCTTGGCTAAGTGTTTGTCAAATCCGGCTTGCAAAACTTGGCGCTGGTTCCCTTCTCCAGCATAGGCCGTTAAGGCGATCGCGAATAACTGCCGATACTCAGGCGGAAGCTGAGTGCGGATGCGATGGATCAACATATACCCATCCATCTGGGGCATTCCAATGTCGCTGACGAGCAAATCCGGCGCAGTTTGTTCGATCGACTCTAGCGCCTCAGCAGCAGATGACAGGGAAATCACCTCTGCACCCGCTTCCTCAAGCACGAAAGCGACAAAATCTCGCGAGTCGAGTTCATCATCTACCACCAAAATTCTCAATCCAGCTAGCGGCAAGGATGGCATATCGGGACAAGCAACCCCATGACGTTCTTCCTCCTCCTGCCTTCTAGAACCATCATTTAATAGCGGTAATCTCACCGTAAACGTCGCTCCTTGACCTTCTCCGGCGCTTTCTGCAAACACCGTTCCCCCGTGAAGTTCGATCAGTTGGCGGACGATCGCCAATCCCAGTCCCAAGCCGCCAAATTTGCGAGTTGTAGCGCCATCTTCTTGTCGGAAATGGTCAAAAACATAAGGCAAGAAATCGGGAAGAATACCTTTACCCGTGTCCGTGACTTGAATTTGAGCTTGGCGTGCGATTTGCCCTAATCGAACTTCTACTCGACCGCCTTCGGGCGTGAATTTCACCGCATTTGATAACAAATTCCACACAATTTGTTGCAAGCGACTTGTATCGCCGAGAACTTGCCCGACATCAGGATTTAAGATTGTTTGGATTTTAATTTTTTTAGCTTCTGCTGCTAATTGCACGGTTTCCACAGCAGATGGAATAATGGTTGCCAGATTCATCGGAGCAACATTTAATCTGAGTTTTCCTTGCAGAATCCGAGACACGTCAAGCAAGTCCTCGATTAATTGAGATTGCAGTCTGGCGTTGCGCTCAATCGTCTCAAAAGCCTTGGCAGTTTGAGCCGGCTTCAGCTTGCCGCCGACGAGCAGTTGCGACCAGCCTAAAATCGGATTTAAGGGCGATCGCAACTCATGAGAAAGCACCGCCAGAAACTCGTCTTTAATGCGGTTAGCTCGCTCGGCTTCCGCACGGGCAGTTTGTTCTAATTCGAGAACCCTATCGCGCTCGGTTTCGACTTGTTTGCGCTCGTTAATGTCGATAACAGAGCCGATATAACCCTCAAATTGTCCCCTTTCGGAAAATCTGGGAGCCGCCGCATCGATCGCCCAAGAATATCCGCCATCCTTACGTCCGACGCGAAATTCCACGCGGTAAGGTTCATGGCGTTCGTTGGCGGTCAAAAATGCGTTTTTGGCGTATTCTCGGTCTTCTGGATGCAGCGCATTTACCCAACCCAATCCCAAACCTGTTTCCTCAGTTTGACCTGTGAATTCATACCAGCTTTCGCTCAAGAAAGTGCAATAGCCTGTGGAGTCCGTTACCCATACCATAAAAGGAGCGTTGTTAGCCATATTGCGGAATCGTTCTTCGCTTTCTTGCAGCGCTGCTTCTGCTTGTTTGCGTTCTGTGATATCCCGACAGACAATCACTCCGCCTTTGATTTCGCTGCTAGCATCAACTACCGGATAACCGCTGATACTGATCCAGCGACCTTCGGAATCTTCGCGGCGCACAAATACCTCTACATCATTGACATATTCACCTTTGATTGCTCTGGCTAGAGGTAGTTCAGCGTTGGGGAAAAGGGTTTTTTTGTCATGCAAAAATAGTCCGTAGGTGCTCGACCATTCCTCATAGGATTTTTCATTCGATAGCGGGCCGAATATGCCTACGGCGGCTCGGTTAAACAACACCAACTCCCCTTGTTGGTTGGCCAAAATCAAACCATCACCAATGCTGTCAATAATTACTTGCAGTAACTTAGTTTGTTCTTGCAGGGCGACTTCTGCTCGTTTGCGATTTGTGATGTCGCTGGAGATGCCAATCAAGCCGATGACTTCTCCCGCCTGATTGCGGTAGGGAGCTTTCATTACCAGAAATGTCCGAATGCCATCGTGAGATTCTTCGAGGACTTCTGTTTGTCCAGATTCCATAATGCGCCGATCGTTTTCCGTGACTGTGACTGCAAGTTCTACTACTGGGTATAAATCGATATCGCGACCACCAATTACTTCAGAAGCAGGTTTGCCCATTATTTCCAGCGTGGCTGGATTTGCATAAATAATCTGTCCTTCTCGATCTTTGACAAAAATTGGCGTGGGCGCTGACTCGTTAATCAGATTCAAAATCGCATTCTTTTGCCGCAGTTCTTCTTCAGTGCGTTTGCGATCGCTAATATCGCTCCAATAAGCCGTAAGTCCTTCGGCTGCAGGATAGGCGCTCACTTCTATATACATCTGGAGCGACGGCGAAAACTCTTCAAACTTGACAGAAACTTGCTCGTTAACGACTCGATGAAATTCTTGATATAGCATCGAATTGGATTCTTTATCGGCGGGGAATAGCTCCCAGACCGATCGACCTAACAAGTCGGCTCTAGAGCGAGAAAGCAGTTTTTCTGCTGTGGCATTAACGTAGGTATAGCGCCATTGTGAATCGATCGCGATAAAGGCATCGGTAATACTTTCTATAATATTGCTGACTTGCTGGGAGGCCGCAGAGAGCGCGAGTTCAGCGTTTTTGCGCTCGGTGATGATTTCGCAAAAAATCATGATGCCGCCAATCTCATTGGTGTTGGTTCGCCAAGGATGAATTTCCCAGCGCACCCAGTCGATCGAGCCATCAGGGCGGGGAAACTGATCTTCTTGGCAGATTTCGACTTCTCCCGCCAGACAGCGCTGGTGGATTTGTTTGAAACGATCGGGCAAATTGGGAAAGATGTCGTAGTGCGATCGACCCACAATGTTTTGATCGCCGAGCCCGTAACTTGATAGCCAGCGGTCGCTCACCAGCATATACCGCATCTGGCGGTCAAACATCGCCACTCCCGCAGGCGAATGTTTGACGAACAGCCGCAGTTGTTCTTCCTGTTGCCGCAGCCGATTCTCTGATTGTTTGCGATCGGTGATTTCTTGGAAAAGTATGGCGACTTTGCGGCTGTGCGGCTCAGGAGTGCGGAACGCCGAAACCTCAAACCAGCGGTTGAGGACTTCCGATCCCTGCTCGAAGCGCAGGGGTTCCCCTGTCAGCGCGACTTTGCCGTAAATCTCAAACCAATAATCTTCGAGATCCGGAAGCATCTGGCGCGCTGTTTTACCCGCAGCTTGTACGAGCCCGGTTTGCTTCTCAAAAGCCGGATTGACTTCCAAAAAGCGGTAATCAATCGGCTTGTCGTTTTCGTCAAACAGCATTTCGATGACGCAAAAACCTTCGTCTAGGGACTCAAACAAAGTGCGATAGCGTTCCTCGGAACGGTGCAAAGCAGCAAGAGCTTGTTTGCGATCGCTAATATCCATACACGCCGCTACACAGCCGCGAACTGCACCTTGTTCGTCAAATAACGGCACCGCATTCACCAACCAATCAAAGGCCGCCCCGTCCTCGCGCACCATTTGAATTTCCACATCTCGCACTTCGACGCCGGAAGCCACGGCCAGTTGCATGGGGAGTTGTTCTCCCGGAATTTCCTGTCCGTTGCGGAGTCGTCTAAAGGGAAGGACTGCCGCTTGCTCTCCGGTTCCAGAAACATTGGTATCGGGCTGCACTTGCAACATCGACTGGGCAAACCGATTAGCGCGAATTACTTTACACTCTGGATCGTCGGCGATCGTAATACCAACGGGTACAGCATCAAGTATCGATTGCAGTTCATTAACTCGTCGCTCTAGTTCTTGGTTGAGCCGTTGAATTTCTTTTTTGGTAGCTTTGCGTTCGGTAATTTCATGCACCGTCACATTCACGCCCAAAACGCGATCGTCCTCGGCCCTGAGCGGATAGAGACTCAACAGCCAATCCTGTTCTACTCCGGGCTGTGCTGAGTTCGTCCTCCGAACTTCGAGCTGTTTGAGTGGAACTTTAGTTTCAATAACTTGTCGGTAAAGCGGCTCTAAATCATCTGCCATTTCTGGCAAGATTTCGCGCAGTGTTTTGCCGATGTGGGCGGCGACTGGAACTCGGTTAATTTCTGCTAGCCAATCGTTGAGGCGGACAAACCGCAACTCAGTATCGAGGAAGCAAAGTCCGATCGGCGCACTAGCATAAATCGCCTCGATTTCTGCTAGTTGTTGATGTGCCGTTTGCGCTTGTTTAATATAAGCAGCCCTAGCCGCTTTCTCCTCAGTGACATCTTGAAAATAAACGGCCAGTCCCGATGGGATCGGATAGGCTCGTACCGCATACCAAGCATTGAGCGGTGGATAAAAAGATTCAAAACTAACTGTAACTTGGAAGGTGGCGGCGTGGCGATATTTCTGCTCAAACAAACTGCCCACTGATTCGGGAAACTCTTCCCAAATCCTGTGGCCAATCACCTCTTCGGGGAGTCGATTCAGCCACCGCGCCGCTTGCGAATTGAGGTATGTAAATCGCCAGTCTCGATCCAAAGCAAAGAACCCGTCCGAAATACTTTCGAGGGTGTCTGACAGTTGTGGCGCGGGCGCGTTACAGACTGGTTCGGGCTGAGGTTGAGCGATAGGAGTGAAGGTTGTTACTACCGCATAGGGAGTCGATCGATCTCCTTGAAATAAAGGTTGAGAATTGAGCGTTAACCAAATCAATTCTCCCTGTGGTCGATCGAAGCCCATGATGACATTTGAGCATGGTTGCCCGGTTTGCAGCGCCACCATCGCCGGATGTGTCTCGCCGGGAAAATCCGAGCCATCTTTACGCAGAGTCTGCCACCTACTGTTGATTGAAGTGCATAAGAGCATCTGTTGTGCTGTCATCCCCAACAGATCCTGGGCGTGAGAATTGCACCCCTGAATGCTACCATCTGCCAATTGCAGAACCATCCCTACATCAGTTGGCCAAGGCGCGGCTGGGTAGAACGCTTTGTTAGAATCCGTTGAAACAGAGGGGTCGATTTTTGCTTGGGGTTCAGTATTGCGTGGGTTTTGCATCGGTTTCTAACAACGCTCATTTTACTTTGGGCAAAGCAAATCGCGATCAATAATAGGGAAATAACCAGAGGAACTTTTGATTTGAGTAGGGTGACACTTCAAACCTAAGATGGATGTCGATCGTTGTGCGGTAATATCGATATCTAGACAATTTATTTTATCGTAGAGTCCCACGTCTGAACCATTGGCGGGATTCAGCACAGGTGACGAGGAATTTTCTGGCTGTTTCAAATGCCAGGTTAGTCCGTCTCATTATTTTTCGCGTTGCTGCATATTACCAATGGCTGTTGCTCGTTTTCGGGCGCGTACAGATGGCACTTGCACACAGATAAATAAGTAGATGAAGCTTGAAAATACATAACCCCTCTCTCGCAGCGAGTGAAATGAAGCAATCGCTCTTGTTATGCCCGCCTTACATTCTGTTACATTGTAAAGTTTATTGGCGCCTACCTACTTAGAAACCCCGTTTCTTTGTGTAAATCTAACCGGAAATTTAGGCAAGATTTTGTTCGTCTCAACGGTAAACGGGCGATCGCATTTACCTCAATACAGGGTCGCCTGCTTCCTCCAGTCCCAACGTTTGTGTCACGTTTGCCGTTCATCTCACAAACTTAATCCTATGCACATATTCACAGCCGCCGATCGCACCTATATTCTGGGGTTAGCAGCACTTCTGAAGTCTGTAGATCTGAATATTAGCCAATCTGGGGAGGAGCAGGTCAAAATTAGCGTTGTATCTACCAGGATATATTCACAGCAAAAGGAACAGTTACAGAATTGCTGCAAATACCAGATTGAATGGCAAGAATTGCAATCTAATTACGACCAACTTCTTTCGATATCAGGTTCTAAACTTCCTTACGTTAAATTGGAGCCGCAAAAATATACCAAAGAAACAGAAAGACTGATTTGGCTCGACAGTGATACGATCGTTCTGGGCAGCTTAAAGCCGCTGTGGAACTTAGATTTTCCAACTCTGCCGATAGCAGCCGCAGCCAACGTCTGGGGAAATCCCAACAATTATCAAGATCGAAACCCTTATTTCAATAGTGGTGTTTTAGTTTACAACATGAAGCTTTGGGATGAAGAGCAACTGTCCGAAAAGTTGCTCCAAAACGCTAGGTTTCACGTTTGGGGCGATCGCGATCAAGGTGCATTAAATTCAGTTTTAGTGGGAAGGTGGAAGCAATTAGACCAAATATGGAACAACCACAAGACTGATGATATGTCAAGTAAAGTGATGCACTTTATGTCAAGACCGAAACCGTGGGAAAGCTCCGCCCCCAATCAATTATGGCTTGATATGTTGTCTCAGACACCGTTTAAGGACGAACTGGAAAAAATTCCAAATAAGTTTAAGGGGCTGTCGAACTTTCAGGTAAAATACCAAAGACTTGACCGATGGTTGAGCGAACCAATACTGAAGTTTAAGAGTTACCTGAAGAAACAAAAACTTTAAGGTCAAAATTGGTCTTTCATGCCGCGCAATCGAGCGAAGGTTTGCACTGGGTCGCGGGTGTTGGCGGCTGATTGGATTTGGGGAAAATCCCAGCGCAAAAATGGGTTTGTGCTTTTTTCGATGCCGATCGATGATGGTATTGTAGGTTGCGATCGACTGCGCGCTTCCTTGACTTCCGCCAAGCGCTGCTGTAAATCGGGATTGTCGCCATCCACACTCAAGGCAAATAGCAGGTTGTTCAGCGTGTATTCGTGGGCGCACCAAACTCTGGTATTGTCGGGCAAGTTTCGCAGTTGTTCCAGAGAGGCTAACATTTGGGCGGGAGTGCCTTCTTTGAGCCTGCCGCAGCCTCCGGCAAATAAGGTGTCGCCACAGAACAATTCGCCGATTTCGCTGGGGTTGCTGGGGGGGAAATAGTAGGCGATGTGAGCTTTTGTGTGGCCGGGTAGGAAGAAGACTTCGGCGGTTCTGTTGGCGAAAGAAACTCGATCGCCCGCTTGTAAAAACACTTGCTGTCCGGGAATTCTGCCTCTATCTTCTGCGCCACCGTAAACTTTAATTTGGGGAAAGCGATCGATCAGTTCCTGATTGCCGCCTATGTGGTCGCTGTGGTGGTGGGTATTGAAAATTGCTGTTAATTCGGCTCCGAGTGCTTGCAGTTGCTCTAATACTGGCTGCGATCGCGCGGGATCGACGACGGCTGCTGTGTGGCTATCGGGGTCGTGCAGCAAGAAAATGTAATTGTCGGACAGTACCGGAAGCCGATAAACCTGCATAGAAAAGTGCCTCTCTAGGAAAAATATTATATAATTAAATTAGTTCTGAACGCTATCCGAAAGCTGATTGCAGATTTATTAAGTCCGCGTATCTATCTTGGGAAGTAAAACTCTGATACGTTATTTATGCTGTTGAGCAAAGTGATTTACGGTCGGGTACGCACCATTTTTGGGTTAATAAGTGCAATCGGCTTTAATTATTTTAGCATACAAGCGATCGAAGAATAAATGCGAACATCTCACAACAAATCGAACTTAACAATTTCTCAAAAAGTCGATCGGATTGTAGCGTCTGGTAAGATCACTCGCCGGGAACACTTAGTTTTGACTTCGGCTATACTGTCAGATGATAAAATTTCAGAAGAGGATCGACATCAAATAAATCGGATATTTGATTATATCCAAATTGGTCGCCTCAAGTTTATCGATTGAACAGAAAGACTTGCACAGTCAGCATCTATCTGGAGTATAAAAAGCGTTTTTTAGGAGTGCGATCGTCCCGTCCCGCACAGCAAAGCCTATTTATTTCGCTTGAATTCTCCGGCTTACGCCTAGTGTGAAAGCGTCTGATGTGGCAGTCTCAAGTTAACAAGGCTCTTGGCAATCCCAGCTACAAAAACAGGCAGAAGAAAATGAGTGCAGACAAACCAACTATTTTGGTGACGGGCGGAGCTGGATATATTGGCTCTCACGCGGTATTAGCGCTGAAAAACGCCGGTTACGGTGTGGTGATTTTGGATAATTTAGCTTACGGTCACCGAGATATAGTAGAGCAGGTTTTGCAGGTGGAGTTTATAATTGGCGATACGAGCGATCGCACTCTTCTCGATAACCTGTTTGCTACGCACAAAATTGATGCGGTAATGCACTTTTCTGCATACGCTTACGTGGGCGAATCTGTTACCGACCCAGCTAAATATTACCGCAACAATGTCATCGGTACTATTACCCTTTTGGAAGCAATGCTCGCTGCTGACGTGAAGAAGTTTGTGTTTTCTTCTACTTGCGCGACTTACGGTGTACCGCAGAAAATCCCGCTCACAGAAGACCACCCACAAAACCCGATCAATCCCTACGGTGCTACTAAGTTAATGGTAGAACGGATTTTGTCGGATTTTGACGCTGCGTACGATTTCAAGTCTGTTTGTTTCCGCTATTTTAACGCGGCTGGGGCCGATCCGAACGGGTTGTTAGGAGAGGATCACAATCCAGAAACTCACCTGATCCCGCTGGTGTTGTTCGCTGCTTTGGGGAAACGAGATTCGATCGCTATTTTTGGCACCGATTACGATACTCCTGACGGTACTTGCATCCGGGATTACATTCACGTTAACGATTTGGCATCCGCTCACATTTTGGGATTAGAATATTTGCTAAATGGTGGCAAATCTGATTTCTTTAATTTGGGCAACGGCGGCGGGTTTTCGGTGAAAGAGGTGATAGAAACGGCTCGCCAAGTGACGGGAAAAGAGATTAAGGCTGTTGAACGTGAGCGGCGTCCGGGAGACCCGCCTGCTTTGGTTGGCAGCAGCGAGAAAGCCATCAAAACCTTGGGTTGGTCTCCAGAATATCCCGACATTAAGAACATTATCTCCCATGCTTGGCAGTGGCACCAAAAACGCCACAACTCTTAGTCTTTAAGGTGCGCTGGGCGCACCTTACCATTACAGCCAAGTTGGATTAAATTCTTGTGGGGTGGGCGTCCCCCCGCCCCAAAAATACAATATGCTAATAATATCTGCTAAATCAGGACAACTGGGCAACCGGTTGCTGCTTTTTGCTAATTTCATTGCTTGGGCGATCGAGCATAATTTGACTGTTCTCAATCCGGCTTTTGAGGAATATGCAGAATTATTTGTGGGAACTGCAGGGGATTTTTTGTGTTGTTATCCTCCTCCACATTTTACCGCAGCAGGCAACAAGTTAGTCCGAAGCAAATATTATAATTTTATTAACTATTTGAGCCACAAAAAAATATTCAAAACGCAAGAAATAACCCGAAAACAACCTTTTAGTTGGCTAAAATATCAGGAAATCGAACAAATCAAGCACGGTTCAATTGTTTTTTTTCAAGGCTGGCTATTTCGAGATGGCTGGTTTGTAGAAGATCTCCCCTATTTACACAAGTACGCCGACCAGATTAGAGCATACTTGGCACCATTAGAGCGATATAGAATCAATGTAGATCGTTTGATATTGAATTTAAAAAATAACTCGGATATCCTCGTCGGAATTCACATCCGTCAAGGGGATTATGCTCAGCATCAAAAGGGGAGATACTTTTACACAACTCAGCAATATTTAGAAGTCATGAATTCGGCGGTAAGCCTATTTGACGGAAAAAAAATCAAGTTTTTGATTTGTTCTAATATTCCACAAAATCAGAGTTTATTTGATAATTTTAACTGTGGATTTGGCAGTGGTCACTTAATTGAAGATATGTATGCTTTGGCTGAGTGCGACTATGTTGTCGGGCCGCCTAGCAGTTATACTATGTGGGCTTCTTTTTATGGAGATAAACCTCTTTATATGATCCGCGATGTCAATAAAACAATTAACCTGAAAGATTTTGTACATTTTTATGAATGGCAAGGAATTTATCACAGTCGAGATGAGTGGAGTGAGAGCTTTTGGGAGTGGACACACGCTCGCTAAATAAGTAAATCAATAAGTAAATTAATGAATTCAAATAAATTAGCAATCAAGGGATTTATCACTATATTAACCGGTCTTTACTCTTTCCAAGATTGCGTTCATTTTCTGGCGTCTGTCAGGAAGTTTCACCGGGAACCAATTATTATTTTAATAGATAGAGTACCTCTAATTTTATATCCTTTACTTCAGGTGTTCGGAAATGTCATATTGAAACCTGCACCCTCTAATGAAAATCCTGTTTTGGCGTCGCGGCTAGCTAAGCTGGCTTTGTACGGGGAATCTCTGTTTGAGAAAACTATTTATATGGATTGTGATATTTGTTTGCTGTCACCAATAGATGAGGTTTTTGATTTTCTTGATGGGGTGGATTTGTTGGTGACGGAAGATGTGCAGCCTGCGATTGCTAAAGCGGCAAATTTATTAAGAGTCAAGCAGGATATTCTGTCAACTTTGCAGTCTGTCGGGTTGCCGCTAAATGCAAATAGCATTCAATACAATGGGGGATTTATCGCTTTTACGAAAAGCAGTAAAACTCAGGAATTGTTTATAAACTTTAAGAAATATTTTAACATGGTAGTGGCCCATCAAAATGTGCTACTATTGAAAGACCAGGGAGCTTTTGCGGCGGCTGTTGAATCGGTGAAACCGAAAATGACAACTTTGTCCCCGGTTTACAACTACTTGGATAAGTGGAAAGATGTTTATACGATCGACAAACCGATTAAAGTAATGCACTGCACTTATCCTTACCGCCCTCAGTACGCGAAGAACGTGACGAGATCGCTCTTTACTAGAATAGTCGATCGCACGGCTAAAATATTTTTACCCAATCAACTTAACAATCCCTGGCGTTTAAAATAATTAAAGGTTGTGGGCTAACTGCATCAAAAGCCACAAAATTCAGCCCAAAATTTTAAAAAATTAGCCTCAACATATCCGAAAATTTACCTAGAAGAATTATTGCTGGCTGGAATAACAGTCTTGGGTTCATTATTGTGTTTTTTTTACCAAAATACTTCGTTGCTGCCCTTTGCGCTGGTTAAAAACCCGGTTGCTTTGGTCGGGAGTGCGTGAGTCCCCATCGCCTTGACAAAAGCTCGGTTAAGCAGGAAAATTAAACAAATGTTTTAAACAAAATACTCAGTGAAAGTTTCATTAGTAGTGAGCGATTTGTCAGGCGGAGGTGCAATTCGTGCTTTTTTATTAGCTCAAGTCTTGATAGAGCTTAAATGTGATGTAGAAATTGTTGGATTTCAGTTTGGCAAGGAATTGTACGCTACTCCTCCTAGAGACATCCCAGTATGTGCGATACCGGGTAAAAATTATCCGGGGTTTTTAATAGATGCTCAAAAACTTTGGAAAAAAATAGATGGGGATATTATTTATGCAGTCAAACCTAAACCTACAAGCTTTGGGCTATCACTGCTAAAAAACCTGGCGACTCGCCAATTTATAATTTTAGATATAGACGACTGGGAACTGAGCTGGTACGGCGGAGATGAATGGAAATACCGTCCATCTTTCAAACAACTTTATCGAGATATTTTTAAACAGAACGGTCAATTGAGAGAACCGGATAATCCGCTCTATCTCAAGTGGATGGAAAGTCTCATTCACCGTGCTGATGCAGTCACCGTTGATACTGAGTTTTTAAAACAGCGTTTTGGTGGTGTATATTTGCCTAATGGTAAGGATACTGGAATGTTCGACCCTGCTAAATACAATCCTGAATTGAGCAGACAGCGTTACGGCTTATCCGGGTATAGAGTTCTGATGTTTCCGGGGGCACCGCGACCTCATAAAGGCGTGGAGGATGTTTTGATGGCCCTCGAACAGTTAAATGAGCCCGATTTAAAATTAGCGATCGTCGGCGGGAGTCCTTATGATGATTATGATGATAAACTTGTGAAACAATGGGGGCGTTGGATTATTAAACTGCCAAGGTTTCCAGTGGAGACAATGCCGTCCGTTGTAGCCGCGGCTCATGTTGTCGTTGTTCCTCAGCGAGAAACTCTCACAGCCGTGGCTCAGTTTCCCCTCAAGCTGACAGATGGCATGGCAATGGCTAAGCCTGTTTTGTCTACGCGAGTGGGGGATATTCCAGCAATTTTAGGAGGAACCGGTTATTTAGTCGATCCGAGTTCTCCCGCTCAAATTTCACAAAAAATTCAATGGATATTTCAAAATTTGACAGCGGCTAATTTACAAGGAATGAAAGCTCGGGAAAGATGTGTGAAAAGATATAGTATTCAAGCAATGAAACCGATACTTTCAGATATAATTGCAGGTATGTAAAGGTTATTTTAAAACTCCTCAATGGAGGAAGAAAAGCTGGCTGTTATTAAAGAATATTTTGAGATGCCGTACTGTTTAGCTGGGAATGCTTCATGTCTGCCAATAAGCTACTCCTAAAATTTGCCAGACGATATCCCGGCAGGATTTTCTTAACTGTGATGCTGGGCTTTTCTGGCGCGTTATTCAACGGTATCAGCACTACTCTGATTGTACCAGTGCTTTTAAGTTTTTTAGAGCACGCTATCGAGCTGCGCGGCGCTCCACCTCTAATGAAAACTTTGATGTATCCCTTTGAGGGAATGCCCGAAAATCAGCGTTTAATGTTGATGACCGGGGCGGTTGTGCTGGCAGTTTTTTTAAAAAATGTTGCGAGTTATATCAATACTTTAGTAGCTACTTCTCTGACGCGATCTCTTACTTTTGATTTGCGAGAAGCAGGCTTGCGGTTGTTGTTAGAAGTAGATTTAGATTTTTACTCGAAAACTAAAGTCGGGGATTTAATTAATAGATTGGGTGGAGAGATTGGTCGGACTGCTAGTGCAGTTGGTACGGCCATCGGAATGTTTACTACGTCAATCACGGTTTTGGTGTTTGTGGGTCTTCTACTTTCTATCTCGTGGAAACTGACGGTGACAGCTACACTTTTGCTGGCGTTAGTTGCTTGGGCAAATCAATATATTATTAACCGTTCCAAGTATTTTGGCCACCTGCTTTCTGAAATGTCGAAAGATTATTCGGTTAGGGTGCTGGAAACCATTACTGGGATTCGGCTGGTCAAGTCAACGGGGAACGAGGAAAGGGAGTATCAGCGGATCAAGCATTTAATTCAAAAGCGAGAACAAGCGGATTTTCAGGCTCAGGTAAATTATGCGGCGATCGCCCCAATTAACGAAGTTGTTAATTTAATAGTTGTAATTTTGATTGTATTTATAGGCCGCACAATATTTGCCAATGAGATAGAGTCTATTTCTACAATTTTATTAACCTACTTATTGGTACTTTTTAGGTTGATTCCTTTAATTTCACAGTTGAATAGCGGGCGCAGTCAATTTGCTAATACGTCGGCTAGTGTAGAGGTGGTTAATAATTTTTTGAGCTGCGAGGACAAGCCATTTATGCTGAACGGTTCTGTGCCTTACACTCATTTGCGATCGGGAATTCATTTTAATAAAATATCTTTTAGTTATCCTAACCACAAAAATTTAGTTTTGCAAGGAATTGATTTATTTCTACCTCACGGCACTACTTTGGCTTTGGTAGGAACTTCGGGTTCTGGCAAGTCAACTTTGGCAGATTTACTGCCGAGATTTTACGATCCTACTGAAGGTCATATCTCTATCGATGGCAGGGATTTGCGCGAATTTGAGCTGAAAAGCCTCAGACAAGCGATGGGTATTGTTAGCCAAGATACGTTTTTATTTAATGCTTCAGTGCGCGAAAATATTGCTTATGCTAGACCCCAAGCGACTGAGGAAGAAATTGTGGAAGCAGCGAAGGGAGCGAATGCTTACGAGTTTATCCAACTATTGCCGGATGGGTTGGAGACTCAAATTGGCGATCGGGGCGTGATCTTATCGGGAGGGCAGCGCCAGAGAATTTCAATTGCTAGAGCCCTGCTGCAAAACCCGGAAATCTTAATTTTAGATGAGGCAACGAGTTCGCTGGATACGGTTTCGGAAAGGTACGTGCAAGCGGCGATCGAGAAATTGAGCTGCGATCGCACAACCTTAGTCATCGCCCACCGCCTCTCCACAGTCCAAAAAGCCAACAAAATCGCCGTGATCGATCGCGGACAAGTAGTAGAAATGGGTTCCCACGAAGAATTGCTAGCAAAAGGAGGTTACTACACTCGCTTGTATTCAGTGCAATTTGCCGAAGAAACCGCTCGCGATGAAGCTCTAATTAGAGGTTCTTACGAAATTCGCACTCGTCTGACTCCCATGATAGCTTACCTCAAAATGCTAGTAGATGAAATGGTAGACTCTCCCGAAGAAAGAGACGAGTTAATCCGAGAATCATTTCACTCGGCTGCTAATATTTTCACTACTTTAGAATTTATAGAAAACACTATTAAGCGTCAGGCTGTTAAAAAGTAGTCAGAAGGAAGAAGGAAGGAGGAACAATTTAGGAACAAGAAGGCATAAGTCCTATCATGTCGGGTTGATTTACCTTGGTTCCCAGGCTCCGCCTAGGAATACATACGTGGAGGCTCTGCCTCCCCTTACCAATTACCAACTACCAATTACGATGTCTAAATATTATGTATTTTTTACCCGAAATGTCTTGCCACAACCCAATGTAGCGAGCTTAGTTCAAGTTGCCCACTCTGCAAATGCCGCAGCAAATCTCGGTTATCCAGCAGTTTTGGTATACCTCCGTAAAGGCTGGAGTGCTTTGAATCCGGTTGATTTGCTTTTTCCTTTTCAACCCAGGAAACCCGATGACAAACTTGCCAAAATTTACAATATTCAAGATCAATTAAAAGTAGCAGATTTACCGATGCCGTGGCCGATAGACCTTTTGGACAGCAAGTGGACGAGTTCGAGTACAATAGTCTCAAAATACTATTTACCTATTCACCTGGTTAAATCCACTAAAATTGTCCACACCCGCGACTGGAACTTTGTCAAAGCTGCCATTAAAAACGGTATTCCCGCTATCTACGAACAGCACCACCATGAAAACAAGCAATTTGAATCAGAAATTGTCCGCAATCCTCTGTTTCAGATTTCCGTAACTGTTGCCGATACAGTGCGAGACAGCATGATTTTGAATGAGATGCCGCCGGAAAAAGTAATTACGCTGCACAACGGTTTTAACCATTTGTTTCTCGCGAGACAAACAGAAGCTGCCCTGAAGTGGCGACAGCAATTAATAGAAGATGAAAGACAGTATTTAGCAGTTTATGCAGGCGGACTTTACCCGTTTAAAGGTGTTGATATGTTGGTGGATGTGGCTAAGGAATTGCCACTGGTTCAATTTGCGATCGCGGGCGGTGATTCATCCCAAGTAACAGGCTACCAGCAGTTAGCAAAATCCAAGCAAGTTAACAACATTAAATTTCTCGGCTACCTCCCTCAAAATCAATTGGCTAGCTTGCTGCAAGCAGCCGATGTTTTGACTCACCCTCACTGTTTGACAGAGGCCGCGACGTTCACATCTCCTTTAAAGTTCTTTGATTATATGGCATCGGGAACTCCGATTGTAGCGACGGAGATTGCATCTTTAATGGAATTTAAATCTGGAAATATAGCAGCAACTTGGTGCGAACCGGATAACCCGCACCAGTTCGCGCAAAGCATTCGAGATTGTTTAACCAAATATCCGAGGAAAAGCGAAGGTTATGCAGAAACAATGGATTTTGTCAAGCAGTTTTCGTGGGAAAATAGGATAGAGAGAATTTTGAGTTATGTGGATGACCAAGTGCGATCGCAAATCATTCATTAATCCTGATCCGATAATTTTAAAATCCTCCGGGGCGAGTTTTACCAACAATCATCGCCTAAAATTAATAATCTCATAAACCCGCCACCCCCCACGCAACAACCAGATTTATTATTAGATATGAACCCAAAAATTATCGGCACAATCACCACCTACCCAGGCATGAGTCAAAGCGACTGGCTGTGGCAACAAACCCCCCACAACTTCGGCAAATGGGGCAACATTCAAATGCTCGCCAACCACCCAGAACCAGACTTTTTACTGATGTATCAATTCGACTTTCCCCAACAACCCAAAAAGCAATCTTGGGTCGATAAAATACGTCGCTACAGGCATCAACACCCAGAAAACGACATCCAAGACAAATTGCGCGGTGTCCCCAAGGAACGGATTATTTACCTAATCCGCGAACCGCCATTGCCAGAAGTTATTGAAATTACCAAAGCCAACTACGAACAAGCGAAACTTTATTGCGGTTACGTTTCCGGGCCAGACGATTTCGCACCAAACCCCAATTATATGCCCGCAATTTGGTATCACTCTAACTCGTTTCGAGAACTCGATGAAATGCCTGCGCCCCCGAAAACTAAATCCTGTTCTTGGATTACTTCAGGTGTTAGCCGCAGCGCCAATCACCGCCAGAGATTAAACTTTATCAAATTGCTGCAATCACAAGAATTGGATTTTGACCTTTACGGGCGAAACTTGCCAACTTGGGCGCGCGGGAACGGCACTATGAACAATAAATGGCACGCCGTCGCACCATACTATTACAACTTAGCTATAGAAAATTATGCCGAAAACGATTGGTATGTCAGCGAAAAGCTTTGGGATGCTTTGTTAGCTTGGTGTTTGCCAATTTATTACGGCGGTTCGGCGGCAGATAAGTTGTTGCCGGCAGGGAGTTTTCTGCGGCTGCCGAGTTTGGATGAGAAAGGAGTAAAATTTATTAAAGAGGTTGTGGCTACTGCGGATTATTGGCATGAAGCGAGGGAGAAAATTGCCGAAGCCAGACAAATCATTCTCCATGAATTGAACTTGCTCAATTGGCTGTCTAAGTTTGTATCTCAGGAAATAGCACAATGACAGAAAATAAAAATAAACTACAAAACTATTTGCCTACCTTTGAGTTTGATGTGATAACAGTAAATTTTGATCCACAAGAAAACAGTCGTCACCGTCATTCAGCTCACTTCTTCCCCGAAGAGTTAGGAAACGAAGTTCTACTGGAAATGGTATCGATTCCCGGCGGCACATTTATGATGGGTTTCCCCAGCAGCGAAACAGGAAAATATTATTACATAGGTCCGCAGCATCAAGTCACAATACCCGCTTTTTATGCAGCCAAATATCCTATCACCCAAGCACAGTGGCAAGCAGTAATGGGAAACAATCCATCAAAGTTCAAAGGTGAAAAACGTCCTGTTGAATCTGTATCGTGGGATGATGCCGTCGAATTCTGTGGCAAACTGTCGGAAAAAAGCGGGAGAAAATATCGCCTTCTGAGTGAAGCAGAATGGGAATACGCCTGTCGTTCCGATACAACAACCGCATTTCATTTTGGGGAATACATTACCACGGAAATAGCCAACTATGACGCAAGCGACCCCTGCGGATATACACCCGGAGGACTTTATCGCAAAGAAACAACAGATGTAGGGAGTTTTCCTCCGAATCCGTTTGGATTGTACGATATGCACGGCAATGTTTCGGAGTGGTGCAGCGATAGGTGGAACCAAAACTATAACGGCGCACCAACTGACGGAAGTTCCTGGGAAATTGGCAAAGATGATTACCGGGTGATCCGTGGCGGTTGCTGGGTCAGTGAGTGTATCGGTTGCCGTTCTGCCTCTCGCGGCGCTTCCTCGGCGGGCGATAGGTCCAGTGTTCGGGGTTTTCGCGTAGCGATGGCGTCGCTTTCTCCCTCGTCTTAGTTTTCCCCCGATGACTCTTTTTTACCCTTTAGATAATTCGGCGGTTGAAACCCCAACGACACAAACAAAGTCCGCCTTCGCGAGACTATAGATATGAATGGAATTTGCACGCTAGCCAACGATACAGTTTACGACCAACTAATTGCCTTACTCAACAGTATTGAAGTTATATTAGGCTCAAATATTCCTGTCTGCATTTATCCTTTCGACGACAAAATAGAGCAAATCAAAGCTGAAATTGTTAACCGTCCCAACGTCTTTATTTATGAAGATAGCGCATCAATTCAGCGATGGGACAAATTCATGCAAGCAGCCGCACCAGAGCGTTTGAACCGCAAAAAATTCCGGCTTTACGGCGCACACCGGCGCTTTTGCGCTTTCGACGGCCCGTTTGAAAAGTTTATCTATATGGATGCGGATACTTTGCTGATGAATTCCCTTGATGCGGTTTTTCAGAGGTTAGAGGAATCGGATTTTGTGGTTTATGATTTTCAATTTCGCGACCCAACTAAAGTATACAATATTCAGTCACCAAAACTCCTCGAATTTTTTGAGCAAAATCGGATAGACTCGGAAATATTTTGTTCTGGATTTTATGCCAGCAAGCAAGGATTGTTTGAGCAAGATACTAGGAAATGGCTGTTAGCTCAACTGCAATCGGGCGAGGCTGAAATTCTCTATGAAGGTGCGGGAGAACAGCCGTTGCTCAATTATATGGTGATGAAAACGGGGATAAATAGCTATAATTTTGCTTATAGCCTCCCGGATGGCGAAAAAACTGGGTGCAGCGTCACTTCCCAACATTTTGAAGAGCAAGATAAGATTTTGTACGACAAGGGAAACCGACTTACTTACATTCATTATATTGGTGTGCCGCCGGATTTAATTCGGAGAGTTTGTGCGGGCGAAAATATTGAGTTTCCCTATCGCGATTTGTTCCTGCATTACCGCTATCTCCGGGAACCGGAAAAGCGTCCGATTTTTGCCCAAGCGCCAAAGTCTTATACTGAGGTTTCTGGGGCGAATTTGTTAAAAAGGGTATTGAGAAGGTTGAGGATAAATTTATGAATCGCGGTATTTATATTGTTGCGAATGATAAGGTGATCGAAAGTGCGATCGCCCTTTTAAACAGCATACGTCTGTACAATTGTCAAGTACCTGTTTTTCTGATTCCCTTCGACGACAATTATCAGCAAGTCGCAGCCGCACTCAGCCGTCTCCACGACGTGCGACTGTTCCCAAATCTGGAGTTTGTGGAACAGTTTACCAGAGAAATTGGCCAAATGTTCGATCGCAACTTTTTAGCCCTCCCCAACAAAATGCGAAAACTCGCAGCCTGGTTTGGCCCCCTAGACGAATTTCTGTACATCGATACCGATATCATCGTCTTTGAAGACATCGCAGACAACTTAAACAAACTATCAGAAGTAGACTTTTTTTGCTGCGACTACCACCACCTCAACGAAAAACTGCGAAATGTATTTTCACCTGCTGTAAAAGAACAAAATATCTTTACAGACTCACAGCTTCAAGATGTATTTAACAGCGGTTTTTGGGCTTCCCGAAAAGGAACTATTACAGAATCGCAAATGTATGAAATTTTGCGAGAATGTTCGCAGCATCGAGAATATTTTGACTTTACTCAAAATGTCACAGACCAACCTATACTAAATTATATCATTCTTAAACTGATTCCCAAGCGCTGCAATCTTGTTAAAGATTCAGCAACCGAACCGGGAAGCTGGGCTGGTTCCAATCATTTTCAAGAAATAAATTATGTTCTTTATGACAAAGGCAAAAGGTTAAAATATATTCACTGGGCTGGAATCCCGATTAAATCGGGCAGCCCTTATTGGAAACTTTGGAAACATTATCGTTATCTCAATGAGGAACAACCAAATTTAGTGCAAAAAATATCTCGGGCTTTCAGTAGGTGAGGATAAAATCATATGTTCTATCATTGTCAACAAGCTTTGAAGAACAGGCAAGATGCCTGTTCCACGATTCATAAATCTTGTTGTGTTTTTGACACCAAACAAGCTTTGAATAACAGGCAAGATGCCTGTTCCACAATCAATAAATTTTATTTCTTGTGGTGTGGGCATCTTGCCCGCACCTAAAAAGCAATATATATGCCCTGGGTTACTTATTAAATAAAATCCGATGACTGATGGCATTTATCTTCTAGCAAACGATGTTGTTTTTGACCACTTAGTCGCTTTATTGAACAGTCTCGAAGTCAATGGAGCAAAAGATATTCCTGTTTGCATCATTCCCTATGATGATAACTTGAAAAAAGTGCGATCGCACATTTCCCACCTACACAATGTCACCCTGTTTGAAAATACCGATTCTATCCAGTTCTGGGAAGACTTTGCGACTCAAGTTTGGAAAACTCATGCAAAAGCTCAAAAAGTTTGGCAATCTCAAGGTTTGAAACCTGTTCAATGTTTGGAAATGCACCGAAAATTATGTTGTTTCGACGGCCCTTTTGATAAATTTATCTATTTTGACGCAGACACTCTATTAATGGGTTCTCTAGATTATATTTATCAAAAGCTTGATGATTTTGATTGGGTAGCAAACGATTTTCAATACAAATCAGACCTCAATTATATATTTGATTTGTCCTCCCCCAAATTACCTCAAATTTTAAATATTGACGAACTGCAATCTCATACTTTTTGTGCGGGTTGGTATGCGTCAAAAACCGGGGTTTTTAATCGAAACAATTGCTCTCAATTATTAGAAAAATTAACATCAGGAGAAGCGGAAATTATGTCTTTACGGGGCGCTGACCAATCTTTACTTAACTATTTAGTCGCCCGCAGCAATATCTCTTTTTACAACTTTGCATATGCTGAACCCGAACAGGTAACGGGAAATCATTGGTCTTCTCAATTTGATGTGATAGATTATGTTCTATATGACAAAGGACGACGGTTGACTTATTTGCACTACATGAGTATTTCGGCTGCAAAGTTTACTAGATTGTGTGCTGGCGAAGATGTTGATATTCCCTACCGAGACGTATTTCTGCACTACCGCTATTTGAATTCGCCGGAAACACAGCCAAAACTCGCGCCTCCAAATTTGTTGGTTCGCTTGCAGAGAAATCTCAAAAGTTGGGTCACTAAAAAAGTTAATAATGTTCAATTTAAGTTGCGGAATTTCTGGGATAGATAGCATCTCACTGTACTCTAGCTGTACACAGACTGAATCCACTCCCATTCGCGCCTTAAACCTTCTTCTAAAGTAACCTGCGGCTGATAACCTAAGATTTTCTTGGCTTTAGACACATCCGCGCTAGTGTGCCGCGCGTCTCCCCTCGCAGCTTCGGTAAAATCTATCCGAATAGGTCGATCGACAATTCTCTCTATTGTATCAATAACTTCTTTTAAAACTACCCGACTTCCCCCACCAATATTAAAAACTTCCCCCGCAGCTTCCGCAACCTCAGCCGCCGCTAAGTTCGCCGCAACGCAATCGCTGATAAACGTAAAATCCCGCGTTTGCAATCCGTCGCCGAAAATTGAAATCGCCTCATCAAACAAAATCGACTTAAAAAACTTGTGAAAAGCCATATCGGGGCGCTGTCTCGGCCCGTAAACGGTAAAATAGCGCAGCGAAGTAGTTGGAACGCCAAAATTATGGTAATAAAGTCCACACAAACGTTCACCGGCTAATTTCGTAATTCCGTAGGGAGAAACCGGCTGCGGACAAGCATTTTCACTCGTCGGGAAAGCTTCAGCATTTCCATAAATTGAAGAAGAAGAAGCATAGACAAACTTTTGCAATCTTGGCGCATCTTTTGCAGCTTCTAACAATACTTGGGTGCTGTTAATATTGCGTTCGGTATAGCTGCGAAAACCGTCGCCCCAGCTAGCACGAACTCCGGCTTGCGCCGCCTGATGAAATATTACCTTAGCATCGGATAAAAGACCTCGCCAATTTAGAGACAAAATATCGCCTTCCACCAATTCAAAACCCGGATACTTTTCAAATCGTGCAATATTCTTGCGCTTGAGAGCCGGGTCGTAATAATCGTTGAACTCATCAATACCGATAACCGTCTCGCCTCGATTTAAAAGAGTTTCTACTAAGTTAGAGCCAATAAATCCCGCCGCACCCGTAACAATTAAAATACTCATTCGATTTTAGATTTTAGATTTTAGATTTTAGATTTAAAAATTTTTACACCAATTATTGCATAAGTTGTCCTCTTCTTCTTTCTCTTCCTCTGCGTTCTCTGCGTTCTCTCCGGTTCAAAAACCATCAAATAGGATAATCTTAGAGAACTATCAACCCCCTTCCTTCGGATCAAAAGAGGTTGATAGTTAACTTTCATTGTTCAAAAGAATCTAAATCCAGCGCTTGGGAACCTCCGCGTTCTAACTCGATCAAAAGCTTACCCAACTGAGTCCAAACTAGCCAGCCCGTGAGTAGCGTCAGTGGCAAAGCTAGGGCATAAGAAAGTAGTTTTGGGAAGCCAAAAATCTCCATTCCAGAAGCTAAAAATACGCAAATACCGCCAGCCATTCCCAGAAAAGGTATGACCAATTGCAACCTTGGCAGGTTAGCCAAGGTGCGAGTAGAACGATTTTTAGACCACTGTTGTACGGATTGTTTGAGAGTTGCTTCAAATGCTACGCCGGAGGCCATACCTGCTAGTAATCCAGCCGACATTAAAAAATAGGGAGGTTCTGGAAAATAATACACGAATAATTCCTTAATTTGGGTAATTTGGGTAATTGGGAATTGGGAGTAGGTAATTGAGAATTGGGAAGTGGGAATCGGCAAAAGTAGAATTATTTTTCTTTCTTCTTCCCTCTTCCTTCTTCCTTCTTCCCTCTTCCTTCTTCCTTCTAATTAAAACCGAGTTAGCGCCGCTGCTCCTGCTGTGGAAAACTCCGTCAAAGCGCCTAGAGCAACGTTGAAAAGGCGACCGGGCTGCAAATCTTCCTTGACTAAGTTCCACAGGCTGCGAACTTCTTCGGTGTGGATTCGATCGTCCTCAATCAAAGCTAACATTAGCTGGCGTCTCAAAAACGACCCTTCCTCGGACAGCAAAAATTGCAAGCCTAGTTGTGCTGTGGGTAGCAGGTCGAAACTGCGATCGGATCGGGCGATCGCGATCATGTCCTCTAACCTGTTCCACTGGAATTTGCCATCTTTGAATAATACCTCAATCAGACGCCGCCGCAGAGCCGGAGATTCTCCGTTCAACAAACGCCGCGCTACATAAGGATACGCCACCTCGACTATCTTGAAATTGGGATTCAGCGTCAGGGCCAAACCTTCTTCTGTCACCAGAGAGCGAATAATTAAGGCAAATTTCGCAGGCACCCGGAAAGGATAATCGTACATCAACTCCGAAAACTGGTCTGTAATCGTCTTGAAGTTAAAATCTGACACCTTTTCGCCGACGATATCACCCAGTACAGATTCCAGCGCCGGGACGATCGGCATAATATCTGTCTCTGGTGTCAAAAAGCCAAGTTTGACAAAATCCTTAGCTAACTCTAAGTAATCTTTGTTGATTAAGTGAACGACAGAATCAACCAAAGTTTCTTTAGTTGTTTCTTCCATCTGATCCATCATCCCAAAATCAATGTAAGCCATACGGCCGTCCGCTAAGGCAAACAGATTTCCCGGATGGGGGTCAGCATGAAAAAATCCGTGTTCGAGCAACTGCCGCAAACCGCTGCGGACTCCGACCTCAATTAAACTATCGGTATCCAAACCTGCGGCTTTAACACTTTCCATATCTGTCAGCTTGATGCCGTCAATCCATTCGAGAGTCAGAACGCAATTTGAAGTATAACGCCAGTAAATACTCGGAACTTTTACTGTCGGGTCGTCTGCAAAATTTGTAGCAAATTTCTCGGCGTTGCGTCCTTCATTGATATAATCAATTTCCTCGAACAATTTGATACCGAATTCATCGACTATTAAACAGAGGTCGTGACCGAGATTCAGCGGCAGCAACGGGCCCAACCATCCAGCCGCCCAGCGCATTAAGTAAAGGTCAAGGCTCAAGACGGGCAGCAAATTCGGTCGCTGAACCTTGACTGCTACTGCTTCCCCGGTGAGGAGGCGAGCTCGGTAGACTTGACCGAGACTTGCCGCGGCGACAGGTTCGGGGGAGATTTCGCTGTAGGTTTCGCTAATTTTGCGATCCAGTTGCGCTTCAATAATCTCGAAAGCGCGCACCGAGTCAAATGGCGGCAATTGATCCTGAAGTTTGATCAATTCTTCGAGAAAGTCTTTGCGGATCAAATCCGGTCTGGTAGAAAGGGCTTGGCCGACTTTAATGAAAGTCGGGCCCAAGCGAGTGAGTATTTGTCGCAGGTGGGTGGCTCGTTCCGGCTGGTGTGCTGCGACTTCGTGCTGCCAACTGTCCCACAGCATCCCCAGAACGAAGCCTGCAAAAGACCAAATAACGGTAATTGCGCGCCAAATTGCTTTCCAAGGACGGTTGCGGTAATACTGAGCGATCGCTTGTGGATCGTAGCGTCTAGCCTGAGTGAATTGATACTGAGGCACTCGTTTATTTTCCTCTTATCTTCTGAAAATTACAGGTTAAATTGAGAATTGGGCATCTGCCATCGGGCATCGGGCATTAGGTATCAGGCATCGGGCATCGGGGATTGGAAGTCGAAAGTTCAAATATTATTTATTCTTCGTTCTTCCTTCTTCGTTCTTCCTTCTTCGTTCTTCCCTCTTCCCTCTTCCTTCTTCCTTCTTCATCATTGACCGATCGCATTCCAAGGTTTAGGCGAGCGGAAAATGCACCCGTTCGAGGCGGATTGCTAGCCTAAATTTGTTTCTTTTCATTAAATATAGTACATAAAAGTACAAGTGATCGGTCAAAATACTTAACGGTTCTCCCGGACCGCTGCACATTCTCACACCACTGCAACCCTGCAATTCTTTTCTCCTCCTGCATTTCCCTCGCTTATGCCATCGCGCCACAGCTACCGGATGCGATCGGCCTTTGCCAAGCAATCTTTCAGACCATAAATCGTCCGCTCTTGTTGATCCCTCGACAGTTCCGGGAACATCGGCAAAGACAAGACTTCGCGACAAACTTGCTCAGCCTTGGGCAACTGACCTGCTTGATAAGCCAAAGATTTGTAAACAGGTTGCAGGTGCAAAGGTAACGGATAGTAAACCATCGAACCGATGCCAGCTTCCTGCAACTGAGCCCGCATCCAATCTCGAAAATTGCCAGAGGGATTTTGCGCCTCTTCTGGACTTGTCAGCCGGATCGTGTATTGATTCCAAACTCCTTTTGCTTCCGGCAACTCTTTGGGGACGGCAACTCCGGGCACGCGGGAGAGAAATTCGGTGTAAAGTGCCGCTTTCTCCTGGCGCTGCACGTTCCAACTGTCGAGATACCGCAATTTAATGCTGAGAATCACCGCTTGCAGGGCATCTAAACGGCTGTTGTACCCGATTTCTTCGTAGAAATATCTAGAAGACTGTCCGTGTTCTTTGAGCACTCGCATCGAAGCTGCGAGGGCTGGATCATTTGTCGTCACCGCGCCACCGTCACCGCAAGCACCTAAATTTTTGGTCGGATAAAAACTGAAGCAGCCGACATGACCAATGCTGCCGACTTTTCGAGATTGCCATTGGGCCCCGACAGATTGGGCGCAATCTTCAATTACGGCTAAATTGTGCCGAGTCGCAATTTCCATCAACCGAGTCATGTCTACCGGTTGGCCAAAGATGTGGACGGGCATAATTGCCTTGGTTTTGTCGGTAATTGCCGCTTCGAGGAGCTCGACATCCAGATTAAAAGTCTCGCTGTCAATATCGACAAATACTGGAGTCGCGCCGACGGCGCTAATTGTCTCAGCCGAAGCAAAAAAGGTAAAAGGAGTGGTAATCACTTCATCGCCAGGGCCAATTTTGAGAGCTCGCAAGGCCAAAATCAGGGCATCCGTGCCGGAGTTGCAGCCAACGCACTCGGAAACGCCGATGTAGTCGGCGAACTCTCGTTCAAAACTCTTCACGGCTGGGCCGCCTACGTAGCCGCCAGAGGCAAGCACTTTTTGCACCGCAGCGGTTATCTCGTCGCCAATCTGCGCGTATTGGCGGGTTAAGTCGAGGGGGGGAACATTATTCACTCTTCACACCATAAATTTCAACCATTATCAAAGCAAATTCTTGCAGCAAAACTGTTTCCGAGAAACGTTTATTCAAATATCTTATATTTGGACAGGCAAACAATCACATTATCGAAAGGGTAGGCCGGTGTTAATTCTGCTAGATTTTACAGATTTGGGTTGGGCTTTGGGGATGGTGGCGATCGCGATCGGGCTTTCGGCGTGGCAGGGATTGGGGCTGGAGGGGGCGATCGCGATCGCGGCGGGGCGCACTCTGATCCAGCTAATCTTAGTCGGATACGTGCTCGCAGTCGTATTTGACCCCGAGGGAAAAAATCCTTGGCTGGTTTTAGCAGTTTTAGCAATCATGCTGACAACTGCTAGCATGGTTGCCAGCAACCGCATCAGCAAAAAAATCAAGAACTTACTGCCCTTAGTTTGGGGCTCAATTTTTATCAGTACGGCCTTGACTCTCGCCTATACAAACTTGCTAATTTTGCAACCTGACCCTTGGTACGAACCGCAATACCTGATTCCTTTAGCGGGGATGATTTTGGGCAATGCTATGAACTCCGGGGCGATCGCCGGCGAAAGACTTGTCAGTACAGTTAATAGCAGCCAGTTAGAAATAGAAACCCATTTAAGTTTAGGTTCCACTCCGCAGCAAGCAGTAAAACAGTACCGCAAAGATGCGATAAAAGCGGGATTAATCCCGCTCTTAAATACAATGACGGTCGTAGGAATAGTAACTTTACCGGGGATGATGACAGGTCAAATGCTGAGCGGTGTCAGTCCTCTCGATGCAGCATCTTACCAGATTTTGATTATGTTTGTGTTAGCGCTGGCAACTGTAATCGCAACTCTGCTGTTGACTGAGGGATTGTCCCGGAAGTTTTTTAATCAAGATGCACAATTGATCAAATGGTAATTGGGAATTGGTAATTGTAGATGTAAATTGATTATGATTACCGTAGGGGCTGGTTCACCAATGTCTCCCATACAAATGATAAATATCATAAACCCGCCCCGCCCGTGATTTTATCGACCCCAAGATCCGGTCGGGGCAGGTTTAGGGAATATCGGGCTGATCTTACTCAGCAGATCCAATGATTGGAATTAATCGTTCCTCGATTTCATGAATATAGGCTGTTAAGCCTGTATGAACACCGTTTTTTCGTAGAAGTTCCAGACTCGTCTCTTCCCAGCACTGTTGTTCGCGTTCCATTTGGCCACCTGTTAGCTTTTCCACAACAACTTTAGGATTTCTAATGCGATCGGGTTCTTTCCATGAGTTAGAGCGTAATTTGTGTGACTCCTCGCAAGGATTAAACCTCAATTGTGTCGTTATCTCTTGAAAAATTCGTTCTTCCTCTTGAGTAGATGGAATAAACCCATTCAATACCCAGGCTTCCCGCATTCTGTTGGCTGTACCAATAATAATTTCTAATTTAGGTTGTCGATTAATGTGTTCAGAACGTGCTTGCTCAATACCTTCTCTTCGTTCAGGTTGATTATCTAAATCCCGGATCAGGAGAACTGCTTTAATCTGTCGTGTTTTTTGAATAAATCTTACTAAATTCAGAATTTTTATAGCTGCTGCACCATCAGCTTTTAATGCTCCATCTTTACCATGACCTAAATACCTTGGTGGACGGAATCCTAAGCTTTGTTGCAAATTATCTATAATTTGATTAATATCTTGCCAACAGGAATGTTCTGTATTTTCTTGTAAGCCACTCCAACGAAATAAATATTGAAGCTGTCCAGAGTCTAACCAATCAATTTTATCCACTAAAAGGCGATCGGCTAATTTAGTAGCGGTTCGTGCATCTGCGCTACTTTCCACAATCACCACAAACTCAATCATTTATTTCTCCTGCAACCACCCAATCTTCTCCCTCCGCATCCCAGAATTCTCCCGTGGTTAAAGTTTGTTTTGCCCATTCGACATCAGGATGTTCATCCAATCGTTTGCAACGAGTCACACCTGAATTGTTGTTACTTAATACGTGGACTTGAGACGGAAGAAGTTCATCCACAATGTAAGGAGAATGGGTAGAAAAAATAATTTGCAGATTGCTGTTGTCTTGAAGAATTTCCTTGAAAACAGCGATTAATTCTCGTTGCGCTTTGGGATGGAGTCCCTGTTCAACATCATCTAGTAACACTAAATTAGGTTGATTGGGATTCATCAAAACAGTTAATAATCCGAGAGCGAGCATTGTTCCTTCGCTAATGGCATGGGCTGGAATACGCTTACCAGTATTCATATCTAGGACAACTTCTTGCCCTGCCATTTCCTGACTTTCTTCGTAGGAGATAGATTTGCCATCGACTTCGATTAAGCGTTGGCGATTGACCATAACCTTAGCTCGCCTTACCCCTACCTCGCGTACACCTGGTACAATCCGTTTCAACATTTCTTGTAAAGATTGAAATTCATCTGGAGCTTCGTCACGAAGATAGTCTAAGGTAGGTGCTAACCCTGAACCATCGAACTCTACTCGCGGGGTAATTGCATCGCTGTAAGCTGCTTTTGCAAGATTAGTAGCTACTAGCTTAAGATGAACTGAGTGTCTCAAAGATTTAGGAAGTGGATATTTAGCATCGCTTAGTGAACTTGACCATCCTTGCACCTTTCCAGGTTCTCGCTCCACTTTCCATGATGCTATCGGAGACCAAGGAGGGTTAACGCTTTGTGTCCAGCTATAGGAAGCTTCCCAATCAGCCCGAGGATTGTATCCCCAATAACCACTTGCAGTAACAGACATATTATTGTGCCCAATTGTTGTAATAAATTGAGGCGCTCTTTCATACTGAAAAATATTGGCAAATGATGAATTAGCAAGCCTACTGAGATAATGCAATGCTTGCAACACTGATGTTTTACCAGAACTGTTTTGTCCTACGAGTGCGTGTAGGCGTGAATTATCAAAATTAAGTTCTGTATCTTGATGACTTTTGAAGTTATGAAGTTTGACCTTTTCTAGCATTTGATTGCTAATATTATTTTATACAGTTTGATTGCCGAAATTGTAGTGTGTGTTCGGATATTCTAAGTTGTTGGCGCGGATCTAATTTTAACTATCCTGTTTCTTGAAACAATGAGTGGGGCGTTGCTTCTAGCCCGCCCCAAAAACTAAAATTAAATGCCGTAACAGCTTACTTCGGTTCGTGACTCCCAATCCGCTTGCCTTCGCCATCGTACACCTGCATCGGGATTTTGGCGTTTTCGGCGATCGCCTCCAAAGCTTTTTGCAACGTTTGAACGTGCTTTTCTACAGCTTGGCGAGACTTCACAGCATTGTTGTTGTTTGCTTGAATGAAAGTTTGTTGCAGTTTCTGCACGTAATTAGGAGTCATCTGTACCGCAATCAAATCTTTGCTAACAGTATAGTCGCAAATCTTGGGGTTGCCTTTACAAGTTCTATCTAAATCGGTGCGGGCTTTTTGCAGGTTCCTTTCTTCCTGTAACCTTACTTCTGCTTGCTGCAATGAAGTTTTGTAGGAAGCGATCAGCGGTTGGGCTTTCTGAGAATAGGCAGTTGCCGCCGGCACTTGCTCCGCGTAACTCAAAGCTCTTCGCCAGGATTCTGATGCTTTAAACCAGGCGTTTTTGCCCTCAAAAATTTGAGCTTCCGCTGCTAAAGTCACAGCTTGAGTATACGCATTTTCCGAAATTCCTTCGACATTTTTGCGCTCGCGAGCTTCTGAAAGTTTGGTTTCGTATTTAGGAACTAACAGTTTAGCTTGTTGGTAAGATGTCGTGCTCGTGGGAATTTCTGATAGGATGTCGAGGGATTCTTCCCAACCTGATTGCACTTGATCCCAAGTCTCGGCTGTCTGAGCTACTGCTTCGCGAGCTTCTGCTATTTGGGCTCTACTTTTGGCCGCGAGCAGCGTTTTTTCGGCTTTTTTCTCTGTACTTAACTGCCTATTTCCAGTTGCTAAATTCTTCGCGTATTCTTTTGTCTTTCTCTGAGCAAACGGATAAACTGGGCTGTCTGTGGGAATTTCTCCGAGTTCGGCGATCGCACTTTGCCACAGAGCTTGCGCTTCCTGCCCGTTCTCGGCAGAATAAGGCGGATTTTGGGTTTTCTGGGCTGCTGACTGTGCGAGGCGCGCTGCATCGATCGCAGAGTTTAAATTCTGATTTTGCGAACGGTAGGTTTCCAGAGCGCTTTGAGCTTCACCGCGATGAATTGACCAGGAGGGAATCGGTTCTAAAAGGGCAATCGCCTGTTTTAACTGTCGCTGCGCTTCTTGGGGGCTGTTGGCAACTTTTGAGGTTTTCAGCGTCTTCGTCGAATTATCGCTCAACTGTTTGGCATTAGCTAATGCAGTACATTCTCCGATGACACAGGGGCGGCTCAGCATATAATAACCGCCTGCCAAAATTAGCGCCGCCATGCTCACCATTCCTGCTGCAGCCAGCATCGCAAACGGTGAATGCTTGGGTTTTTGGGCAACTGCTACCGCTTCCATATCCAGCGGATTGAAGGGATTGTCTGCAATATCTGCCGGGATTGCAGCTACCTTAAAGGCGATCGGCTCGGAATTGCTGGAACTCTCCGACAAATTGGGGAAATATTCTTCATCCCACGCATCTTTCCCATCCGTTTCTAACGGTATCTCCTCCTCTACATCCGCCGTCTGAGCAACATTTTCTGTTAAGACTATCCCTGTTTCTTCTGCGGGGGTATTCTCGGTTTTTTTGAACAACTGCACTGTTTTTGGTCTTGACAAAACAGGCTGGTGCATGGTAAAAGAATGGAAAGCATAAGGCTGTTTTTGCCCGGTAATTTTTAGGCAAAGTCCAATCTGTTGAATAGATTCGGGTTCTATTTCAAGAATTGCTGCTTCTAGCACCGCAAAAGTCGGTTTGGCTTTGAGAACTAAACTGCGCGGGTGTTCTCCCACAACCGTTAAAGATTCATCTCGAAAATCACAACTAATATAAAGCGGTAAGTTTTTAAAGCCGGCTGCTTGCAAGTGTTGCTGCAATTTTACTTCGAGAATTTGTGCGTTGCTTTGTCGCGTTGCTGCTGTCATATTTTTTCCTCTCTCTGATATCACCACTTTCGATTTTAGATTTGGGATTTTTGATTTTAGATTGCCGAACTGTCGGGATTTTTGATTTTTTTGAACTAGGGCACCAATTCATTCCAAATCTTAACTCTTAAAATTCAAGTTGCAACAAAATCTTAACTCTCAAATCTCAGCTTGCAAAGCCTGTCCATAACTTTCGCTGTAATAAACTTGAGTCACGTCAAAACGTCCGCCATATTGTTTGAAAGGTTCTGCTGCATAACCAAGTGGCAGCAAACAGCAAACATCTACTTCTTCGGGAATTTGAAAAACTTCTTTCACCTTAGCGCTGACAAAACCTTCCATCGGACAACTGTCTACCCCAAAACTTTTAGCTGCAATCATTAAGTGGGCTACTGCGAGCATTGTATGTCTGTTTGTCCAAGCTTCTAGGGAGTCGAAGCAGGGACGGTTCTCGAACAATTGCGGGATTGCTTGTCGCATATAACCGGCTAAATTGTCATTCATTGCCCCTGTGGCTTTGCCCAATTCGATGACAGCTTCGGTGTTTTCGGGCCTGGCGGCGCGTCGATCGCCACAACAGATTAATACTACTGGGGCTTCTACCACTTGGCGCTGATCAAAGGCGCAAGCTTTTAATTTTTCTTTGCTGGCTGAGTCTTGAAGTAGGATAAACCGCCAAGGCTGCAAGTTGTAACCAGAGGGCGATCGCACTCCCAACCGCAAAATCTCAGCCAATATTGCTGGGGGAATCGGATCGGGTTTGAAGCTGCGCGCGGCCCGGCGGCTTTCGATCGCCGTTTTAACATTAATTGAAGGTTGGATTTCAATTGTCATGGATAATTCTAATGGGTAATTGGTAATCGGTAATTGGGCATTGGGCATTGGGCATTGGGCATTGGGATTGGGGCATTGGGCATTGGGCATTGGGATTGGTAACTTAAAAAAGTTGAATTGTTTTTCTTCCTTCTTCCTTCTTCCCTCTGCATTCTTCCTTCTTCCTTCTTCCTTCTTCCTTCTTCCTTCGTTATCCCAAGCCCAACTCGCGCTTGAGCAAATTAATCGACTTAGAGCCGATGTAATTTTCGGAGCATATCAGTTGCGGAGGACGAATAATATCTTCTCTAGCCGCATTGATGGCAGCTTTAACTGTAGCAAAACTCGGTTGGTCGCAAAAAATTGTTCTGGCCGATCGCACGATCGAGTTAATCTTGTACTCGTCTGACACCAAGGCCGTCATCACCAGCAAATCCTCTCCCCGGATGCTGTGGATGATGACTTCGGTCGATCGTAGCATTCCCGGACTCAGGCTAACGAGACCCAAATAACTGTCTTTCGGCAAACCCCCCACTAACTGGATTTCCTGGCTGTAGTCGTAGATGTCTACAGGAATAACTCGCACCGAACGCGGTGCCGAAATCGATTCTGCTTCTCCGATAAAATATCGACTCGTGATCACAGTTCCCGAAGAGATTTGATCCAAAAAAGTACCTAGCTGTTCCATCGGCACTAACTGTATGGGAATGCGAAGAGCTTGTTCGAGTTCTTTCGCCATCAGTTCACCCACGCCGATGTCTTCTGTGGGGGCTGTGACGACCACTCGGGCGCTGCACCTGAGCCGCCAGTCAATTTCGGCCAAAAATAATTCCCTCGCTTGGTTGAGCGTACAGCCCTGTTCCAGCAGTTTATCGATACTTCCTTGCACTATTTTGTTGGCAAGGGGATATTCTTCGAGGATCGGAGATTTGTGTTTGTTGCCTACAACTTCGTTGCCTTGAGCGCGGACGTAAATGCCCGATCCTGCTTGGGCTTCTACGAGTCCGGTATTTTCGAGCTGGCGGTATACTTTGCTGATGGTGTTGCGGTGCAAACCCGTCTGCATGGCTAGCTGTCTGGTGCTGGGCAAGCGGTGTCCGGGCGGAAATTGTCGCGAGGCGATCGCAAACCTGATTTGATTGAATAGTTGGGTGGATGCTGGAATATCGCTATCTGTTTGAATATGAAATTGAACCATTATTAAAGGCTCCGACGACTTCAACTTAGTATTTTTATAACGTCGAGTACCGCGCCTAGGATTGCTCCGATATCTCTGTCTATAGCATAATCTTATTTGGTTGATCTGCAGCAGCCGTTCTGCCACAGGACGATCGCGCCTTATTGGCGATTAATCGCAGCCTCCGGAGTTTCCCTCAACAATCAGGTACTTTCAAGTCTTAGTTTTATTTACTCTGAGATTTTGAGCTCGCTTGCTATTTTTCTGCCCGTCAGCAAATAACTTTGCATTTCCCCTTGACCTTTAATCTCGATCTCGCCGCGATCTTCAAATTCATATTTATCCTGCAGCAACTTATAAGTATAGTGGCTGACTTGAATGCGACCTGTTATGCCGTGAGATTCCATGCGGCTGGCTGTATTCACTGCATTTCCCCACAAGTCGTAAATAAATTTTTTAGTGCCGATTACCCCCGCTACCACCGGCCCGCTATTAATCCCGATGCGGAGGTCAAATTTCGTATCTAGCTTCACATTTAATTCCTTAATTGCTGCTAGCATATCCAGCGCCATTTCGGCGATCGCCTGTGCGTGGTCTGGACGTTCAATGGGAATACCGGCTGCTACCATGTAAGCATCCCCGATCGTCTTGATTTTTTCTAAGCCGTGCTTCTCACTCAGTTGGTCAAAAATTGAGAAAATTTCATTCAGTAAGTATACTAATTTAGTTGCGGACATGGTAGTAGAAATTTGGGTAAAATTCACCAAGTCAGCAAAAAGAATTGTTGCTTTTTCAAACTTGTCAGCAATCACCCCCGGTTTATGCTTCAACCTGTGGACGATCGGTTCTGGCAAAATATTTAGCAGTAAACTTTCAGTTTTTTTCTGTTCTTTCCTGAGTGCAGATTCCATCTGCCTGCGCTTAGTTATATCATGAAAAAACACAGAAATGCCGTCGTGAGAAGGAAAAACCCGGACTTCCAACCACACTTTTAAGGGGCGATAATATTTTTCAAAAGCCACTCCAATTTGTTTAGCTACAGCTTCATGATACTCTTTATAAAAATCAGAATTTGCGAATTCGGGAAACTCTTCCCAAAAATTTTTACCATAAAGTTCTTCCTGCGAGCGCTTCAAAAATTGTGATCCTTTGTAATTGACGTAAGTAAATCGCCACTGGGTGTCGAAAGCAAAAAAAGCATCGCTCATTCCTTCTAAAAAATTGACAATTTGCTCGTCGGTAGAACGGAGTTTTTCTTCTACTTGTTTGTTCCTGAGCTGTGCCCGCTTTAATTTAGTCAGATTGATTCGCAACTCCATGTGGTTGATAATTTGCCGTCCTAAAGTCCGCAGCGCTTCTAGCTGTTCTGGGGCGAGATTACGAGGGATTGTATCTATCGCGCACAAAGTGCCAATCGGATAACCGTCAGGAGTTACTAGCGGTGCGCCAGCATAAAACCGAATATTTGGATTGGAAGTTACTAGCGGATTGGCGGCAAAGCGATCGTCATCTAGAGCATTGGGTACAACTAGCAATTCGTTGGGATTTAAAATAGCGTGGGCGCAAAAAGCTGACTCTCTCGGAGTTTCGGGCACTTCCAGACCGGTTTTTGATTTAAACCACTGTCTGTTAGAATCTATCAAACTTACTAAAGCAATAGGAGTGCCGCAAATATACGAGGCTAAAGCTGTTAGATCGTCAAAAGCTGCTTCTGCCTCTGTATCTAGAATGTCGTAGCGATGAAGTGCTTCTAGCCTCTCTTCTTCGTTGCTGGGCAAAGGTGCAGCTTGCATCGGCGGCGGCGAGGATACAGGTTTACGAACAATGCGTGGAAGTATTAGTGCTGCGAGTTTTCTGACTTGCGAGAGCACTTTTTTAACTGATATCAAAAGACTTTTTTGCCAACCTTTATTCATCTTTATTTATTTTTTTTCACCCCGGATGGAACTGCGTATGTGCGATCGAACTCGGCTCTACTTACGTATTTACCGCAACTAGCTCCTCAATCTGCAGAGCTTTTGTGGGTAATTTCTCAGTCAATACTTCTCTACCCTCATCGATGACAAGTATATCATCTTCTATGCGTATCCCCCGCACATCGGCAAATTTTTCCAACTCCTCCCACTTAACAAAATCTTCATATTTGGCGCGGTTTTCTGGGTTATTTAAGATAGCCGGCACTTGATAAAATCCCGGTTCTATCGATACCAGCATTCCGGGACGCAAAACTCGATTCAAGCGCAAAAATCCCAACCCAAACCGACTGCTTCTCGTTCTTCCTTCTTCATAGCCAGCTAAATCTCCTAAATCTTCCATATCGTGAACATCCAAACCGATTAAATGTCCGATTCCGTGTACAAAAAATAGCGCGTGAGCATCCATTTCTACCAAATCTTCAACATTGCCCCGCAAGATGCCCAAATCAACCAATCCTTCCGCCATAATCCGAGCAGCTAACAGATGAATGTCTTGATATTCCACCCCCGGACTAATGTAATCAATACAAGCATCGTGCGCTGCCAAAACTACATCATAAATCGCTCTTTGAGTCGGAGAAAACTTGCCAGAAACAGGCCAAGTGCGAGTCACATCAGCCGCCCATCCCGTTGATGTTTCCGCACCGACATCTGCTAACAACAAATCTCCGGTTTGTAGGGAATTGTGATAATGTTCGCTGTGCAGCACTTCTCCATGCACAGTAACGATACTAGGATACGCATAGGTCATATTATTGGAGATGATGACACTTTCCATTGCAGCGCGCACCCCTGCTTCAATTTGAGCATTTCGAGTTGCGGCCATTCCTGCTTTGTGAGCTTCTACAGTGACAGCCGCAGCTTGACGCAATTCGGCCAAACTGCCTGCATCGTGGCTCAGGCGCAGAGATACGATCGCCTGAGTTAATTCTAGGTCGATTCCGGTTGGCGAGTTGGGCGGTGCCAGAGGGCGATCGAGAATTTGAGACTGTTGCAACTGAGTCCAAGAATCCTGAACGGCGATCGTTGCTGCATTTGTTGTTAGCGGAGCCCTCGAAGAGGATCGTGCTTTCAATTCGGCCATTGGGAAAGCACCATCAGCCCCAATTAGTTCGGCAATTGCTGCTCTTTTCGGCATTTCTCCGTGCCAAAGAGTGCTGCTAGCAGGTGTGTCATCTAAGAACAGTTCTAATTTGCCCGATTCTAAGCGAATGGCAGCATTTTCTAAGGGCAAACCAGCAAAATATAGAAAGTGACTGCTGGCACGAAAGGGATAAGTAAGTGCCGGATAATTGCGAGGAATGCTGCGCCCCGACCATAAAATTACCGGAAAATTAATTAAACTGGCCAGTTTTTGCCGTCGTTGGTGTAGAGTATTAGTTAACAAATCATAACCTTGTGTAATTGTCATGGGTAAAAACCTATAATTTTGAGTTGGGTTTGCAGTCAGCCACAAGTTTTTGCATTCTCAGCATTAAAGCACTAAAATCATGACTGCAAACTTGGCAGTCATTTTTGAGATAATTCTCATCGGGAATTTCTTTTTTGCTAGCATTTATAGGCTGTCTTTTTTATAGTCTTTGCCGTCATCGCGGGGATGATTGGGTTAAGCAGTAAGCCTGATCCACAGGCAGGAAAAACAGGCTGAAAGTGCTATTTTCCAGGCAATTAGCAGAAATGTCACAACACCCGCAATTAGTCAAATTCCTTGGTCTGGTTTTTGTTGATTGGGTGACGTGAGCGATCGCCTATATTGACGGTTTGATCTTTTAGACTTTAAAGTATAAGTAAAATTAACTGCAAAAACATGAAAATTTCTCACAAAGCTCCTCAAACTTCAGCGCAAGTACGCGATTGGCCGATCGCACACTTACCGGGATTGAGCAAGGAAAACCAATCTCAACTGGAAGAGTGCAGCATCACCACAACCGGACAACTAATTCGCATGACGAAAACGCAGGCGGGGAAAGTGTTGCTAGCCAATCAATTACAGATTAACATTCAATATGTTAATAAATGGGTAGCGATGGCAAATTTGGCTCGAATTCCAAGTGTAGGGTGTCAGTATTGCGGGCTGTTACTGCACGCGGGCGTTGCTTCTCCGGCTCAATTAGCTCAAATGCCCGTGGAGAGATTGCACCAACAAGTTTTAAGGCTGCACGTAGCGACAATGCAGCGCAATGACTTGACTCCTTCAGTCGATCGCGTGCAAAAATGGGTTCAACAAGCTAGATTAGTCAGTAGTCATTAGTTAGTTGTCAGTTGTTAGTTGTTATTAGCCAAGAGTCAGCAGTCAACAGTCAACAGTCAACACGCATTATTATGTCAATTCAAGTTTACGGAATCCCGAACTGCGGCACCTGCAAAAAAGCTTTCCAGTGGCTCAAAGATAGCCAGGTTAATTACGAGTTCATTAACACCAAAGAACAGCCACCGACCCGCGAAACAATTCAAAGCTGGGTAGCTGCTTTAGGTTTTCAACCCATGCGAAATACTTCCGGTCAATCTTACCGCGCTTTGGGCGACGACAAGAATAATTGGACGAGCGAACAGTGGGTGGAGGCTTTTGCTAAGGATGCGATGCTGCTGAAACGTCCTCTTTTCGTGAAAGATGGAACGGCTGTTTTAGTAGGTTTCAAAGAAGACGCAATTAGAGAAAAATTGGGGCTTTTAAAGGGCTGAGTTTAGCCTGTTGTGCGCCGCAAAAACTTTAGTTCGCCCACATCATCCGAGAAACCCCAACGCTCGTAAAACGGCATCATGTTCGGCAAACAATTAAGATAAAAATGCTCGACAGCTTGCAGTTTGGGATGAGTTAAAACTGCATCCATCAACTTCGCACCCAGTCCCATCTTTCTGTGTGTCGGCTTGATAATCACATCAAAAATCATGGCTCTATATACGAAATCGGTAATGATGCGGGTAATGCCAATTAGTCGATCGCTCTCATCGACAAAACCAATGATAACATCAGTCGCCGCCAGCATTTTCACCACATCTTCCCGCGTCCGCTTGTCGCTCCAAAACTCGTTTTTGTACAAATCCATCAAGTCGGAAACCTGGCTTTCGGTCAAAGTTTCGACAATTCGGTAGTTATCCATTTTATCGGTCATACTCTACTTTACCGTAATCTAGTTTAATTGCGCGATCGGCTAAATCAAAATAGCGGTCATCGTGACTAATCACAAACACCGTTTTCCCCCGTTGCTTCAACTCCGGTAGCAACTGCTTGTAAAAAATATCCCGGAAAAACGGGTCTTGATCCGAAGCCCATTCATCAAACAAATAAATCGGTCTATCTTCCAAATACGCCGTCAGCAAAGCCAGGCGCTTTCGCTGTCCCTGAGACAAAGCGGTAGTTGACAAAACTCCATCTTTCACCTGAACTTTATTGTCTAAATGAAACTCTCGCAAATATTCAGAAGCCTGCTTGTCCAAATCGTGATTAGTCATCCCCAAAAGCTTTTCAAACAGATAGAAATCCGAATAAATCGCAGAAAAATGCTGCCTGTACCACTCTCGATTTTCATCAGTAATTGGCTGGCCATCTAAGAGAATTTTTCCCGATTCAGGAATGTACAAACCAGTGATTAGCTTAGCGAGAGTTGACTTACCGCTGCCGTTACCGCCAATTATAAACACCAATTGACCCGGATGAAACTTCAAATTAAGCTCGCCCAAAATAAAATTGCTGTCTTCTTTTTCTCCCGGATAGCTGTGAATTACTCCATTTAAATCCAGCGTCTCCCACTCAGCAGTTTGAAACGGTTTAACCGTTGAACTTATCTCAGCTTGACTCGCCAAAGCCAATCCCATTCTCTCTATCTTTTCCACAGAAGTATTAGCACGAAAAATCGCAGGCAACCTTTGCAAAATATTCTGAAACGGAGACATTAAATAGGTACTTGTCAGTATGTAAGCTGACAAAACCGGTGTAGAAACTGGCACAAATTTCGGCAAAGCAAACAGCAGCAAACCCATCAGCATAAAAAACAGCAACTGACCGACTCCAATCGCAACTGCGCCAGTATTCAAAGCAGTCACGTTATAATCGCGGGAAGCATCAGCACTCACCTGCAATTGTTCCGTAAAAAACTCTTGGCGGCGCAACGAATGCAGTTTAAGTTCCTTAATCCCATCCGTAATACTGCGAAAATGCTTAAATAATGTATCTTGTTCTTCTCTGGCTAAATCGAAGAATTTCCGCATTTTGCTGAGCAACAACTGCACCGTGCCAATCATCAGCACCAAAAAAACAAATACAACAACAAAAACCGTACCCGAAATCGTGCTTAAATAAGTTAAGCAGCCCACGACAACGGCGATATCAACACAAAGAAAAGGAATCAAAAATATAGTATTAGAAAGCGTTCCCACATCATCAGTCAGAGTTGCCAGCAAGCGGTTAGCGCCCAACTCTTCCAAGTTCCGCAAAGGAGTAGACAAAATGCCACGGCTCAAACTCAGACGCAAATTATAAACCGCTTCTTGAGAAAGGTAGATTAACAAAAATTGGGATACAAAGCCGCTCAAAAGAGCCAAGATTGCTAATCCCGCAAAATACCAGACTAAATTACCATTTGAATTGTCGCTAATTGCCCGATTAATTAGGGAAATTAACATAGCGCTGCAACCGCCGCTGATTAAGCCTGTGAGTATGGCGATGGAAACATTTAACCAAGAAGCCTTTAACAGTAACCAAATTACATTCATCTAATTTTAATTTTAATTTAACTTTTGAAACTCAGGTGCAAACAACCAAATCCCCGACTTCTTGGTAACAATCTCGATTACTACGGAATAAATTTGATTCACAAGTTGGACATCTTGATATTCGCCTCCCCGAATAGCATTAATTTTCTTCTTGTACTTCCGTTTTCTGGGTTTCAAATACAACCAGCTCATAAATATCGAGCATCGACATTTGCACTTCCACTGAAGCGAAGGAAACTATTGCTGATTCTCCCTCATATTCCCGAAACAACCATTCATTAGATTCGGTTTTAATATATTGTGCGACTAAAAACTCAGATTGATTGACTAACACATATTCACGGAATTCAGGGATAGATCGATAAAACCGAAACTTATCCTCTCGATCAAAATCCTTGGTAGACTTAGAAAGCACTTCCACAATCAGCACAGGATTGAGTATTTCATCTTTCCGTCCCTCTGTGCAAACTAATTCTCCTTCAACTACCATTATATCTGGATAAGTCCCGCGTCGATACCGAGGAATCCACAACCGCAAATCGCTCATAAATGGTCTGGCATTCTTTCCCCGCAAAGCAGATTTTAAGAACGCATAAATATTACCGATTATCTGGCTGTGATTAATACTGCCACCCGTAATTTTTACAATTTCTCCATCGCGGTATTCATTTCTAAACTCAGCATTTTCCTCTAACTCCCGGTACTCATCTGGAGTAGAAAACTTTGCCTTACTTTGTACTAACATTGTGGCCTCTGTACTAACTTTTATCTGCGTTAATCTGCGTTAATCTGCCTACATCTGCGGTTAAAAATCATAATTAACAGTATATCACAACAAAAAAGAAACGCCCAACTTCAAAGAGTCAGGCGTTTTCCACTATTTCAAAACCCGAAAAACTTAATCCCGGCGAGACACCAAATTCGATTCAACTTTGGCAGCAGCCACAGGTTGCACCTGACTCAATGCCGACTGCAACATGGGAGTTTTGGTAATAGCATCATTAGCCAAATTAAACAAAGGGTTCGACAAAATTCCCGCCAATGTTGTCGCAACCAATGTGAGTACAACGCTGACTTGCAAAGGCCGCATTCCCTGAAGGTTCCAACGAACTTCGGGATAATTTTTTACCGCGTCTGACATTTCTTGAGGTTCTTTTACTACCATCATCTTGACAACGCGGATGTAGTAGTAAATCGAAACTACGCTGGTAATTAATCCCAGAATAACTAAGCCGTAAAGTCCTGCTTGCCAGCCAGCCCAGAACAGATAGATTTTGCCGAAAAATCCAGCCAGGGGGGGAATTCCACCGAGAGAAAGCAGGCAAATACTTAAGGCTAAAGTTAACAGCGGGTCTTTTTGGTACAAACCAGAGTATTCGCTAATTTGGTCGGTTCCAGTCCGCAGCGAGAACAGGATGATGCAGGCAAAAGCACCCAAGTTCATAAACAGGTAAACCAACAGATAAAATATCATGCTGGAGTAACCGGCTTCTGTTCCTGCAATCAAACCCAGCATCACAAAACCGGCTTGGGCGATCGACGAATAAGCCAAAAGCCGCTTCATGCTAGTCTGGGCGAGGGCAACCACATTTCCCAACACCATGCTGAGAATGGCTAAGGCGGTGAATACGAAGTGCCACTGTTCGGTAAGTGCGGGGAAAGCACTTGTTAACAAGCGGATTGCTAGGGCAAAACCTGCTGCTTTGGAACCGACAGAAAGGAAGGCAACAACGGGTGTAGGAGAACCTTCGTAAACGTCAGGAGTCCATTGGTGGAATGGAACCGCAGAGATTTTGAAGGCGATTCCGGCGATCGCAAAAACCAAAGCAATCACCAAACCGAGAGATTGACCTTCATTCACAGTAGAAAGGTTAGCCGCGATCGTACTCAGCTTAGTTTCGCCGCCAGACAACCCGTACAGCAGGGAAAGCCCGTAGAGAAACACCGCCGAAGAAGACGACCCAATTAACAAATATTTCAAAGCAGCTTCATTGGAACGCGGGTCGCGTTTTGTGTAACCCGTCAGCAAATAAGACGAGATACTCAGAGTTTCCAACGAAATAAAAATCATCACCAATTCATCAGCGCCGCTGAGGAACATTCCCCCCAAAGTAGCGGTCAGCAAAATGCCGATAAATTCCGCTAAAGCAGTACCTGTTTGCAGTACATAGCGGACGGATATCAAAATAGTGACAGCCGCACTCAAAGCGATAATGCCACGAAACACTAAACTCAAGGCATCGCTGTTAAAACCGCCTAGAAACGAGATGGTATCAACGTTGTCCCACTGCAAACACAAGGCAGCGACGGCGGCCAGCAAACCCGCAACGGCAGCGTAGGGAGTCCAACCCGAGGAACTGCGGCCTACGATTAAATCGCCGACGAGAACCACCAAGAGGGTGATGATGACAATTCCCTCTGGCAAGATAGTTCCAGCATTTAGCTGGGCAGCAAGAGTAGCAAAATCCATATTTTCAGGCAGGTTGGGTAGTACAAGCCGCAAAGGCTGTAATGGGCTGTGAACTTGTAAAAATTCTTTACCAAACACAGATTGTAGCGGATTACAGCTTCGCGATCCCAGTTGGGCGGGTGTTTGTTGCCGGAGAGTTGATACTCAGTAGCGGTTTTGCATACATCTGCGGGCATTGTAGAGATTGCCGGCTGATGTCACCTGCGACGAGAGTCGCGATCGACCATAACTGTCACAATGTAGAAAGTTAAACCAGTAATTCGGCATGACTGACTCGCTAATTGCCTACAAACGGCAGATTCTCAATGACTTCAACAACGGCCCCGACTACGAGAATGAATTTCACAAACAAGCTGCAACTCGGTTAGTAGAAGTGGCAAAAGTGCGATCGGGCAAGCTTGTTCTAGATATCGCCACCGGAACAGGTTTAGCGGCGATTGCGGACGATGCACTTAGGTCGATCGGACTCAAGAAAATATAAATCGCCTTTTCTACACCAGGAATGCTTTAGAGAGTATGTCTAAACTACTCAATTTCATCTGTATCTTTATTATTATCGGCTGGTTGCTGTTTGCTTGTCATTCCCCGGAACCTCTAAAAGTAAAACCCCCTCCCCTAAAAGTATCTTGTGTTCCTTTTGTTGGCTATACACCTCTGATCATTGCTCAAGAGAAAGGATTCTTCAAAATGCAAGGGGTAGACGTGGAACTCAGCTATGTAAACTACTCACAATTCCAAGACGCGGATTTCAGTGCAGGGAAGTATGATGGCATCGGATTGACCTTGGGCGATTTGGTGATATTGAGTGCCACAAATCCTGATATGCAAGCTGTGATGGTGTTGGATGAATCGACAGGTGCAGACGTGGTAGTCGCCCAATCCGACATTAAAACAATCCCTAATTTGAAAGGAAAAAAGCTTGGTGCAAATCTAGGCAGCTTTAGCGAGGTTTTCGTTACTGAGATGTTGAAAGCCTCTAAACTGACGAGCGATGATGTTAGCCTGGTTAAAGTCGAGCCTTTAGAAGTTCCCAATCGCTTACAAAACAATGCTATCCAAGCCGGGCACACTTGGGAACCGCATCTTTCTGAAGCATTAAAATTAGGGGCGCATATACTGTTTACAAGCAAACAAACCCCAGGCTTAATTTTGGATTTGGTCGCGTTTCGGGGTGAGGCGATACGCGATCGTCCCGAAGATATTCGCGCCTTTGTGCGAGGCTGGCTTCAAGGCTTGTCATATTGGGAAGCAAATATTCCCGAAGGAAACGAGATCCTGAGCAAAGCGTTGAATATGCCCATCAAGACAAGCTCTTTCGAGGGAATAGACCTCACTGACCTTGCAGAAAATCAAAAGTTCTTTCAATCAGACAGTCCTAATTATATCTACAAAACCGCCAAGAAATATGCGGACTTTTTTATTCGCGCTGGCAATGTGACGCGCCTTCCCAATCTAGAAACCTTGTTCAATTCTTCTTTCTTAACCCCCCCTCCTCGTCTGAAACCATGAAGCGCTCGTTTTTCAACAGCCTGTTTATTATTACCTGCTGCCTGCTGTTTGCTTGTCATTCTCCGGAATCTCTAAAAGTAAAACGTCCTCCCCTGAAAGTAAGTTGTGTCCCTTTTATTGGCTATATACCTGTCATCATTGCTCAAGAGAAAGGATTCTTCAAAGCGCAAGGGATAGACGTGGAACTGAGCAATGTAGACTACTCAATGCAACAAGCGGATTTCAGTGCAGGGAAGTATGATGGCATCGGATTGCCCTTGGGCAATTTGATTATCTTGAGTGCCACAAATCCTGATATACAAGCTGTGATGGTTGTGGATGAATCGACAGGTGCAGATGTGGTAGTCGCGGAATCGGATATTAAAACAATTCTTAACTTGAAAGGAAAAAAGCTTGGTGCAAATCTAGGCGGCTTTAGCGAAGTCTTCGTTACTGAGATGTTGAAAACCTCTAAGCTGACGAGCGATGATGTTAGGCTGGTTAAAGTCGATGCTTTAGAAGTTCCAGATCGCCTACAAAACAAGGCTATCCAAGCAGGGCACACTTGGGAACCCTATCTTTCTGAATCATTAAAATTAGGCGCACATATCCTGTTTACCAGCAAACAAACCCCAGGCTTAATTTTGGATTTGGTCGCGTTTCGGGGTGAGGTGATACGCGATCGCCCCGAAGATATTCGCGCCTTTGTGCGAGGCTGGCTTCAAGCCTTGTCTTATTGGGAAACAAATATTCCGGAAGGAAACGAGATCGCGAGCAAAGCGTTGAATATTCCCAGCAATACAATCTCTTTCGAGGGAATAGACCTCACTGACTTTCCAGAAAATCAAAACTTCTTTCAATCAGACAGTCCTAATTATATCTACAAAAACGCCAAGAAATATGCGGACTTTTTTATTCGCGCTGGCAATGTGACGCGCCTTCCCAATCTAGAAACCTTGTTCAATTCTTCTTTCTTAACCCCCCCTCCTAGCCTGAAACCATGAAGCGCTCATTTTTCAACAGCATCTTTATTATTATTACCTGCTGGCTGCTGTTTGCTTGTCATTCTCCGGAACCTCTAAAAGTAAAACGTCCTTCCCTGAACGTAACTTGTGTGCCTTTTATTGGCCATGCACCTGTCATCATTGCTCAAGAGAAAGGATTCTTCAAAGCGCAAGGGATAGACGTGGAACTGAACTATGTAGACTACTTACAATTGCAACAAGCAGATTTCAGTGCTGGGAAGTATGATGGGATCGGATTAACCTTGGGAGATTTTATCATTTTGAGTGCCACAAATCCCGATATGCAAGCTGTGATGGTTGTGGATGAATCGACAGGTGCTGATGTGGTAGTCGCGCAATCAAACATTAAAACAATTCTTAACTTGAAAGGAAAAAAGCTTGGTGCAAATCTAGGCGGCTTTAGCGAAGTCTTCGTTAGTGAGATGTTGAAAATCTCTAAGCTGACGAGCGATGATGTTAGCCTGGTTAAAACCGAGGCTTTAGAAGTTCCCCAGCGCATACAAAACAATGCTATCCAAGCAGGACACATTTGGGAACCGTATCTTTCTGAAGCATTAAAATTAGGCGCACATATCCTGTTTACAAGCAAGCAAACCCCAGGCTTAATTTTGGATGTGGTCGCGTTTCGGGGTGAGGTGATACGCGATCGCCCCGAAGATATTCGCGCCTTTGTGCGAGGCTGGCTTCAAGCCTTGTCTTATTGGGAAGCCAATATTTCCGAAGGAAACGCGATCGTGAGCAAAGCGTTGAATATTCCCAGCAATACAATCTCTTTCGAGGGAATAGACCTCACTGACCTTGCAGAAAATCAAAAGTTCTTTCAATCAGACAGTCCTACTTATATCTACAAAAATGCAAAGAAATATGCGGACTTTTTTATTCGCGCTGGCAATGTGACGCGCATTCCCAATCTAGAAACCTTGTTCAATTCTTCTTTCTTAACCCCCCCTCCTAGCCTGAAACCATGAAGCGATCGTTTTTCAACAGCATTCGTACAAAGTTAATCGTGTCATTTCTCCTCGTTGCTCTAATTCCGTTGCTGTTGTTAGCATTTATCAACAAGCAGACAACTCAAAAGGCATTGACCGACAACGCACGACAATCCCTATCTGCGGCGGCTAACGAAACCGCTAACAGAATAGACGGGTTTATCGATGCAAATCTCAATGCCGTGCGCGTAGAAGCGATTTTACCAGGTTTGTCTGCCTATCTGAGCCTACCTCCAGAACGGCGAAATGGTAGTCCGCAAGAGATGTTAGCGACTGAAACCTTAACCCGGCTCAGTCGCAAAGATATGCTTAATATTATCTCCTATGCCTTGCTCAACTTAGAGGGACGGAATGTACTCGATACGAATACACCGGATGTTGGACGAGATGAATCCGGTCAAGATTACTTCCAAGAACCGCTCAAAACTCAACTATCTTTTGTTTCTAGTATTAGGCAATCGCCGACAATTCCCAAGCTCGTGACGCTCTTCTTTAGCAGTCCTGTTCGCGATGCTAAGGGAAATATATTGGGTGTATTGCGGGTGACATACAATGCCACATCTGTCCAGCAGTTGGTGACTCGGGAAACTGAACACGCAGGTGCGAAATCGTTAGGAGTTCTTTTAGATGAATACTATATCCATCTGGCACATAGCACTACACCTGAACTCCTTTTCAAATCGATTGTGCCTTTGTCACCCAATGTTGTAGCACAACTGCAACGCGAAGGGCGTTTGCCTAAGACTCTAACGAAAGAACTTGCAATCAATTTGCCCGACCTCAAGCAAGCATTAGACACTAAACAGCCTTATCTAACCACACGATTGGCAGCTACGGGTAATAATGAGTTGAGCCTCTTAGCGATCGCCCGCCTGAAATATAAACCTTGGTCAGTTCTTTTCGCACAGCCGATTGCCGTTGCCCTAGCACCTGTAGAAAAACAAATACGTGATGCACTTCTTTTATTAGCAATCATCGCCACAATTGTAACTATCCTCGCTTTGGCGATCGCACAACTATTAACAAAGCCTGTGATTTACCTCACCCAAGCGGTTGCCCAGTTTACTGCGGGTCACTTAGATATGCGTGTGAAGATGCGATCGCGAGACGAAATCGGTCTGCTGGCACGATCCTTCAATAGCATGGCGAGGCAAATCCAAGAATCCTTTGAAACCCTCGAAGACAAAGTTAAAGAACGAACAGCAGAACTCGCTAATGCTAATCAGGAAATCATTACCCTCAACGAAAAACTCAAAGTAGACAACCTCCGCTTAGGTGCAGAATTAAATGTGGCGCGTCAGATCCAGCAAATGATTTTGCCCAACCCTGAGGAACTGGAAATTGACGGACTAGATATCGCCGGATACATGGAACCCGCTGATGAAGTAGGAGGTGACTACTACGACGTGCTACAGATCGATGGTGTTGTCACACTGGCGATCGGTGATGTCACCGGACATGGCCTGGAAAGCGGCATTCTGATGCTGATGGCGCAAACCTCAGTTCGCACCCTGCAAGAGATTCGTGAACTAGACCCCGTTCGATTCTTGGATGTACTCAACCGTACCCTCTACAAAAACGTACAGCGCATGAATTCTGAGAAAAGTCTGACGCTGGCGATTTTGAGCTACTCCGAAGGACTCATTAGCATCAGCGGTCAGCATGAAGAAACGCTAGTTGTGCGAAAAAATGGAGATGTTGAGCGCATCGATACGATGGAGTTAGGCTTCCCGATCGCTTTAGATGATGATATAGCAGACTTCATCAGTCACATCCTGATTGAGCTAGAACCTGGAGATGGCGTGGTGCTTTATACTGATGGCATTCCAGAAGCCTATAACATCGGCAAAAAGCAGTATGGACTGAAGCAATTGTGTCAAGTAATTAGTCAAAATTGGCACAAGTCAGCAGCAGGAGTTAAGGATGCGGTGATTGCAGATGTGCGGCAACATATCGGTAAGCAGAAAGTGTTTGATGATATTACGTTGCTAGTCTTTAAGCGGCAGGCTGACGTTACTGAAAAGGGAAATTTAGTTAATGAAATCATTCCCTCATAAGAAATACTACAATGAAGAACAAAGTTTGAGTAATACTTTATGAAAGTTAACTACCAAGAAAGAATTGATTTAACAGCCGACGAGTTAAAAATAATTCTGTCAGAGCAGCGAACTCTACCTAATAAACAAAAAATTCAGGCACTTTATTGGTTAAAAACTGGAGCTAGTCAAAGCCTTACAGATGTAGCTGAACGTTTAGGTGTACATAGAATTACTGTACATAGATGGTTAAAACAATATATTGCTGGCGGTCTATCAGAAATGTTAGAAATACGGCAAGCAACTGGTAGACCCCGAGTAATTCCTTCAGCGGTAATAGCCGGAATCTCAGAAAAATTAAGTGAAGAGTCTTGTGATTTTAAGACTTATAAAGAAATTGGTCAATGGGTAGAAGAAAACTATCAAGTCTCAGTCAAATATCAAACATTACACAAGCAAGTACACTATCGCATGAAAGCCAACTTAAAGGAACCAAAGCCTGTGAGTAACGAAAAAGCTCAGGACGTAGGCATCGAGTTAAAAAAAAAATTCAAAAAAATTCAAAAAAATTGCTCAAAAATGATTAAAAGGAAGAAAATTACCGCTTTTAAACTAAAAATTATAGGTAAAGTAAAACGGGATTTCAAAGCTTATTATTTAGAGAGCTATAGCAATCCTAAGTGAAATTCTTAATCCCTCCCCTTGATAAGGGGAAAGTTGGGGTGGCCTAAAAAGTTTACAACTGATTTAGGATTGCTATATTAGCTTTAATCTATCTTACGTTTTTTGAGGTGGAGCTACTTAGAAGATGGTTGTGGAACTGCCACGGTGGTAACACCGACATTCGGATCGAGGGCGTCACCTTGAGAGTAAATATAATCAAATGCAGCTCGATCTTTAAGCATATTGGCCCGCAAAAATAGCGCGCTCCAACGGGCGATCGTTTCAATACCCACGGCTCGCTCTAAGGTAGCAGAAGTGCGATCGGGGTTCGCACCAGCGGGGTTATTAACATCGGTAATGCCGAAGTGATTTGCACCCATAACAGTAATCAAAGCTTTGGGTGGTGTTTGAATTTGGTCAAAGGTGCTTTGAGATCGATCGGGCAGGCCGACACCATCGATATCGCCTTGAATCAACGCCACTGCAATGCCATCATTAGCGATGGGTACAAATTCATTAGCAATGGGATTCCGCAAGTTAGCGCCAAAAAATGCACCCGCTAATAGTTCTTTCGGGCGTGTAAATGGCTCTTGACACAAATACAATTCTGGGAGGCATTTATTAGCAATCACCGATAACCCCACTGCACCACCAAAAGAATGACCCAATAAACCAAGGTGCTGCGTATCGATAACAGACGCAATAGGAGATGTGGGGTTAGTGTTTTCGAGCGCCATTTGCGACAAAACCGCCGCAATTTGCGAAGTTTCCGACGCCAAATTAGGGGGTGAACTGGGATTGAATGGCGAAGGGCGCAAATGGTTCGGAACGACTACCACAAAGCCGTACCGCGCTACCTGGCTAGCGTAATCTGAATAAAATGATTTATCTACAAGCGCACCTTGCAATAAAAGTACAATCGGGAAAGAGTAATTACCCGAATTAAGATCAGATGGTTTAGGATAATAAATGTCAGCTAAATCCTTATTAGCAGATATCGTCGTACTGTAAAAGCTGATTTCTTTAAATGGCGGTGCATAATCGATTGTTGTGGCAAAGACTTTGCTAGCAAGGACAACAAACGCAGCAATTGCACAAACAATTGCTAGGGTTTTTGCCGAAAAAAAATGAGGGTGGAAATTCATCATTATTATTTTGGGATTGAGAGTGCGTGTATAAGCTACGGAAAAAAACAAGTCGGTGACCTTTGGCAATTTAAGGAGCGTTGCCGGAAAATATTTCGGACTCTGTGGCTAAGAGTATCAACTTGTGATTAATAGAAACTTGTGTAAAACTTGCAAATAAAGTAACTCATAAATTAACACGCTTTACCATTTATTTGACCCCATTTTTGAATATTTAGAGTTTAGTGTGGCTTATAACCCGACCCAATCTTCTTTATAAAAACCTTTTTGAGATTGGTGAATCGGAATTTCGATGGCTAATGTCGCCCCGTGATCCGGTATCGAAAAACAACGGAGCTGCCCGCCGTGGTCGTCCACTACAATAGTATAGCTAATCGATAATCCCAAACCCTTTCCTGTACCCACTTTCTTCGTTGTAAAAAATGGCTCAAATATGCGTTGTTGAATATCTTCGGTTATGCCCGGCCCATTATCAGTAATATAAATACCCACTTGAAAGTCTGAGAGTAACTTCGTGCAAATAGTAATAGTAGGAATTGGGCTGCTATCATCTACATCATTTGCCCAACGTTTTGGGGATTGCAACGCTTCAATCGCATTAGTCAGAACATTCATAAAAACCTGATTCATTTGCCCCGCGTAGCATTCTATCTGTGGCAAAGCCTCATACTCTTTTACCACTTTAATTATCGTTTGATCTGCTTCATCTTTCAGCCTATGCTGCAAAATCATCAGCGTACTCTCAAGTCCTTCATGGATATCCACCGCTTTTAACTCAGCTTCATCGAGTCGGGAAAAATTCCGCAGCGATTGCACTATTTCTTCGATTCGGTCAGCTCCTATGCTCATAGAAGCAATTAACTTCGGCAAGTCATTCCTGAGAAAAGTGAAATCGATTGCCTCCAGTTGTTCCTGGATAGCGGCTGTGGGATTAGGAAAATCTTGTTCGTAGAGTTGCACCAGCCTCAGCAAATCTTCAGTGTACTCCCTTACGGGCGAGAGGTTCCCTTTAATGAAGCTAATCGGGTTGTTAATTTCGTGAGCTACCCCTGCTACGACATTCCCTAAACTTGACATTTTCTCGCTTTGGATTAGTTGAGCTTGTGCATTTTGTAACTGTTGTAGAGCCAGCTCTAGTTGTTGGGATTTCTGCCGCTCTTTAGCCTCGGAATCCTGCAATCGCGCATTTTGCTCGTGCATTTTTTTTTGCAACCGCTGAATAGTTAGTTGATTTTCGACACGAGCTAAAACTTCTTCTAAATCAAATGGCTTGGTGATGTAGTCTACTCCTCCAACAGCAAATGCTGTGACTTTATCCAATACTTGATCTAAGGCGCTCAAGAAAATAACTGGAATACCCGAAGTTCTGCCATCCGCTTTTAAATGTTGGCAAACTTCGTAGCCGTTCATCTGGGGCATCGTGATGTCCAGCAAAATCAAATCGGGCGGGGTTGAACGCGCTGCTTTTAATGCCATTTCCCCGTTTATTACCCCCCGAACTTTATATCCTTTGTCGCTTAGCATAGTGGATAAAAGACGCAGGTTGTCTGGGGTATCGTCAACCACTAAAATATTGGCAACATAAGATTCTAATTTCTGGGTGTTCATGGGATAAATTTTTCTGTTAAGTCAGTAATTTTATCATATCTAAAATTATGAATCCAATCGGTGATAATCTCCGCAGAAGAAGTATTGGATTCAGGGATTGTGGCGACTAAACTTAAAATCAGGTCAGCATCTGCATCGATAGATCCATGATGTAACTGTATCACCCACTCCGTAGGCATTGTCGCCAAAGTTGTCCTTAAAATTTCAGTTTTTTCCCCTTCTTTTACACTCAAGTCTTGACCCTCAAGCTGAGATAATGTAAAGTTCGGTAAATCTTCATAAATATACTGTACTCTTAAATGTTCAGCCATTTTGGCAAAAATAACTTCTTCTTGGAAAGGCTTGCTCACAAAATCGTCACAGCCTGATGATAAAACAATGGCTCGCTCTTCCTCAAAAGCGCTAGCACTCAACGCAACAATCGCGGTAGCCTCATCTTGAATCTTGGCTTTAATTTGTCTGGTGGCCTCATACCCGTCTATCACAGGCATTTGCATATCCATCCAAATTAGGTGAGGTTTCCAAGTTTCCCAGATTCTAATAGCTTCTTGACCATTTACTGCTTCGCGCACCTCCAAGCCAAGCGGTTCGAGAAGATGAACCAATAGCAAACGGCTCTCCCATTTATCATCAACCACCAAGATGCGATATGAGGGTTGGTTGGGTTGTAAACCAATTACCCGCCTTCTTGATTGTCGAGGTTGAACTTCAGCCATCTCAGGGGAGCTAATTTGGATATCAAAACTAAAAATTGTTCCTCGATTCAAGGTACTGTTGACGGTAATGTCTCCTCCCATCAGTTGTACGAATTGTCGGCTGATGGGTAAACCCAAGCCTGTTCCTTCTTGAGATTTCCGACCTGCGTCAGTCTGCACAAAAGCCTTAAATAGAGAATCTAGCTCAGTAGGAGCAATGCCGTAACCAGTGTCTTCCACTTCAAACGTAATAGTCCGTGGTTCGTTGTCTATGGGGGACTTTTGTTTCGCACTAATTGCTGCAACCCGAAGCGTTACACTTCCATTCGTAGTAAACTTAATCGCATTTCCTAACAGATTAATCAAGACTTGACGCAATTTATTTTCGTCAGTTTTTACATACTGAGGAATGTTAGAGTTGATGTGCCAACTGAGCTGTAAACCTTTAGAATCAGCTTTGAGTTTGAGCATTTCTTCGAGAGAATGGAGCAAATGATACAGGTCAAAGCTAGTAGGATTTAAGGTAATCCGACCTGCCTCGATTTTAGACATTTCCAGCACGTCATTAATCAGCGTCAGCAAATGCTCGCCAGAACGGCTAATGATGCCGATCTGTCCCTGCTGTATGTGAGAAAGGGATGAGTCGCGCGCCAGCACTTGGGTAAAGCCGAGAATTGCATTGAGGGGAGTTCGTAATTCGTGACTCATTTTTGATAAAAATTCGCTTTTAGCCTTGTTAGCCGCATCTGCAACTTCTTTGGCTTTTTGTAAGGCCGCCTCTGCTTTTTTACTTTCCGTAATATCGCTTGCTGTGCCAGTTATTCCTAGAATATTTCCCTCGGAATCCCGCACTACAAGTGAATTAAACCGGAGATTGATAGGTCTACTATCTTTAGCTAATTGTATGGTTTCATACTGAAATACGGACTCTCCATTCAGCATACGTTGGAATATCTCGTTATCTTTGGGAAGTTGTTCAGGTATCTGAAACTCACTGAATTTTCGCCCTATCATTTCTTCAGGGCTGTAGCCAAAAATCTGTTGGACGGCAGCGTTGACGAAGGTATAACGCCCTTCAACATCAACTGACCAAATCATATCCTGCGATGTTTCAACTAAGTCACGGTATTTAGCCTCGCTTTCTTTTAGCGCTTCTTCTACCCTTTGACGATCGGTAATGTCGTTAATGACTAAGAGAATACACGCTTCTCCACCCAGCTCAATAATATCTGCTGATACCAGCATCTTCCTCACCTCGCCTGATGAAGTACAAAAATCAAATTCCTGATTCCGAAGCACTCCTGATTCTTGCAAGAGCTGCTTGTATCTGTCACATTCTTCTAAATTAACCCAAAAATTCAACTCAATTGCTGTAAAACCAATTACCTGTTCGCGAGAGTAACTAAAAGTGCTGAGGAAACTGTCGTTCACTTCGATGTAGCGTCCATCTGCAAATCTGGCGATCGCGATCGGGTTAGGACTGGAACGAAAGGCTTTAGAAAACTTTTCTTCAGACTTGCCCAAGGCTCTTTCTGTCTGCATTCTGACAGCCATTTCCTGTTGCAATTCTTGCGTTCTTTCTATAACCTTACATTCCAGCGTTCGCGAGTATTCGCCTAATTGCTCGTAAAGTTGAGCATTCTCAATAGAAATAGCAATTTGGGAAGATAAAAGTTTTAACAATTCTAGGCGATCGGTAGTAAAAGCCCCTTCAGTCAGGTTATTTTCCAAATAAAGAAGGCCAGTCAGCTTACCTTGGTGCAGCAGAGGAGTGCAAAGAATAGACTTCGGTTGAGTAGCTGCAATATAAGGATCTCGAGTAAATTGTCCCTCTTGGGCCGCATTATTTAACACCACATTTTCCTGAGTGCGAATCACATAATTGGCGATCGCACAAGCCAGCAAAGGAGTTCCCCCAGAAGCTGTTGTTGGATTCAGAGGAAGCGATTGCAGCACACTAACTTCATCCTCCTGCACCGAACCTTCCGCCTCAAGGGCCCAGTGTCCCGCTTTTTCTAAAATCAAAAAACCTTTTTGCGCCCCCGCATTCTCGATCGCAATTTTCATCAATCTTTCCAGCAACCTACTCAAAACTATTTCACCCGAAATCGCTTGAGAAGCTTTCATCACCGTAGCTAAATCTAGCGTCTCACCCAAATTGTTGCTAGTAGTCGCAGTCGTTGTGCGGTTAACTTTTGTTTGAGTAGTTGTCTTCCCTGAAGTTCTCGCTATTAATTGGGGATACTTTTCCTCTAACTTCTCAACTTTACGTTTAGCACCCCAATATTGGTAGCCATAGTGGGCTTTAGTCAAGTAGATTTGTGCAAATTCTTCTTTATCTTTCCCCAACCAGAACTTAGCAGCCAGTTCCGCCGCCAGCGCTTCATTCTGAATAAAATCACCCTCTCTAGCCTGAGAATAAGCGCGATCGTACAAATCCATCGCCTCTAAATCTCGACCTGAAATTCTCGCCATTTCTGCTGCCACCAGCCAGAATTTATGTGCAAAACTTTCCGAGCAGTTATCCGCCCAAATTTTGATTTGTTTCTGATTAGCTTCTAATTGCTGCCAGTAATCTTTTCGCTCCGATTCAGAAACCTCTGAATACAGAGCCGTTAAAATCAGACAACGGTAAAAATGATGGTGAGCACTAGAAATATGACCCATCAAATAATCTAGCAGCTCTGCCGCGCGTTCCGATGCTTCTAGCGCCTCACTATACTGTTCGTAAAGATAGAAAGTCTGCGCTTTTAAAACATAAAACTCGCACAGCGCTGCCATACTTTTACGGTCGTGAAAATTTTCTAAATGCTGTTTATCGCTAATTTCATCATCTTCCCCCATCAAATTTAAAATTGCTGTCTTATTAGCAATAATAATATCAATTGCCCATAAATTTTTAGTTTGATAGCAGAAATGAAGCGACTTGTCAATATCTTCCAGGAGGTTATTCAAATTCATGCCCTGGAAGAAATAGGTAATGGTTTGAAACATCCGGTTATAACCCGTCCATTGCAAATTGCCCGATTGCAAGCCAACTTTATAACATTCGTTATTAATTTCAGCCGTAGTTTTTAGCGGTCTCACCCAGCAGTTTAAGTAATTGGCAAATATCACACTATCTTGGCAGTTTTGAGACAAGTTATTTGAATTTTCGCTCAGAGTAAGAGCGAGTCTGCCAAACTCATAAGCCGATTGGTAATCCCCTACAATTGAATTCAGGATAATTCCATAACATGAATAGCAATAAGACCCTCCCGCAACAAAACCGTACTTGAGAGAAAGGTTAATCGCTTTGATCACAGTCAACTTCCACAGTTCTTGAGATGAAAAGAACGTTAGCGGCCCCATGTTGCCCAATAATTGCATGGCCATTAGTTGAGCCGGGTCTTTCATCTTGTCTGCATTAATTAATGAAGCAATTTCTTGGTTTGCCAAGTTAGCTTGAGCTGTCGCCATTTCCGCATTAACCGCCTCGCTTAAATTATCTTCAGCCAAGTCTATGCCCAGCAAGTGAAGGGCTTTGAGTCCAGATTGAACTGCTGCTTCATATTTACTCAGCAGAGTGTACTGGACGATCAAAATATTGTAAATTTCTGCCTTTTCTAGATCAGATTTTGCCCGGGCAAATGCCAGTTCTATTAAAGCTTCTGATTCTTCAAAATTGCCGTTTAAATATTCGGCTTCTGCCAGCTCTTTATGAAACGTAAAAGCTAGTTCGTAGGAGTCTTGCCAAATATCGCCCGGTAAAATTTCTCGACCGAATTTTAAGTAATCTCTGGCAGCAGCATAAGCCGTTGCATCTTTGGCTTTGCGAGCGGCTGTTAAATTTAAAATAGCTAGTTCAATTTTCTCGTGAGCATCAATGATTAAATGCCGACCCGAATTCAAATGATCGGCAATTTCAAAAATTCTTTCGGCTCGGCGCTCAGGAGAAATATTTGCCAGTAACAGACGACCAATTTGTAGGTGAATTGCTGTTTGCAGCTTGGAGTCTATCAAAGCGTAACCTGACTGCTGCACGCGGTCGTGCAAAAATTTATAAGTAGTAATTACCAAGTCTGAGTTAATTATTTCTGATTCGGTAGCACCTAACTCAGAAGTAGTTAAGATTAATCCCTCTTGGATGGCTGGCAAGAGTTCTTGAAAGGTGGCTAGCCACGATTTCTCATTAATAATTGCCAGAGTGTTTAAGTCAAAACTATTACCCACGCAAGCAGCTAAACGCAAAACTTTCTGAGTTGATTCTGGCAATTTTTTCAATTTACCAAGCATCAATTCAATGACGTTATCAGTAATACCTACTGATTCAATTTCGGAAATATCCCAATCCCAGTTTCTTTCGTGAAAATTGAATTTCAGCAGGTTTTCTTGATAGAGAGTTTTGAGAAACTGATTGACAAAAAAAGGATTACCTTGAGTTTTACTGAGCACTAAATCGGCTAGGGGGAGCGCTGATTTTTGGTCTTTACGCACGGTGTCAGTAATTAAGTTACTTATTTGGTGAAGGTGTAAGGGAGCTAAAGTAATTCGCTCGATTCTTGCACCTTGATTTTGCAGCTCATCCAAAGTCATTATTAAAGGATGAGATGGGTTAATTTCGTTGTCTCGATAAGCACCAATTAGAAACAGATAGTTCGTTTGTTCATCTGCTATCATTACTTGTAGCAATTTCAATGTAGCGGCATCAGCCCATTGTAAATCGTCGAGAAAGATGACTAAGGGATAGTCAACTGAACAAAACACGCGGATGAATTTTTGAAATACTAAATTAAAGCGGT
>NZ_JAUBQX010000084.1:0-16195 GCF_036701505.1 Microcoleus sp. Pol11C2
ATGTAAAATTTTGGTTAAGAACTTTGAGAGAAGTTTGGCAGCGGCGACTGCTAAGCTCAACCTTTGTTTTATTAGGCGGATGATTAGAAGGCTTGCACCCTCTTCTTAGATGTCAAATGGGTTCTATATTAGTGGCGATCGATCATACTGTATGGGGGAGACCCGACGCTAAAACCTTAAAAGACAGAACCCATGAATATCAGGGGGGCGTAATTATGGGAAAGGGGTACAGTACAATTGCCTGGATACCTGAAGCTCATGGAAGTTGGGCATTACCCCTACTCGATGAACGAATTAGTAGTGGGTCTTCACCCATACTTCAAGCAGCTTCCCAACTCAAACTTGTCTGTTCACAGAGCGTCAACAAGCGTATTAGCAGTCTTAGACCGAGAATATGGCAATGCAACTTGGGTATTAGCGCCAGCTTCCGGGAGAATCCCGATTTTGCAAATAGACTGCCAGCAGCTAAAATAAAGATAATAGATCAGGGAAAAAAAATGAGCATAACTCCCGAAGAACAATTACGGGTAGTGCTTTTATGTAAAGGATGGAGAAAATTGAGGCGGTTGAACTTTCAGAATTCCTAATCTGATTTGGTGATTGTAGTCATGAATGAAGTTCCAAATAGCACCCTTGTGATTCTCCAACTTTTTAGAAAACGATAACGTCTTTCTGACTAATCGCGCAATTCGTTGCCTGAGAGTATTGTTCAATCGTTCAATGTAACTGGTTAATCCGCTTTCCTTGCCTACGGACTTATGCCTTTTACTTGGTAAAACTACGGCATAGGCTTCCCAGTGATCGGTATAAATCTTGGCACATTGGCGATAGACACTTGGTAGTGAATCCCATAATGCAAGAGCCGATTTCAAGGAGCGGTCTCCAATATGACATCCGATCACTTCCCGAGTCTTGGTATCCATTGCTAACCAGACCCATTGTTTATTCCCTTTGACGTCTACTTTCATACTAGAGTTCATCCATTTGGACTGTGTGTTTTCCAATTTCTTTCGGAATGACTGTGGCGCAAGAGTTCTATTGCACCGTACAAGTGGTTCACATAATTTTGCAGCCAGAAGAGAGGAAACGCCCATGACTCGGGCAATACCAGCCAAGGAAATCCGCTCCAACAGAAGTAACTCAATTTTTGCCAAAGTGTCGGTGTCTTTGGGTTTCCACTGAGGGTTTTCGACAAACTGCCGACCACATTCGCGACATTTGTGGTTTTGTTTTCCCCGACGAGTCATCCCATTTTTCATCACATCGTCAGAACCACAAGTGGGACAAATTAGATAGGGTTTCATGATGAGACTCCTCAAAAGACTGGACATAGAGGTATTATCCTCCATCCTTTACATAAAAGCACTACCGCACTTTCGAGGTAGTCCCAAACATCCAATGACTCTGATTTTAGTCGAACGTCTAGAAACTATAACGGGTCGATTAAATAGTCAACCTTTGTGGTTAGTTTGAGTTGGTATCCAAATGCCGTCTCTGGCTGAAATTTGGCAACTGTATCTACGCCGCTTTGCCCTGGAACATTGGTATCGTTTAGCTAAACAAACCTTACATTGGACTGTGCCGAAGCTAAGCACACCTGAACAGTGCGAACAATGGAGTGATTTGATGCCTTTGCTAACCTGGCAATTATGGTTAGCTAAAGATGTAGTCAGAGAAATTCGTTTGCCCTGGCAAAAATCTGTGCCTGAACTGACACCTGGAAGGGTTGTACAGTTAATGCTTCCACTTTTAATCAGGATTGGAAGTCCGGCTGTTGCTCCGAAACGGCGAGGAAATTCAGACGGATGGCAAACAGGAAAACCTCGCACTCCCAGATGTCGGTATCCTGTGGTCAAAAAGGGTAAAGGTCGGTTTCAAAACTCGTCAAAATCGATTAGTTAACCTCTCTACCTCTATCTAAACTCACAAAATTTACACTCCACTTCTTCTGAGTGAATTTTTGCTTAGTCTAAACTCCAATTATTTAGCGACGATGTGTACTTGTAACATATCATGTCAATTACCGATTTATTCATCGTAGGGTGCGTCAGAAACGAGATTTTTGAGTTTGATCGAGAATCGGGCTGACGCACCCTACCGAATACTAAACATCGCGTTCTGTTCGTACCCATTTGGTTTGCCGCTTCAGGAGAAAACCCAGATACAAAGGTATTTTCCAAAGAATATAAAAAGGTACAGATAAAAGAGTTGAGCCAGAAATATCGGCACGCCCGAATTTGGCCCAAGCGCTGACAATGGAAACTAAAATCAGCAATCCTTGTACTGCTAACAAGACGGCGGGAATTGGGGATGTTCCCAAAATTGCTGCTAGTAAAGAGGTGGCAAAAGCAGCTAGCCAGATAGCGACTAAAAGCGATAGGGGAGGGACGGATAAGTCGAGGGCGATCGCCAATAAGTCAAAACGTTTTTGCTCGACTGAAGCTGCTGTCAGCCGGGGAGTTTGAGTTAACAATGTCTGTATGTGACCGTGTTCCCATCTCGTTCTTTGACTTTTAGCTGCTTGCTGCTGCTGTGGCAAACACCCGGTGACGTTTGCTTCGGGGCAGAATACTGTTGGATGTCCGGCGATCGCCAAATCCAAACTCATCTGCATATCTTCAACAATATTGCTGCTAGCTAGGGAAACCGATCGAATTATCGACCAGGGAAAAGCCATTCCAGTACCTGTTAGTAATGATGGGAATCCTAACTGTTTTAATCCGCTAGGACGGACTAAGTTTTTTACAAGAAATGCTAAAGCAGAAATGGAATCTTTCGGAGTAGGATTTGGTGGCTGTTCCATGAGATAAGTTGCTTGCACGGGTCTTTGTTCAGCAACTGCAACCCTGGCTAATTTTTCTATAGAGTCTGGCTGACAGATGCAGTCTGCGTCAACCATGATTACTACTTCTGGGGGGTCTGATTCGATCGACTGCAAGCCGAAATCCAGTGCGTATCCTTTGCCCTTGCGTTCTGTGTCTTGTCGCTCGATCGCACTTGCACCGCAGTTACGGGCGATATCTGCCGTGGCGTCCGTGCAGTTGTCAGCAATCACTAACAGCCGGTCTTGAGGTGTTAGCTGTGGCAATATGGTGGAGATGGTGGTGGCAATTCCTGCTGCTTCATTGTAAGCAGGAATTAAAACTGCTACTTTGGGGCGGGCCGCTTTACTTTCCGCTGTCTCGCCCTTGCCGGACAAGAAAGCTGCACTGCATTCTATAAATAGAACTGCAACGGGAATTAGAATGATCAGGGCGATCGCCAATAGCACAACATCAATTAATAGGAACAGTAGCTGATTAATTTCCACAATTCTAGTACCTTAATTTAATTTTATTGGTTGCGTTCATTGAGTTTATTTAATCTAATTACACCTTTGTGAACTCACAGCGCCACTCTATCTAAAGTATCATCCTATCATGCCTGCAAAAAATCACCGTTATCACCTTTGTTGTGAGGACGATGGTCTTCCTAAAACTACTAGGACGATCGTCCTCACTACAAATTAATTTAATTGCGGTTGTGCGGTCGCCACTTATATCATATCATGTCTATTCTGACAATCTTAACTCACTCAATTTAATTAAACCTCAAACAAGCTCAGACTGGAGAAACCTGGTTTCTTTTAGAAACCAGGTTTCTGGCTATTCTATTTTTTATCAACTAAACACTTAATCGATGTTTAACATCAAATCCGGTTGCGTCGGAATAATAAAATCGAGTCAACAGTTAACACTCAATAATTCACTTTTTCGACCCGCCCGTCAACAGTCAACAGTCAACAATCATTTCGCTCGTGCAACCGGAATTGATATAACTCATTCATCCCTTGTGGGTGGGCACTCAGGAAGCAATCTCCCAACTCAAAACTATGTTCAAGCTAGGCTGCATCGGGGATAGCAACAGGTTCAGATTTTTTGGTGGTGAACTGTGCGGGGGGTGCAAATTCTCTGAGATATCTCGACACCGATCGCAAATATCCCACTTCTGCTTGAATCAAATCCAGCGTAGAAAGACTCTGAACTAAGTCATCAAACTCATCTGCAGTAACTCCAGCACTGTGCAAGACTTCTTGGCTAAGCCGCCCGCAGATTCCTTGCAGGAGGAGTTCGATAATCTCGCTATAGTCAGCGATTTGGGTTCCGTAACCTTGCAATTTCTTGGGATTGATTCCCCACTGCAAAATCTTCAACAAGTCTTCGGGAGCACTCCACGCAAAAGAGGAAGCAATCACTTCTTTTTCCGCTGCGACAAGAGCGTGCTTGATTTGCACTTCGGGGAAATCTGGATTGATGATTAGGCTTTCGAGCTTCGACACTTGTTGATCTAACACGCGCAAAGAAAAAGGAGCTAATTCTACAATCACCATGTCGCCAGCATCATTAACACTTCTAAAAGGATCTTCCAAAACATTAATTAGGAGGTGAATGTCTGTAGGTTTTTTCCAGTCAAACTGTCCTAGGAAAAACGGTTCTTCGTATCCCGGCAAAAGTCCTTGAAAATAAATCGGCAGATTTTTGCCAGATTCAAGAATTTTATAAAGAGCTACTTCCAAGGTTTCTGTTGGCCACCCGAGATTACTCACGGCGACAAATTTCAGTTTTCCGGGAACGGACACAATCAGAGAATTCAGCAATAAATGTACGGCTTCAAAAAGATTTTGAGCAGTTACGTAGCGGTGGGGAGCGTGAACGTTGACAGTTTTACCTTGCTCTACTTTTTTGGACATTTGCTCGCAGAACAAGCTATTTTCCAACATATGAGTAAAGCGAACCATCCCGTAAGTGACATTTCCTTCTTGAGCTGCTTTGGCAAATTGCCATTCGGCAAACTTCTTCGAGGCGGCGTAAACTTCGGTGGTAAAATATCGAGATGTTTTGCCTGTAGAAGAGAATACACAGTGTTCTACGCCGTATTCTTCGCAGAGTTGGATGACGTGTTTACATCCTAACAGGCTGGTTGTAACTGTTTCTCGGATTTTGATTTCAGCTAGTCCGGGTTGGCGTTGGGCGGCTAGGTGAAAAACAATTGCTGGTTTTTCTACCTCAAATATGTGTTTGAGCGCGTCGAGGTTGCGAATGTCAACGGCATAGAAAGTTACAGCACCTTCTTTGGTAAAAAGCGGCAGATTTTCTTCGGGGTTTTGACATCGGGCGTTGTCTGCGGAAATGATGTTAGTTGCGCCTAGTTCGAGGAGTTTTTCAATTAAGAAACGACCGACACATCCTTCTCCGCCGGTGATGAGGATGGTTTTTCCTTTGATTTTGCGACTGACTGCGGATGCGTATAGGTGAATAGTGCGATCGCGCACGTCGCTAAAAGGTTCGCTTTCTAATTGTCCGTCGGCTTGATAGGCTGCGATTAGCTGTGCGGTGAGAGTTTGTAAAGCCGCGAGGATTTCAGGATCTTGGGGTTCCGGGGAACCGGGCGGAACTAGCTGCTGGATGCGCTCAATTATTTCCGCTTTGCTGGCACCTTCAAAAACTTCTCTTTGGTTAAATGCACTCTTCACTTTTTTTGCTCCTTTAAATTCTAGAAATACCGTTACTGATAAGCGACTTGTTAAACAAATTTTAGAGGGACAGAATCTTTAAAAGTCTGCTTGGTGTTAGGATTTTTTAGACTGAAAGCTACTTAATCGGAAAGACACGCGATCTGCTATGCTTGTAGTTTTATTAAGTGCTTTTTTAACCTGCTTACTTCTGCCATCGGCAAAGTCGGAATGTGCTCTGTCCTAAATTTGTCAATACCACTATATACTTAAATTGCTGAGTGTTGGCAAGACTCCGAACATATCTTTACTGTTTCTTTGCAATAACCTACGAGTTTTCACGCAATTTTAAAGTTTATGTAAAGTAGGGTCTAGGTTTAAAAAACTTAACAATACACTCGACCTTGATTATAGCATTTTACTTTTTAAGTAAAATGTATTTTTGGTTACTAAATATAGTTTAATTTTAAGTAAAAATACGCACAAAAGCCGTCATCAAATATTTGCGTCTGCTGAAAAGATTGCTACTTGATGGGCGGGGTAGTGCTGTGGCTACCCCTGTATGTGTGCTGTTACTAGGCGCGAACGATGCGTTCTTTTTTGCTGCCTTCAAAGCCCCGAGCGTCCGCAACATCGTAGCCTCCTGTTCGCAAGCGACGGTCTAAATCGCTGGCTTCGGGAGAAGTTTTGGCTGCTTCTTCGATCGTCACTCTGCCTTCAAGCACCAGTTTGTAAAGACCCTGGTTGATAATCTGCATTCCTTCGTAAGTATCATGTTCCATTAATCGGAAAGCTTCATCATCAGCACCTTTCATCAAGTAATCGCGCATGGCAGGTGTATTCACCAAAATATCGTGAACTGCTACCCGACGGTTGTCAACTGTGGGCAGCAAAAGTTGGGCAATTACCGCTACTAAAGAATCGCAAATTTGAATCCGCATCGCCTGTTGTTCTTCGGGTGGGTAAAGGTTCAACAACCGATTAATAGCGTTAATGGCGCTGCGAGTGTGGAGCGTTCCCAATACTAAGTGACCAGTTTGAGCTGCTTGCAACGCTGTATTGATTGTAACCCGATCGCGCATTTCCCCGATCAGAATCACATCGGGGTCTTCGCGCAAAACAGCCCGCAAAGCCTGTTGAAACTCGTGGGTATGCAAGCCGACTTCCCGCTGGCTAACCAAGCATTTTTTAGAAGGGTGAATGAATTCGATCGGGTCTTCAATGGTAACTACGTGTTTTTGCTCCATCTGATTGAGATGGTCGATCATCGCAGCTACGGTTGTCGATTTCCCCGAACCGGTAGGCCCCGTAACTAATATTAATCCCTGCGATCGCAAAATGATACTTTTGAAAACTTCTGGCAACCTCAAGGAATCGATAGTAGGTATTTCCAAACTGATCAACCGCAATACTATGGCACCGCCGCTGAGGGACTCAAAACAGTTTAGCCGACACCGCACGAAGCCAGGGTAAAAAATTGCTGAATCTAATTCCTTGGTAGTTGCAAACTGTTTTCGCTGTTCGGGGGTGAGAATTTCGGCTAGGTACTGTTCAAAAATTTCTGGCGTTACTTTGGGGTGGGTGGTTGCTACTTGCATCACGCCACGAATCCGAAATCGAGGTACTTGGCCTACTCGAATGTGAATGTCAGAAGCCGAGGCACTATGGGCATCTCGGACCATTTGTTCGATCGTACTGACGGGTGCCTCAACAGAAGACCGCTGCTGGGCCGGAGGGGGCGCACTCGGCGCGGGTGCAGGAGGCGGCGCGGGAGTTGCAGCCAAGGGCGGGGGCGGGGGCGGTGTTCGGCGGGCTTGAGCCTCTGGTCGAAGGGGTGTAGGATTGTTTAATGGGTTCATTTTTTTGTCTCCAGTCAATGTAGATTTATTGCGAAAAAATGCCCGATTTCTAATCTTATCGCTCGCAGCTAATTCGGTGTTAAATGCTGAGAATATTTTACAATTAGGCTTGATGGGGCGATCGAGTAATTAACTATTTAAACTCCTATGAACATCGGTCACAAAATCGCCGACTGGCTCGAAAATCGCGCTGTTACCCCCGCCTACGCGGGTTGGCTGCTGTCGGGGATGACGGTTTTCTTTTTTGGGTCGGCGACTAATACAATGTCTGGGTGGCTGTACGTGCTCAGCGGTGGGGGTTTGGCGCTGTTGGGAGTAGCGGCCGTTTTGCCTGGAAAATCGCTCCGTTCCTTGGAAGTCCGTCGCCGCCCGATCGAACCCGTGAGTGCGGGCGATCAAATCACCGTCGAACTAGAAATCGAAAATAGCGCCCGCCAACCTAAGACTCTATTGCAAGTCGTAGACATCTTGCCGTTTGTATTGGGAGAACCCGTCACCCGCCCGATCGAAGTCATAGAGCCTAACAGTATATACAGAGATACATACTATTTAGAAGTCCGGCAGCGCGGGGTCTATCGGTGGCAAGAGGTAAACTTGAGGACGGCGGCACCTTTAGGGTTGTTTTGGTGCCGGCGCAGCCGCCCAGTCAAGGCGGTGGCGGTTGTGTATCCACAAGTTTTGCCGTTGAGCACTTGCCCTTTGATCGATCGCATCGGTCAAGAAGACAGCCCGCAATTTTACAATCGCAGTCGATCAAAAACTGCTACCGAAGGTCTCACCCGCAACCTCAGACCTTACCGCCACGGAGACCCCACCCGCCTAATTCACTGGCGCACCAGCGCCCGCTACGGAGAACTGCGGGTGAGAGAGTTAGAAGTTGCAGCCGGCGGTCAAGAAATTATTATTGCTCTCGACAGCGTGGCGGCGTGGCAGCCAGAAGAATTTGAACGAGCCGTGACAGTAGCTGCGTCTCTTTACTTCTATGCTAGCAAGCGCCTGTTAAACGTCAAACTTTGGACTGCCGGGACTGGACTCGTCTCGGGGAACCGCGTAGTTTTGGAAACTTTAGCGGCTGTTAATGCTGGGGAAGAGGCGGTTGAGAATCGGCCCAAACTGCCGATAATTTGGCTGACTCAAAACTCTGCAACTTTAAGCACTCTTTCCCCTGGCAGCCGCTGGGTACTCTGGCCCTTGGCAACTGCTGAAATAGGCGAAAAAATGTTAGTTAAACATGAGTTACCGGGTTTACAAATTCGCTCCGACCGACCCTTAGAACTTCAGTTACAAGAGCCTCTGGAAAGAGCGATTAGTTATTAAGTAAGATATGCCACGAAAAAATCGGTGAAAGAGCGATTAGTTATTAAGATTGACTTGATTAATCTAAAACCTCAAGAACCATGATACACTACAGGAGTGTAATTGATAAAGTTAAGGGTCTTACGGGGTCTGGCAATTGCTTGGCAAGTTAAGAGCAGCTTAGATTACTGTGACTCCGGTCATAAACATCATATCTCATTCACCAAACAGGAGAAAAAATGACTTTCTGGGAGAAATTAAAGCAGAACGTATCACAAATCAATGATTCTCTGCAAACCAATATTTCCAAGTTTAAAAATAATGATTTTGCTGATGCCTCAATGGCAATATGTGCATTGATTGCTGCTGCTGATGGCACTATCAATACCGATGAAAGACAAAAAACGGCGGCTCTAATAATTTCCAATGAAACACTAAAAATTTTTTCGGCTTCGGAGTTGAAGCAAAAATTTGATTTTTATTGTGAGAAGCTATCACAAGACTTCGATTTTGGTAAAGTGGAGGCTATCCAAGCCATAGCCAAACTCAATAAAAAACTAGATCAAGGTCGTGCAGTCATCCAAATTGGCATTATTATCGGTGGTGCAGATGGTAATTTTGACAAAGATGAAAAGAAGGTTGTCAAAGAAGCTTGCCATGCTGTAGGCATTAATCCTGGGGAATTCGACCTCTAAATTTAGCTATTTCCTGGTTCATGCCACTCAATTCTTCAAGGCTTTATATCTGCGAATAGCATTGTTCATTGAGTTTATTTGCTCTGCATGAAATGAGGGAGGCATTAAGCTATGAACCGTATGAAGGAGTCCATTGTGCATGACATCGGTCGGAAGTGCAGAATGATCGAGTCCTAGTGTATGTCCTATTTCATGGGCAATGGTATTTGCAATTAAGTTAGATAGTTGATTGAGACTAAGGCTGGCATTGTAGGAAGCATAGAATACTTGGTCAATCCGAATAATCGCCCGATCTGTAACCATTCCCGACTTGAAGCTAGCCACGCCGAGATAGTCAACCGGCTGGCTGTCAGCGAATATACAAACACGAGTAAAGTCTTCCCCCCACTCTTTGGGATCGGGGGGATCGGAGGTCAAAAATAGCTTGATGCTTCTAAATGCGCCGTAGAGTTTGGAGAAGGCGTCCATCAGCAGGGAAAAGATCGCTTCTCTATTTTCGGGTGCGACATCCATTCCTGATACATCTACCCAAATGCAACGGCGAAAATCGCTATCATGATCAATTAGAACTATTCCACAGGAAGGGCAAAACTCCCACTGAGGCTGGATACGGGAACGACAGCTCTGACACCGGAGTTTGGGGGGTTTAGTCAGGTTTAGCCGTTGAGAAAGGGGGAGTTTGAGCTTGCGATTGTGTTTGGTTAGGTCTAGGCGATCGTACAGAGACATTGACTGAGTGTAGGAATTTTTTATCGTACGTAATATCTGGTGAATTTGAGCTAATTTCAGCTCTGGTTATGGGTTGAGTTGACAATTGCCAGAGTCGGCAATAAAATGCTCGGATTTCCCTATTTTAATATCCCTTTCAATCTTGCCTGCTTCATCCAAGCGGGAAATTCATTCAGCAGTCTTTCATACAATTGTTCATCAGTGATTTTTTCCAAATCGTCTAAATGAAAAAAATTAGCGTTATCAACAAGCCGACCTTTCATGGTGTCTAGTCTTTCTAGAATCCCGTAATTAGAACCAGCCAATCCAACAAATTGCCAAAAAATCGGATATTTTGCAGCTTCAACTATAGATTTTTTAATTTCATGCTCATTAGTAACCCCTCCATCACTGAGGAAAACAATAAATGTAGGCAGTTTACTAGCCTTTTCCTGAGTATACTTCTTTATGACATCTTGTATTACCAAACTTTAATTGTTTCCCCCTCCTAATTCCAGCATAAGAGAAGGCATTTTAAAGATCAGTAAAGCTCTCTTCCTTTCGCCAGTTTCTTCTTGAATATAGCCATCAACATTTGTTTCCGTCACCGATCTTGTTCTTTTGAATGTTGAGCCAAAAAACCAAACATCTAATGTAGCATCATCATCTAGTCTGCTAGCTACTGGAACTATTCTTTCAACAAATGCTTGTACTGCACCAGAACTGTATTGATGGCTCATAGAGCCAGAAATATCCAAAACCAAAGCGACTCTTGCTAGGATACCCTCAATCCCTTTCTTTTTAAGACAAATCTCTACTTTTGCTTTTAAAAGGATTATATCTGCTTTTTTTGTAATATCAATAGGTTGCTGTTTGGTCTCTTTTTCAGGAGTTAAGACAGGCTTGTCTACTTTCTTCTCTTCCTGTTTAGTATCAACAAAATACCGATATACAAAACTTTGCAAGCCGGCATTATAGCCTTCTCCTACTGCTTGAAATCTCCATGCCAAATCTTTTCTATACAATCTGCCAAACTCCAAAGCTGTCTCTTGAGCAAAATCCTCTTTTAAATCGTACCGAGCTAACTCTATTCCTGTCTCTTGGTTGTAAAGCCTGATAAACGCATTTTTAACTTGGCTGAAATTTTGATTTTTTTCCAGCCCTTCGTGAATAGTGACAACAAAAACTATTTGCTCAATAGAAATCTTGACTTTTGTCAAATCTACGTAGATCGTCTCATCATCATCTTCGCCTTGCCCGGTTCTGTTATCTCCTGAATGTCTTAACGAGCCATCCAGTGATTTCTGATTATTATAGAATACAAAGTATTTTTCATGAATTATTTTGCCGGCCGCACCTACCATAAACACAGAAGCATCAATATCATAGCTCTGGCCAACCTGGCTCACCTCCCAACCTAAGCCAATCGCCACCTGTTTTAAATCGGGACCAGCTTTAGAAAGATTTAACCTTTCACCTTTGGTTAATTGGATTCCCATTCTATTGGTTTTCTTTCAATGTAAATTCGGCTGATTAGCTATTCTCAACAAAAAAAGGTTTCGCTCGTTGTAGCCCACTTCGGATTCCACGAAGTAAGGAGCATCTATGTACCGAAGGAGTGGTTAAGCATAGGTTTTCACAAGTTCCTGTAACCCATTAACCTTAACACCGTTACCGATAGCCGCCATTTTCCACTCATCATTATGCTTGTAGATTTCTGCCATCAGCATCCCCGTCATGCCTTTGTATTCAGAACCTGATAGGTTATATTTTGCGAGTTCTTGATTATTAGACGTATTAACCAAACGCACCAACGCATTTTGAACTTGTCCGAAGTCTTGTTTACGTGCCATGCAATCGTAAATGTTAACTGTAAAAACCAGTTTGACAATTTGCGAGGGCATTCGAGATAAATCGACGAGAATTTGCTCGTCATCTCCATCTCCCGCTCCAGTCAGATTATCACCTAGATGCGTAATAGCTCCTGAACGGTGGGAGAGATTGCCAAAATAAACGATATTTGCCATATCATTCACTTTGTCATTTCGATCTAAACAAATCACTGAGGCATCGAGGTCATAATCTGGAGCACTGCTAAAAGCCCCAAACAAACCCCCACCTGAGCGTTTCGCAACATCCCAGCCTAATCCGCAGATTAGTTTTGTTAGCCCTGGCGCTTCTTTGGAAAGCGAGATGCGCTGTCCTTTTTGTAGGTTAATTCCCATGTGTTTTACCTTTTAGCTATAGCGATCGAGTAATGCTTGCAAACCACCTTGATAGCCTGCTCCCACTGCATTGAGACGCCACTCACCGTCTTTCCGGTAAAGTTCAGCCATGATCAGCGCTGTCTCTATGGAATAATCTTCTACAAGGTCATAGCGGACAGCTTCCTGTTGTGTTTGGGCATTAACGATCCGCACGAAGGAATTTTGCACCTGACCAAAATTTTGACGGCGTTGCTGTGCTTCATGGATGGTTACAGTTACAAGAATTTTTTGGATATCATTAGGCACTTTTTTGAGGTTGATTTTGATAACTTCATCATCCCCGTCCCCGGCCCCCGTGAGATTATCTCCCATGTGCTGCACTGATTTCTCTGGATCGGGACTTGTGAGATTGTTGTAAAAAATGAAGTGGTTGTCAGAAATTAATTTTTCGTTAGCACCTAAGAGGAACAATGATGAGTCTAGGTCAAAGTCAGAACCCGTGTCTGTAGCTTTAACGTCCCATCCCAGTCCAATGAATACTTCTGAGAGACCGGGTGAAACTTTCTCAAGCGATACCCGTTGTCCTTTGGTCAGAGATACTGCCATGATTCAATCTTCCTCTTTTTTATTAGAAGTGGTTATGGAGGGAGCCGTGGACTTGAAAACTTTTTTAAGTTTTTGCTGGAAATAGTTGGAGAATTTTAAATCTTAAATAAAAGAATATTAGCTAACTGTGCCGATGTCAATAGGGATTACAACTCTTAATTATTGTTTGGGTGTGAGTACAAAGCAATCATGCCCTCCCTCCCACAGTTGTGTAATCTCAGCTTGGGTTATTGTGCTTGTGTATTTTGACAAACTCTCGGAACTTGACCGTGTTTTGTGATGCAAGTGACCATTACCCGGCAGTTTCCACAAGGCTCTCCGTTTGGAAGTCTCGTGTGTTGCAATACCATCGACTTGTGGCGTCGATGGTGTTGCGATGGATTCCAAACTCTTGAGTGGCTTCGATTTCTTCATGCCATTTAACTCGATCGCTGGGATGACCTGATGAAGGAGCTATAAATTTACAGTTTGGGTCCAAAAGTCTACGCGATCGATCTGCAAAACTGGCGACTAATTGTAGTCTATTTTCTAACCGACGAAAGCGGTTCCTATAGTTTAATTTAAATGCCCATCGGCTCGAATCAAACTCTTTGCCTGACAATAAAATCTCAATCCCTATCACTCTGTAGTGTCGGGGAGAATTTCGACTACATACTCCGGTACATATTCTGGTCGATTCTCTGGCCGATTGGGGGGCAAATTCTTGGGCAAATTCTCGGGTGGATGTTCGAGCCTGACTCGCCGGATCGGGAGATTTGCAATCAGTGCTGTGGCCCGCTGGTCGCTCTCCAGCGAGAACTCAGACCCGGTGGTATCGATTTCCACGTAACGAGACACCACCTCTAGAATTTCTCGGCGCATCGACTCAACCATTTCTGGGCTGAGTTCTGAGCGGTCGTGGGCTAGAACCAGTTTGAGGCGCCGTTTTACCTCGTCGCGGCTGTTGTCAGGGGTGCGCGGGAAAAGTCGTTCGAGCAGTGTGTGTATCATGGGTCGGGCTGGTTTGTCAAGGGTTAGGCATAGAAAAGGTCATACCATTTTCGATTTTCGATTTTCGATTTTCGATTGGGGAATCACTGATTCCCGTCTGGTTTGGAGCTGGTCAACAGTTTCATTCTTTTTGGGAACTGGTGTCACTGGGGAAAATTTGGGCTAGTTTTTGTGATGCGGTCGCTGCTGTTAAAGATCGATCGCCAATATTGCAGCACATCACATAATTTTAGTATTTAAGAACTTGCGGAGGCGAGTAAAGAAGTTTTCTCGACGGGGATTGAGATCTAGAAAATCAACTTTTTCGCCTTCTAAGCGGCGGGCAATATTGTCGAAGGCAGTTCCAGCTAAAGAGGCCGTTTCCGACAATACTAATGGTTCGCCTCGGTTGGTGGAAACAATGACGCGCTCGTCGTCGGGAACGACGCCTAACAGCGAAATGGCGAGGATTTCCCGCACGTCTTGCACCGACATCATATCATTTGCCAGCACCATTGCGGGTCTGATCCGGTTGACGATCAGGTTGATTTTCTTGACGTTGTTGGCTTCCAGCAGACCGATGACTCGATCGGCATCGCGGACAGCAGCGATTTCGGGAGTGGTGACAATTATCCCTTCTTGAGCCGGCGCGATCGCATTTTGAAAACCTTGTTCAATTCCAGCAGGAGAGTCGATCAAAATATAGTCGTATTTTGCTCCCAACATCCCCACAAGCTGCTTCATTTGCTGGGCGCTGATGGCATCTTTCATCCGAGTTTGGGCAGCCGGCAACAACACCAAGCGCGGCTGCCGCTTATCTTTCACCAAAGCTTGCTCTAATCGGCACTCTCCAGCGAGAACTTCTAATGCTGTGTAAACAATCCGATTTTCTAAGCCCAGCAGCAAGTCTAAATTTCTGAGACCGAAATCGGCATCAATTACGGCAACGTTGCGCCCCCGCTTAGCTAAAGCCATGCCGAGATTGGCTGTGGAGGTGGTTTTTCCTACCCCGCCTTTCCCTGATGTAACAACAATAATGCGAGCCATAAGCGATTTTAGATTTATTGGGAATTGGTGCTTGGGAATTAGTAATTAGTAATGGGTAATTGGTAATTAGTAATTGGTTTTATTGTTGATTGATAATTAGCAATTATTCTTGGGTAATTGGGCAGCAATCTGTTATTCAGTGAATTAACTCAAAACTCAAAACTCTCCTTGTAATACTAATCCTCTATGAATTTGCACTTAAATTTTAAATCTTTCTTTAGTGACTGATTTAGCCAAGAAAAAGATTATCCAGTGCCGATTTAAAGAAAAATAGTATTACCAATTACTCATTACTAATTACTAATTCCCAATTACCAATTATCGATTACTCATTACCCCCGACTAACTGCGATTTGTCAAAATCAGAGGCTCTACCGATCCGAATCCCTTGAGGCGTCACATAGGCGACTTCCGGGAAAAACTGAGCGGGTGAGGTTTCTGGGCCTCTGGCAACATACTTAGCAATCCTAATCACCATCGGTTCCATCTGCAAGGTCATAATCACGCTTTTGGTGTTGCCACCGGCACCAGCGTGCACGACTCCCCGCAAACGGCCCCAAACTAGGATATCGCCTCCGGCGATGACTGAGCCGCCGGGATTTACGTCTCCCAAAAGTACGACGGTGCCCGGATGGCGAATTTCTACGCCCGATCGCACTGTCATCTGCAAATATAAAGGTTCCGCCAGCGATTGCGGTTTTTCGGCGGCGGCTTTATTCAGGGAAGAAACCGGAGGCTGTTGTTCTACACAATAGCCTGCCGTAGCAGCAGCAACGGCGGTTTGGCGGCGACTGGTGTGGACTCGTTTGAGTTGCAGTTCCACTTCGGAGAGGGCATCAGCGATTTCTTGCAGTTGGCGGATATCTAAAAGTCGATCGCTTCCCATCAATTGTACTTCTGCGTTTGGCTGCCAAAAGCGTTCTCCTGCGTTCAGCCTGACTTTTAGCTGCTGCCAAAGTTCAGTCCAAGTCGAGGCGGAGGCTGTTGCGGGTTCGCTATTAGTTTCTGGGGGGAGTAGCAACAGTAGCTGTCCATCTTCTGTCTTGAGTCGGACTTGCAGCTCCAAGCTGACTTCGGGTGTTGATTGAGTGGCAGGGGCGGAAGTGGCTCCGGCGGTGGCATCGGGTGTCATGGACAGGTCTGAGTTCGGGTATGGACAGGTTAACATCAATATTAGCCTGAGTCGTCTTTTGCCTCAGCATTTGGGGGAAAAAGTCTTGTTTTTTTATTTTTAACGACAGTTATACCAATTTAATATGAAGCTGCATAGAATAGGGCTTCAAGAATAAAATTGTAAGATGACAACGAACAGATTTG
>NZ_JAUBQX010000003.1:0-249089 GCF_036701505.1 Microcoleus sp. Pol11C2
CCGACCCTTTATTCACGGCTGTCCACAGCCAAATTTTGTTTTTTTTATTGCCCACAAATGTTTGCAATTCATCTATTTGGGCCACTTCGGGAATCTCGTCATAATCTGGCTGTTGGGGCAAACTTAACCCCGCCAATTTAACCCAATTAATAACAGTGTTATGACTAACACCAGTTAGTCTTTCTATCCGACGAAAACCATTCCCTTCAAGGTAAAGATGCAAGCAATATTTTTTGACAGACTCGGGATAGCCTAGGGGCGAGTAGCTATCAATAAACTGGCGGCAACAGTTTTTACAAAGATAATTTTGCTTACCTCTTTTATGGCCATTTTTCTTAAGATTACTAGATTGACATTCAGGACAAATCATAGCTGAATTTTCGTTGATTGTTAGCGCTTAGCATACCACAAGTGTGCAACGCCCGAATATAAGCATCGACAAAACGGCTATTGAGGCAGCGGTAATGCCGTTTCCCTACTCCAAAATAATTTATCGCCCTATTAGTAACAATATCTTTTGTCTTGAGCTTTGGGCTGTCTTTGGGAGATGCGTTTATGTCCTAGGAGGGTGGAGATGATGATGCAGCGTTGGCTGTTTCTTAAGTTGGGATGATATAGCGTTAGGGTTCCTTTGGCTCTTATACTCGTTAGGGTGCAGTCGTGGTCGCTTCGAGATACGGGACAACCTCGATGGTTGAACATGACGCGCCGGATTGGGCCGTTTGTTTTTTGATCGTTGCTTTCATTTACTTGGAGCACGGTTGTTTCATCTGGATCTATTTGAATTTGCGGTTCTAATTCTTTCCATTGACTGCCTGGTACTTGGGCTGGGGGAATGTCGGCTGGGTGAACTGCTATTTGTACATTCACTCTAGAGAATTAACAAGCTCGCGGACGAGCTCTTTAAACAACATTTTTACGGCCTTAGCCGCCACGCGCGATCGCACCAGCCGCACCGGCCGACCGCTGGCTTTCTCAGCGTCCATAATTTCCCCCAGCCGATCGCCAATGTCGTTAGCCATGCGGCAGCGCTTGACTTCGAGCCGGGTAAAAACCCATTGCCAGAGAGCTTTTCGGCACAAATCGCTGCCGCCAACAACCTTAGACTTTTGTAAATCGCCGCTGCTTTCTTGACTTGGCGCGTAGCCCAGGGCTTTAGAGAATCGGCGCAGCGACAAATGCCGTTTGGTCGGCTTGCCCGATCGCCTCCCCTTGCGAATTTTGACATCTGGCTTGCCGTCGGCAGCGAGGTAATTTTCGATCGGGAAGATTTGGGAAAGCAGCAGCGCCTCGACTCGGCGGCCAAATCCAAATCGGGCAAAAACTCGGCGGTACGGCAAAAACTGCGGCTCGCCGACTAATTTAGACAGCTCAAATTCGAGCGCCATTTCCTCGCGCTGAATGTCGCAAATGCGGGCGGCGTGGCGTCGGAGTTCATCCGTGATTCCCAATCCGATCGACCGCTCGTAGAGCAAATCGTATTTTACAGACTGCCGCTCGCTGCACAGCCAGCCCCAAAGCAGCGGGACTTTTTCCCCAGACCGCAGCGATTTAATGAGCGCCACCTCCGGGAACTGCCAAGCCAAATCTTGCCGCGCCCTATTTATGATGGGGCTTTGGACGCGGTTGAGATGAGCGAGCCGCAGGACTAGGCGGCGAATTTCCACGATTGTGCGATCGCGCATTTGAACAAATCGGCGCGGGCTATCTTGATAATCCCAGCCGTAGATTGCAAGCGCCAAAGCATCCGCGTCATCGTCTTTATCGGGCAAGCCCAGGTGATGCTCGCGAAAACTCCTCAATTCCTTATGACCGACTAACCGCACTTCCACCCCGGCGCGGGCGAGTTGGGTTCCCCACAAAACTTGATAATTAACCCCCGTGGGTTCCATTATTGCGATGGTTTTGGCTAGATTTTCGACTCCGATTAGTGCGAGCAATTCCGAAATTCCGTGTGCTGTTGCGGTGAATTTATGGAAATTGTAGCGATAGTAAAATTCGCGCGGTTCGTTGATTTTTTCAGATATTAGACAGCAAGAAACTGAGGCCTTACTGATATCTAGCCCGATTATTTGCATTAAATTTTTGTAGGTGAGGTTTCCAAATCTCGCAGCAACAGCTTATGAATCACCCAAAGGCCACAATATGAGCCTACTTCACTCTTAAAGCTTCTAAGTGCGCGAGATGTAAGCAATTAATGAGGCTGCGATCGAGCTTGTGAATGTACCAAAGCCCTAACAGCTTGTTTTTTCCTGAAAGCCCTAAACCGCAGTCTTTTTTAATCGGCGGATTGATTTGGACTCGATCCGCGACTTCCCCTTATTAAGGGGAGTTTCGGCCGCAGAGTCCACGCGCGGCGCTCGTCAGGCGGTTGTTGTGATGGAGTTTGTCGCTACCAGGGCAATGTAGGCGTAGAGGTAGTCGATGTTTTCCATTAAAACTGTTGCGAATTCGTCCGCGCCGTAAAGATTCAGTAGGGAGTTCGCAGCGTTGACGTATTTATTGAGGCAGCGGTCGGGTGGCTGTTTTCGCAACAGTCCTCTCGCTTTTGCTTCCCTGATGGTGATGAAAACTTCTTGAGTTTCGGCATCGCTAAAAGTGTCGAATCGCTCTTTTGCCGATTTGATTAACTCGGTGATGTGGTGCTTGTTTTTGGTTGGCATGGTAGATTGTAAGTAGAGGACAGTTAGCCAAAACCGTTTCTTGAAGCGGTCAAGTCGCACTGTTGACCGCTTTCTTGCTTATTAATTGAGCACTTTAAAGACGTAATGAGTTTTAGCCTGTGGATTATCTTGAGTTTTTTCCGTTAAGGGCATCATTACGTTTTCGATAAATTGCTCTATCTCTTCATCCTCCACAGGTTTCGCATGAATGGCGGCCTGTAATCCAATATTATGAGCCAGTTGTTCGCACGGTTGTCCAGTGATTTCGCTCAATAAATTCATCAAAATTGAGTTGGTTCGCGAACACGAGTAAATAAGCTGTTTTTGCTCAATTGGCAGATCTTTCATACTGATGGTGTCGGGATGCTGACTATCGCTACCGTCTGGAATAATGCGGATCGAATTCAAATTGAGTTCGCAGTTGTCTAGAGAGTTGTCTAGTATTTCCGCTAACTGCTCAAGCTCTTTATAGTTCCCCTGGCTCTTCAAAATTAAGTCAGCGACTTGAACGTCAAGGGCGACAATTTGGGCTTGAATTTCAGGTCGAACTGGGGGCAAATCGGAATGCCTGTAAGTGAAAGTATGGTGCATGGTAATTTTTTAAAAATTAGGATGAGTCCGACACGTCGTCGGATCTACCGGGCAAGTTGATAGCTTTTTGATAGCAAGTTGATAGCTTGTCGCTGGCAATGTTTGCTACGGGTTTGTCAGTTTTGCCGATCGCCCCTGCGGCCACTTTTTCAAACTCAGCATCAAGCTGATCCAAAATTTCTAGCTGCTCCGGCGTGTGTTCTGTCGGTTCGTCGTCTTCTGGCGGATTGTACTCGTCGGCAATGCGGTCTAAGAATTCCACAAACGACAGACCGGCCGCCGCTGCTTTTTTGGCAAGGATGGCGTAGGTATCTTTTTTGATGCGGACTTGCTGGAGTCGCGGCTCGGGGTTTTCGTCGATAATTTCGGCGATGGTTACTGCTGAAATTTTTTCCTGGGGAACGACTTCTACAACCTCTCGCCACTTGGACTCTAAGGGACTCTCGCCGTACTGATCGACTGTGGCGAACTTTACCAAGGGGAGCGCCTGAGCTACGCAGTTGGGCAAGATTTTGAAGCCAGATTTAATTAACCGCAGGCAGACGCTCGCAGCTTTGATGATTTGCTTGCAGTAGAAGTGCTGGCGGCCCAATCCTTGCTCGCAGTAGGATTTAAAGTCCTTGAATTTGTCCTTGTACAAGCGGTATCGGCGGATTGTGTGCAGCATGATTCCCTGCCGCACGTAGTCGAGAAATCCCCTTTTAATTTCGCTCGTGAGCGAGTCTAAATTGTGGAATGGGGATTGATTCTGGATGGCTTCTTCAAAGTCTAGAAGCGGTTGATATTCGCCCTCTAGTGGCTCTATCCAATTGTCTAGAAATTGTGAATTTAATGTGAGATCCATTTGTCCATTTTTGGCGGTAGAGGTGCATTTTTGCGAATTACAGAATTCCAAGGTGAATGGAAATCAACTTTATGCGAAGGCATCCAACACAGTTCGCCGTCAAAAGTTTGTATTAACAAAAAGAGGTTGGAATGACGAACTAGAGGAAGGCGTATTTCGCCAATAACCCACCCCGGGCATTGATTCAAATAGTGGTAGCCGAACAAGCACTCTTTCGGCTCTCTTAAAAAATCAATGTGTTTCTGAGTCACTTGCATAGTTAGTCGTCGTGGTAATTCATGGCTGATTCTATGTAATGGTCGGGGTCGGTGACAAAGACAGGTAACTTTTTCCAAGCATCCATAAACTCAGTTTCGATGCCCGTTTTATCGTCCGAGCGCCAAACAAACTCGCCTTTTTCGTTTTGATGAATCGATACAAATAAGTGCCCGTCGTTAAAGGTGAGCGACCCCCAAACCTCATAAACTACGTAGCGGTCATCCACCAATTCCCCTGTTAATTTGATGGCGTTATCGGGTTCATAGCCGTTAAATAAATGTCGATACCAAGTGGCTTTTTTCATAGAGGTGGGAGGGAGCGATCGCCCAAAGCAAAAAAGACGATCGCACAAAACAACATCAGATTCAGGAGATAAACGCAAGGTGATATCAGCCGGGTGCTACATAAAGGCATCACCTCCCGGGGGCGATCGCCCGATCGGCCCCAAAAATGCTTTCGGGATAGTTTCGGGATAGTTTCGGGATAGTTTCGGTATGCGTTTAGGATGCGTTTGGGTTGAGTTTAGGTTGAGTTTGAGCTGACCTAGGCTGACTTGGGCTGACTTGCGGCTGACTTGCGGCTGACTTAGGCGGAAATTTGGGAGGCTTAGGGCCCGGTAATCGTGCGCCGATAGCTGTGTCAGGCGGTTCGTCGGTGTCATCTGTCCGATCGCACCAACAGTCAAAAGTGGGAATAAAGAATGGGAACATCGCTACACCGCCACGTCGAATAACGACAGTTGATTCCCCAGCGGGACGGCCGCTCCCTTCTTCTTGCTGGCAGGCGCAGATTTTTGCTTCCGAGCGGTCGGCGGGGTAGTTTCTCGCTCGCGCTGCGCTGCTGCTTTCTCCTGCGAGATTGCCTGTTCTGCGAGGATGGCGCGGATTAGGCTGCGTTTGCCTGCACTGCCTGGGATTGCTGGTATTTCCATCTCGCGGGCGATCTGTTTGAGCTTGAATGTCGAGAGCGAGTTCAGTTCGTCTGCCGTCCAATTTGTCGGTTTTGCCGATCGCACTTTGTGCGAATAAACCTCAAATTTCTCGCCCCTGGACTTGTCGAAGGTTTCGCCGCTGAGGAGGAATCTTCCCGGCTTCATCTCGTAGTCATAAAGCAAGCGCTGTTCGATCAGCGCAGCGCAATCGAAATAAACGAAATTGGGTTTATTGAGCGGTTGGATTTTTGCCCGCCAGATTCCCCGGCGGGATTTGTAGATGTCGAGAATCTTGCCGATGTGCTGCCGATCGCTCCGGCGGCCGACTAACATTCCGATAGCCAATTCGGCATAACATCCCCGACCGTCGCCCCGACCGGGCGGTTGCTGTTCGTCAAAGGATTTTTTTATCTGACTGTCATGTGACTGAGCTTGTGGCGCAATGATCGGAGCTTGTGGCGTAATGATCGGAGCTAGTTGAGTTGGCTGATCGGGTAAATCTCGCCCTCGAACTGCTTGATGATTCCCTGCCACTGCCAATACTCGATCGCCTTCTTGGTTTCCCAGTCCTTCAGTTGCAGCGCTGCTGATATCTCCATCCAATTCGGCGGGATGAGAGCGCCCGTAACGTATATCAGCACCTTCATTTCTGGCGATGTCGGGTTTAGTAGTTGCATTTTGGGTTTTGGTTTCGAGTTCGGCAATTAGCACCTGATTCAACAGCCAGCGATCGTATGCAGCATCAAAGTCTGCTATTGAGGGGTAGTCGTCGGGTTCTGGCGGCTCGTTGGTATCCTCCCACTCCAGCAAGTTGAGCTGACCGCTGGGTTCTGCTGCGTGGAGCACTTCGCCAAATTCTGCATTGTTCCAAGCGTCGGCGGTTGTCAAGATCGGATTCAGATCGGAACCGGGGGGATTCTTGGAGACACTCTCGAAATAACTGTCAATCTCAGCGACGTGAGTCCGCCGGAATTCCTCAACGTCGAGCACAGGCGCGATCGCACTTTGACTCACTTTTGCCTCACTTTTGGCGGCGGGTCTGGGATAAACGATGCTGCCAAACTTGGATTCTAGCGGCGGCTCCTGGGCTTGAACTTCGATCAAGTCTCCGAGGCGTGAGCGGGAAAAATCAAAGCATCCCCCCGCCCCAAAATCAACGCGCACACCGCCAGAATGCTGTACAGCAACAATGGTTCCGGTCAATGACTCTTTTTCGATTCCCCAACGCTGAGAGAGCGATCGAACTTTGCAGCCTATCTGGAATTTAGGCTCCTGGGCTTGAACTTTGATCGGCTCCGGGGTCGGTTCAGCATCGATGCTGGCCGCTTGTTCGATCGGTTCGACACCGGGGGAAGTTTCGGGGAATGGAAAGCTTGCCAGTGCTGCAATCCAGTTGCGTCTGAGCCGTCTGTCGCCGTCGGGGAGGCAGTTGAGCCGCTCGCCGATTTCCTTGAGATCCTTGAGACTCTTCTGTTGGAGAAGTTTGAGGTCGAACATAGGGGGGAAAGGGTGAGTGAGACTCACCCGCGAATACTGAAGGTATGCTCTGCAATCTTGTCACAAGTGTGACTTTGGTCTATCATAAAGTCACACTTGTAAGTTTGTCAAGGTCACAAGTGTATCTTTGCTAATCTTTTAAGGAAGACGTTATGAATCAAGAGCATGGTCAAAGTCAAGAAGGCAAAACAGTTGGAGTACGGGGAACTGAGGACAAACAGGACGTTTACCCTCACACCGACAGGAGCGAGACTTTTTCGGGAGCTAGCTCAGGGTTTGGGGGTCAGTGGCTCAGACTTGATCGAGAAGCTAGCAAGGAGGGAATTGGAGATTTCAACCCCTTTGGGGGAGTTATTGACCAGCTAATAGACGATGCTAAAAAGCAGTTGGTCAAGAGTCAGGAGTGCATCGTCTGGTACAGAGAGGAGGTCAAAGAGTACCAGCAAAAGCTGGACAACTTAATCAAACTAAAAGAGCTGCAAGAACAGCAATACCAAGAGATGCTGCGTCAGCAAGAAGCGCAGCGGCAACAGCAACTAGAAGCATCCAACAATCGCAGCGAGGAGAATCCCCCAAGCAACGGGACGCTCGCAGAATAGTAAGCAGTCAGAACCAGCGCCTATGTCAGGTGCTGGTTTTGCGTTAGTCCTAAACTATAACTACACATAAATCGGCTTCTATGAAAGAGCATTTATGTGTAGCAAGAAATATTCATCACGAAAGACTTATGGGAGAAGCAAAGCGCAGAAGACAGTGTGACGCAACTTTTGGGGTAATCCCCCGAGGAACACAGAGCGTTGGTGTGTGGCCTACCATTTCAATCGGTGAGTCAGAAGATTTCACTCTGGATTTCCTCAGTGACGAGTCAGTCAAACTCGCAAATTCATTAATAGAAAATCACGGCAAGTCTCCTGACGAAGTTTTTGAGATATGCCGTCAATCTGGGATACAACTGTACAACGAGAAATTTTACGAAACTATCGCCAAATCTCAAGGATTGCTTTTACTCTGGCTGAACATGGGCCGATTGGCAGATGAAGCGGAAAGCCGCACTCTCACAAAACTAGAAGCAATAACTGAGTGGACAGAGCATTGGGAAAAAGCAATTCCTATTTTAGGGCAAGTAGACCTTGCGGCCCCTGAACTAAGGGTGTGGTTTCGCCGGCTAAAAGGTATAACCATGCTTGCGTTGGGAAAATTGGCAAAATCTCTCAGCGAGTCTGCTGTAATGGGTTTCCTATCAGTTCTCGAAGCGCGGCGCTCTACTTTATCCCTGGGCGAAACAACGCTCGAAATAGGATTAGCTTACGGGCATAGCAACATCATCTATGCTGGAAAATCTTTGATGATTTACAAAGGCAACGACGAGGATAACTCTACGCAAGGCAGGGGAGAATTAATGATAGCTGTCAAACATTCAAGCGGCTGCTGGAGTCATTACCCGTCCCCCGAAAACGTGAGAATCCCCTTATCTGACTACAAAAAAGCCAAGGCAGAATTAAAAAAAATTCCCATTGCCTTGAGAGGTGAATTGATACATTTTGAATCGGAGAAGCTTGCAAAACTGCTGGGACTGACAGTCAAGGGAAAGTACGCATATCTAATCAACTAACATGAACCACACAGACCCCAACTATCCCGACCTTGAAAAGTATGCGGCAGAGCTAGCCTCACTCGAAGACAAGGCACCGGCTCCGATCGAAATTCATCCGCTGGCAGCGATCGCCATCATCTCCCACATTCAGCTAGCGACCCGTCACCCGTCGCTCGCCGGCAGAGAAGGACTTACATCAATTGCGATCGGCGCAGCGCGGCAACTGCAAGAATTATTCAACCCCGAATCTACCACCGCTAAAGTGCTGGAACTTGGTTGGAAATCAGAGGAAGACTTACCGCCAGAATGGCTTGAACAGGCGACAGACGGCGACGGATATGTAAACCTCGACCAGATTCAATATTTTCCAGATGCCGAACTTTTTGAAGATCGCCCCGAAAGCTTTGAGGATTACATCGGGGAAGAGCCGTTAGACCGATTTGTAGACCCGGAAGAAGAAAGAGCTACCTACGAGCCGGAACCCTACTGGCATCCTTGATGCGCTACTAATGACTAATAACCAATAACTGATAACCAAAGGACGATCGCACTTATGAACAAAGGCGAACTGATTGATGCAATTGCAGAAAAGGCCAGCGTCACCAAAAAGCAGGCAGATGCCGTGTTCACTGCCGGCCTCGAAGCAATCATGGAAGCTGTCTCCGGTGGGGACAAAGTAACGCTGGTAGGCTTTGGCTCGTTTGAGTCGCGGGAGCGAAAGGAGCGAGAGGGTCGCAACCCCAAAACCGGCGACAAAATGGACATTCCCGCAACAACTGTGCCGGCATTTTCGGCAGGCAAGCAGTTCAAGGATGCTGTCGGCGGCCGGTAAGACAGTAAGACAAATTGCCGATCGGTCGTGAAGGGCGATCGGCTGCTAGCAAGTTTTCTAACTCTTAGTAAGAGGGGACAAATGGTAAAAATTCGTTGTGGTGAAGATTTAGGCATTGATACGGAGCAAGTGATCGGATGGGTTCTCGTCAAAGATTGTTGTCGCGAATATCAATATCCGAGTCTGAATAACCCTATTGAGAAAGCGACGTTACAAGTAGAAGATCGTTTACTGCTTTACACTTCTGGCGAAACTCTGGTGCTGACAGCGACAACTCTAGGAGTTGAAGTTTTTGCCCGCGTCCACAATTTGCTGGTAAATCTTTTTAAGATTGACCTTTCCCAAGATAGCCATATTAAGGTAACAACCAATTACGGCCAAAGATTACAGCAAGAAATCACTAACTAGACAAACACTAGACAAATTGCCGATCGGTCGTGAAGGGCGATCGGCTAGTTCCACAAAGACCGGACACACCACAAGGACAGATTAACCATGCTGCAAGAGCTCTATCTATTTGATTGGAATACTACCGACAAACGAATACAGCACCAGCAAAATTCTGATTCTGAAGAATTAGAGAGAATGTGGTGGGAAGATACCGACGAAATTTTCAACACTTGGGAAAACATCGCCGCAGCCGTCCTCTGTACCTACCGACTGATAAGGGCGATCGTGCTTGCAGAATTATTTTTAATGTTGCGGCGATTCGTAAGAATTGCATCAAAAGTTGTGTGGATAAATCCCGCACTTGCAGACCGGATTGGCAATTGGGGAGAAGAGGTGCGCGAGCCGTGGAGTCTAGCTCTAATCCATGAAGAATTTATTACAAAGTAAGGTCATGGCATCTAAAGAAACACTTCTCCAGCAACACGCCAAACTCTCCGATGTAAGACAATGGCTGATGGCAAAAATACGCGACACAGATGACGAGCAAAGCCGCGCCGCTCTGTTTGAAGCGATGAAGGCGATCGGCTTTGCCCTCATATACGTGGAAGAGGTGGAATTCCTCTCCCACCGCACCGACAACACAAATATTCCATATCAATACCCATCCGTACTAGACAATTACTAGACAATATGACACCCGAAGAAAGCTTAGAAAAAATGCAAGCGGCCTCTGACCGCTTTTATAACGATGCAGTTCGCACCAACTGCCACACATTTATAGAGTTTACCGGCTTACTCAATGAGTTTATCAAAGTGTGTCGCGAGAACTTGGCTCAAGGTCGCGATTTCACTCAAATCAGCGCGCACAGCAGCGAAGAACCTCTCAAAATCAAAGAGCATCAAATCCAGTATATGAATGAGAAACTTCACTGCATTTTCCAAGGAGCAATCATGATGGAAGCGCGGCACGCTGTTAATTCTGTAACCGACTCCACAATGGTTACAGAATTAACAGCCCCGCCTGTTGATGATTCGCCGCTAGATCCAATATCGATATACCAACCGCGCGGCACAGCCCCAGAGACTTGTCGCAAATATTATCGATTGTCTTACAAAGACGGCGGCCGGGTAAGACACGTCCACGTCCGCGGCGGTAACACCGATTCACCCATTGCTCAGGCAAAAGTGGCGGAAGTGCGATCGCTCTTAGCGGCCGGAATCCCCCCCGCCGAAATTGCCGCTATGCTGCGGCGGCCTTGCACAAACTCGCTACCTTCGTGCGACTGACTCCGGAAGCCTCGGCAATCTGGGAATAACTCTTGCGCTCAGTAGCGCAATCGGACAAAAGATGCGCGAACGAGGCGAGCGATTAGATTAAGAGGAAAATATAATTGCACCATTCTACCTCCTTGCCCGTCGATGCCCAGCCGAAAACTTAAAGCGAAATCAACAGAATTGTGACCTTCCATGTCGATGTATTTCACCAATTCCGCGCCGCCTGCTTTCCACCAAACCGGCGAAATCACAGCAGCCCCGGCATATTGCCAGTAATCTTGGGTCGTGCCTCCAGATGTGTATTGGACGTAAAGCGACATCGCAAACAGAGAGTCAGATGAGCCCGAATTGACATTATTAAAAGTGCCGACATCGAACCAGGTGTTTGCCAAGATACTGATTTGCGCGGGCGCGGCGACAGATTGCTGTACAACTGTCACAGGAAGGGCTAATTGATACCGTGCGTCTCCTTCCGTTTGGGTAAGATATTGCGGATGTGGATCTGTGGCAGCTTCGTGGGCTGCGGTTGCCGCTGCTGCTGCCGCTGTGGCTTCGGTATCCCGCGCGATCGCTTGGGGTACTTGCGGCTCAGTGATCGGATTGTGAAGAGGCACTAGATAATTACGAGCTCCGTAACGTTTACATTTGTCGGGCTGGCTGTACTTCTCATCACTGCGGCACCTTGCCAAGGCGCGACAGAAGAATCCTCAAAATAGCCGCCGGGCAAAATTTCAGCAGTAAAAGCAGTTGCCGAAATAGTTGTACCGTAAGCAAAAAGCGCATTAGCTGTCCCGTCATTAAAAATAGTAAAACTTTTTCTATTTTTAGCCGCAGTGCGATCGGGTACGATAGTTGTGGTTGCAGTTGTTAATGCAAATTCTGTTAAAGTCCCTGCATTAGAATATTGGGTTTGTTGCTGCTGCTGTTGCTGTTGGCTTGGATTAAATAAAGTCATAGATTAATATTTTAGTCAAAAGTTTTCAATAGCACTTTTTAACTGTTCGTCCGACACATCAATATATCGAATGAGAGAACTTAGGCTGGCGTGTCCTGTCAATTTTTGAATGATTTTTATGTCATACCCTTGCCTGCTCAAGTGTGTGATAAATCCTCGGCGCGGTGAATACAAGCTATACCCTTGTTTCTCCAATCCGGCTTTTTTTACAGCGCGTCTAAAAGCCTTGTCTACAGCTTGTCGGCTTAAATGCCTGTCGGCGCGATATAGAGAAGGGAATAAAAACCCCGATTCTGGCGGCTGGTACGCAGCTAACATCAGTTTCAAGACCCTGTGTATATCTACCTGTCGCGATTTTCTATCCTTACGGTTAGCCGCTGGATACAGCATTTTATCGCGGGGTTGCCGCCTCCCAATATTTGCGTAAACGTGGTTAACGTCGATTTGTAGAATAGCTTCTGGCCTCTCTCCAGTGTACCAAGCAAACCCTAAAAATAATTTGTAAAGTTCTGTTGTAAATTGGTTGCTGATTTGTTGGTAGGTGAGCGGACATAATGGTGTTGCTTGTCCTAGCCTTAAAATTTTCATAGTTGCTGTTTGTATACGAATACCGACCAATTAGCAACCGTTTAGCTGCTTCCCTCAGTGTAGCAGCCGAAACTATGATTGCCCGGTTGTTTGAATTTTTAAAGGAGTTGCTGTTTTGTCTATTTCCGCAACTTCTTAAGCTTTCAGGAAGTAGACGAAGCCCCCCAACTTGATATTTACACTAGATATAATTAGCAACTTATTAAAATTATTATGGCGGATCATACTGCGGGGGCGGGAGCTTCTATATCTGGAAAATCTTATGCTAATCCTGATGGGGCAGCAGCTAAAGAGCGCTATGTATACGGCATTTTGGGTTTGCTGGAACAAGAAGAGAATAATTTAGTAAGAATTGCCGAAAGAACCGATCGCATAACGATTACAGCAAACTTATCCACAAAAACGGCTGCTATCGACTTGCTACTAAATGTCGGGGGAACCAACGCAGTCGGAGGGAGTACGAATTACACCGCAGCGCACTACCTTACTGGCAGCCTATTCACCAGCGGAACAGGTGGCGATAGTACCGCCGCCAATTTAGCTCAAGCGGCTATGGAGGGCGTGATTGCCCTCAAACTCCTAGAGCTCGACCCCGCACGGAAGCTTAATCCCGAAAAAACAGTAATTACGCGCTGCACTCACACAATGGCTTCCAGCGGTGGAAGTAATGCCACATTTAGCGCGCTGCTGGAATTCCCGATCGAAGTTATCACCTTACCCGGTGGCGGTTCTATTCTCGAAGGAAAGGTATTTTTAAATTGAGTGAAAATCAGCTAGAGAATACCAGAACGTTTAGGCGCAGCATTACTAGCGCAGATGGTACAGGAATTATCGAAATTCTCAACTGCGGCACTGCTTTTGCCGAATACGATCCTTTGGCAGTTTCCTATTATTTAGGAAAAAGCTTTTACCTTGAGGCTTTGAGCGGCGCTATATATTTGCCTTCATATCAAGAAGCTCCCTACCCTGATATCTACCCAGAAATGAACGCAGCAGAAAAAATTGCTGCAATGCTGGCCATAGAAAAGGATTACCCGTTTGTTGGGCTGAGGTTTCACGCCAGAAAAGGGAGCGGCGCGTGGTCAACTCTTGCAACTGCAAGGTTGCAAAATAAGGGACGGGAAACCACAATTCCTTTTGTTATTCCCTATTTGACAATTAATCAATTAAAGTTACTAAGCCCCGATGACAGCCTTGGCATTTCTATTATTAATTACGGACACGGTGTGCTCGGATTAGGCGACTATATAAATCTTGAAGGCGATTTTAAATTCAGCTTAGACTTAATTGCCAAACCGCAAATTCGGACGACTGGCAGTGCTGTACCTTATGGAATCGATATTCCATCTGGAGCGCCAACTCGCTTCCGCACGGCGAACCAAAATCGAGCAATTTTGTATGCAACGAATACAGGGAATACAGATATCTGGATTGCGGGAAATTCCAGCGTTGCTGTCGGCAGCGGAATTTTCTTAGCCCGGAACGGTGGGGGCAACCTGACCGAGCAAACTCTGACCGGAGAACTCTGGGCGATCGCCGACGGCGGCCCCTCTCGGCTTTCAGGAATAGAAGCAAGTTATGTCTAGAGTAAGTCGCACATCTGGACTCTCGCCATCGGCAACAAGGGGGTCAAGTGCGATCGATCTGGGCAAAGATAGCGGCGTAGACATGGGCCGAAAATCTCAGCCGAGCATTAGCAGCGGCGGCATCGGAGTCACTCAAGAAGTAGGAAGCATTGGTGGTATTGGGATTGAGCTGGGCGCTGCTGTTGAAGTGAGTCCGCTTGGCATTGATATCAGCGGAGATCCTTCAAAAGGAACTGTTGGAATTGCCGGCAGCGCCGAACTTCCTGGAGGACTTTTAGGATTGAGCGGTGGCGTAAAAATCGATACAAATACCGGAGAAATTATTGGCGGATCTATTGGCGGCGAAATTGGAGGATTAGGAATAAATCTTTCCTCCGACGAAGGGAATATCGGAGTAGAATTCACGCTTCAGATTCCGTTTACCCCAATTGAATTAAGTTTAGGATTGCGATTCCCCGAAACGAAAAAAGACCAAAAGCCGAGTGTGCCTACTGTTAACAAAGGGATTGGCTTTAGTTATTCGGATTTGAAATTAACTTTAAATCCGAATTGCGTTTACCACTTCATGCTTTTGCTAAAGGGTTATAAAAAAGAATTTTACGATTTGCTAGATCCCAACTGGCTACTAGAAGGAAGATGGAGAGAGGTAACCTTAGTTTTTGGGGAAGGTAGCACCTATATCGAAAAAATTAATCCTTACAATCCAGTAACTAAATCTTATTCAATTACTATCAACGCCAATCCCCCTCCTGATAGGATATCGTCCCAATATTGGTATTGGCTTAACCGACCGCAATACCAAAGGGAAGAATCACTGGAAACACGGGGAAATATTTGTACTCCGGCAGAATTCGATTATTACATGAAAAACTTTTATTTACGGCAATGGCCAGAAAAAGCTATCAGTATTGTTGCAATGCCTATAACTTGTAACGGTCAACCAATGCCCAGAGATGTGCCACCAGTTCCCGAGACTCCTGTTTTTGCTCCTTTTCCAAACCCACCACCCCGAAAAATTATGGATACTTGCTGCCAAGAAAATCTCAAATTTTTAAGAGCAATTTATACAAAATTGGGGCTTGCTAGGTTTCCGGGAACATTGCCTGAAACTATCATCCAAGAAATCCCGAACGAAGGAGAAGAACCCGCAGAACCGCAGCAGGTGCCAATTGTAGACTTAGTAAGCCTGCTTGACTGGCAATTTAGGCGCGATGACGAACGTTGGGGTCAGTGGGTAATACAAATCGATGTTAAAGATGCTGATGTTACGCAAGAAGGCGACCAGGGCAAACAAGTTAAATTTCCCAATTTAGCAGAATCTATTGCCGAAATTGAGGGGCAAATACTCTCGCTTACTACAAATGTTGATGCTTTAGTAGCTATCACAACAAAGAATTTAGTTGAATCAGGATTAGCTCGACAAGAAGCCATTAAAGGTTATTTGGCGTCAAAATCAATCATTAAGTATATGGCATTTAAAAGCACAGAAATTGACGTTACTGTGCCTTCTTGTTTTACCCCTGGCGCTGAAACAATACACGAATTGATTGCGGAATCAGAAATCCATTTAAAAGGAATGGATTACACAGAAAAAGAAACTTTGCGCGATATCTTCTTAGATTTGCTGCAAGCTGCTGCGGTAATTCGTGCGGTACACTGGCAAAGAATTGATACCAAGAAAGACACTAAATCTCAACTTTTAGGGATTTTAAAAGGAAGTCTCGACCTCGCAAATTCTATTAAAAATCCAACCAAGCCCACAGACGGCGAGCAAAAACAAAATCCATCTCAAAACTTTGAAGATTTTCTCGACAGTGCAGAAAGTGGTTTTACAAATATAACGGGGATTAGTGACATACAAAACCCCTACGGAAAGACTCCAGACCGCCGGCCGAGGATTAGACAAATCGGCGACAACATTTCACAGGCTGGGGGTGACAATTAATGGCAACTGCACAAGCAATTCCCAAAATAGGGATGATTCTTAAAGATTTGGCATCGCGAAAAATTCGGTCAAGTTCAACAGGCGGTAATTTAATCCGAACGTGGTCTGCAAGTGCAATCACAACTCAAAATAATGGGGGTTTTTTAGAGACTGTTATCAATGGCGCTGTTAGATTTGGGAATTTTTTAATTTCAGCAATCACAAGCGCAATATCTTTTAGTTTTACTAAGTTGTGGAGCTGGATAGTATCTGGCGTTCAGTTTATTTACAATTTCAACTGGAACATCTCAGATACTGCAATTGATAAGCAAATACAAGGTTTGTGGACTTCCTTTGGAGGAATTTTGGGGGGTGCTGCCGGAAGAGCGATCGGCTGGCTCGGCTGCGGTGTAGTGCCAGCCGCTGCGGTTTTTAGTTTCAACCAGTCGCTGGGTACGCACTTATTGAAAGAAGTCGGCGAGCAAGCGCTAGACGAAATGTTAGACGCCGCTAGCGAAGTTATCAACGCAGGATTCCGTATGGGAACTCAGGCAACTTTCCTTTGGCTCTACAAAGATGTGCGACGCGCGCTCAAAGACCCAAACAGTATATTCGGGCAAGGGCTGCGGGCGGTGTTGGGTTCCAAAACAGTAGACAACTGGGGAACCGGGGAAAGTTGGACAATCGCCAAAGCAGTCGAAGAAACCGTGGAAAAAATTCCCGACGTTTTCTGGCGGAATTTTACCGAAGAAATGATCGAAGAAGGTTCAGAAGCTTGTATCGAAGCGGGTTTTGCCGTTGCCGGCGGCATTGATGCTTTTCTTGCTCAGCAAGCGATGCAAAATAATTCGGTACTTGGAGCCGATCGCACTGTCGAAATTACCCCCGACCGCAGTGCACCTGACGAGCGAATTGTTCTTAGCGGTTCAGAAGCTGTGCTGAGGCCGACAATTGTTAGCGTTTTAGCGACACACCAGATGCTCGGTAATCGCGATGTCGGAATTTTGATAAATGGTATGCCGACAGATAATTACATCACCCCCGGCGTTCAAGAGCGGCGCTTGCTGATTGAATTTCGAGAAAAACCAGCGCCGCCGTGGAAAATGCCATCAGGTAAAAGGGCCCGTTGCCGAGAAATCACTGTATTTGACGTAAAACGCGGTTTGACGTGGGAAGAAATAAAATTTGCTGCTAAGCAGTACACCAGCGGTCAGCGGTTGGTTACAGCGCGACTCAATAGTGGCCATCAAATGCAGTGCAATGCCAGCACCGAAAATGAAGGCCTTCAAAAAATAAAAGAATTGCTAAAACTTTCGACTGCTGAAATATTACCCAATGGAGTTCGCGATTCGGGCTACACTGACCCAACACCTCGTCGGCGTGCGCTCCCTTACTTGGTTTATCCTTGTAAAGCCGTGCTGACTTGGAAAAAGCGAGCTAGTGACTTAGAAGGGCGAGAAGATATCGCAGGGAATATCTGGGAAGAACAGCGCATAGAGATTGATTTGTGGCCAGAGAGAGAGCCATCAAACCTAAAACCGTTAGGTTAATTCAGACTTAACAAAAATTAACATCTTGCAAGATTCACCTCTAAAGTTTTTTGCGGAACCCTAGGGTTCTACAAAAAACTTTAGAGGTGAAACCTCCACGGGGTAAAGGTTTTAGCTGTTGACAGGTCAATGCGAAAAAATTAAGGTGAAGTTATCGAATAAGTCCGCAAGATTTTACCCATCAATACCATTTACACAAATGAACGACATTACTTTACAAGAATTGGCTCAAGCTACTGAAGACGAAGCGCTGCGCGCCTGGTGGGAAAAGTTAGATATGCCCGTTGACTTCACTCTTAACGAATTTCTTGTCAAAACTCTAGAGGCTGCTTCGATTGCGGCAGCACAAAAAAACGAATCCCTATCACCGGGCGAGAAAATTTTAGGTTATCCGCCGGCAGCAAACGGTGCGATTGCTCGTACTGGCTCCAATCAACTCTTTTTCCCCCGAACGAGCACAGTTGTTTCACGTGTAGTGGTAAATCTTGACTTGGCCACTCCAACTGTAGGGTAATTTCTAAAAATAAAAGGAGATAAATCCTATGGGTCGATTCGCTTTTCTCGTTAAATATACGGCAGTTGGACAGACAGGAACAGGAACAGATCCTTATCGTACTAGCTGTAGTTGCATTGAGAGAGTTGCCAATTTTCTTGATATTAAAGGTCTAGTATACACCCCCAGCGAAGGCGATTTGGTAGACCGAGCCGCATATAGTCGAAGTGTTCCAAAACCTGATGGAACTTTTGCCGATGTTGCTGTTGCAGAAGGTAAAAGAGTTTACCTCGCCAATAGTCGCGCTGGAAGTAAGAAAGTTTTTCTAACTACCGGACTGAAAACAACAAAAGGTACTAAAAGACAACTTTCGATAACTTTTCCATCGTTTTTGTCGGTTGCACAAATTGCTGACGCTCTGGGCGAGTTGATACCTGCTACAAAAATTGCTACTACTGGTACTGTAGGTGTTGGCGAAATTGAGCCTTTTTTTAGTATTGAAGGTGGTCGAACATATCCCATTATGCCTAAAGCTGCTGCTGTTGCTGCTATTGCGACCGCTGTAGCAATTACTGAGGCTGAACAAGTAACAATTACTACGACTACAAAAAGTCGTAAGAAACGCAAGGCCACTACTACTCCTTAATAACTTGCAAATAGAAATTGTTAACCTTTATTTGAATCGTTTTCAATTTCTATTTGGTTAAGTTGATTTTCACTGAGCCACATAAATGCCGCTGGATGACGAAACTAACTGGCAAACTATTTACAATAATTTTCACTCAACATCTGATACAACCCCCATTGGCGCAATATTAATACCAGGGACTTTTACTCAACATACAATTAGAGCTTATGCAAACTCTTTACCAGCTAAAGCTAGTTGGTGGCTTGCGGGGAACTTAACACAATTATTAGGAAGTAATAATTCACCTGATTTTGAAGCTTCCCGGTGGATGGTTCCACTCAAACGAAAAACATTGATAAAGCTTCCTCTTTTGACCACTCAATATCGTCTCAAATTTGAAGCGGCGCGCTGGCACAAAGAAATCGCGCTAGTGATTGAAATTTACACTGGGATTGACTAACTTAAAGTTTCAAACTGTGAAAAATGCAACAGATGTAGTGTCATTAATCGGGACGCTGCTGACATCCCTAATCAGCTTAATTGTGCTGTGGAACGTAACTAGAGGTATCCTTACACTTTTAGCAAATATTCAGCGCAAGCTTACGGTACTCAGAAGTTTGTATATAAGCCAAAGAGCCGAAGTTCGCGACATCCAGAATTATCTTAAAGTCCATCACGGGTATCATGTGCGAGGCGGCATCCACGAAATCCAAGACGATCTATTGAATGAATACAACAACGAAAACACAGGGTTTTAAGTGGATAAATACTCGTATCGCTTCACGATTGCCTCACTTAATATATCGGTGATTTTATTGGTTGGCGCGGGTACAACGTTAGTTTTTCAAAAAGAAAATGCTACACCGCTTATTCCTTTTTTAGCGCCAATTCTAACACTGTTGGGCGGTTTGCTAGTTTCGCCCCCAAAGTCGCCATCAAATGACTATAGACAAGGCTAAACAGCTTTTAGCAGTTGACAATCCTAACAAATCTCACTTGGTGGATTGTCTAGAGGATTTGTCGAAAGAGTATGGATACATACAGGGCATGACTATCGGGAATTTGCGCGACTTAGTATCAGGTCGTAAATCGCTTGCAGAAATTCAAAATTTAATTGAGCAAATTAAGCACAAAATAAAATGCACAAACTAATTTTCACAATGGATTTAGCTGAATCCCTTAATCTAATTTACGGGAATTTACAGCTAATTTATCCCGATGGAAAAGCGATCGACTATACGGCAACTTCTGGCTGTGCGAATTGGCAGCGACCGGGCGACGAGTGGGTGAGGGGAAAAGGGCCCATTCCAGCCGGGCAATATGAAATTCCAACAGAGCCTTATTGGCTCGACACTCGCGGCATTGAAGGCCTCTTTTTTCACATAACGCCTGATCCTGTAATTTCAATTCACGGGGTGCGGGCGGAACTCGGCGTACACTTTGATGCCAATGTACCCGGTACTGCTGGTTGCATTGGCTTGACCACTGAGTTTGGATGGCGGCGTTTGTGCGATCGGCTCGCGTCGATCGCAAATTTGGACATAAAATCTCTGCCCCTAATTGTGAAGTATTGAAATGCGCTATATGTAGTGTTGCTACGAAGCTGCGTTAACACTACGTATAGCGTTGTTAATCCCTGATAGGGTTTTAGGTGCGTTGCAACAAGATTTTGTGCTCAAGTTCGTAGCACCTGCCATGCTCGTTTCAATCCCTGGTAGGGCTTTAGGTTCGTTGCAACCGTCGCCGCATTGAACATCTCAAGCAGCTTGCTGTTTCAATCCCTGGTAGGGCTTTAGGTTCGTTGCAACTGCTGGCTTCTAAGATGCTTTATATATAAGGTTTTCAAGGTTCGTTTGCGTCTAGTCCTGGGAGTGGCCGGCCTTGGCCCAGTGGTGTACAGTACCTGTGTCGCCAGCCATTAGAATTATATCATTCATCTCTGGGGATTTTTTCCTACTTCTTCTTTGAAGCTGGCTTGCCATGAAATTTTATCGCGTTTGGCGTTGCTGTGGGCAAGTTCCATTGCCCAATAAGCTCGATCAAGCGATAGCTTTAAACGGTGGTTGTTGATAAACATTAGCCAAGAGGGGGCGACGATCGCACTAAATATTCCTATGATTAAAATAATTATCAATAGCTCTATCATTGTAAAACCTGCGGCAGGTGTAGTGGCTCTGCCTTTTAGCGTTTTATTTTTTGACACGTAGATGCACTCCCTGATATTTAGCTGGCCCAAAAAACAGCTAGGAGGAGCTATTTTTTATTGGGTATATTTTAACTTTGGGTTTGGCGAGTGTGTAGATCGGTATTTACTGAAAATTTATGCGACTTTAAAAAAACTGTGAGTAAGGAAACGGCAGTCAGGAAAGGGTAGTGCGGTTTCCTTACAGCAATCTTGTCGATCGCCCGATCACACCAGAGCGCGAAGGTATGTAGGGAGCATCTCACTTTTGCAGCCAAGCTAGAAATTGGAGTTTTGAGGCAGGAGGCAGGAGGCAGAAGGAAAGGCTCTCCTGAGTTTATGGCATAAAATCTAGCAATCAATACAGTTAGAGTGATGAATTTTCATTTAGACTCTCGATGAGACTTGCCTGGAGTCAAGGTGGAAACTTGTCCTCAACTTGAAGGACAAATTTACTTTCGACGCTCGTGTTGTAGAGTCAAGAATAGTTTGTCCTCACTGTGAGAATTATAGAGAAGAACTCCATCAGAATCTTGCGGATTTCAGGGCGCTCGCGCGATCGGATATACAGCCTTTTCCGCTGTTATGAGGTACACTAACAACAATCAGTGAACCAATTTCTTAAATGGTTAGGATTCATCAAATTGAGGGCAACTGCTATTATCCTATCAATCATTGCTGAGGTCTTGGGAGCAAACCTTAGCAAAAACGATTTAAGATGTGACCACCACATTTCAATAGGATTAAAATCGGGAGAGTAGGGGGATAAACAAATAACACTTGCACCTACGCTTTCACTCATTGGTACAATTGAGGTGATTTTATGAGCTGGTAAGTTATCCATCACTACTACCGCTCCTGGCCATAATTGAGGGCATAAAAACTTCTCAATAAATACGGCAAATGCTGAACCATCCATTGAATCATTTATTGTCATTACTGCCAGAACTTTCTTCAGACTAATTGCGCCAATAACTGTGACTTTAGACCCTCTATAAAATGGCTTGATTGCGGCTACTCTTGTCCCTACCTGTGAACGAGCATGAGTCCTAGCCCAACCCAGCATAATACCAGTTCCATCCAAGAATACTAGGTTCTCGACCTCAATTTTTTGGATTTTTTCCTAATACTCAACTCTTAACTTTTGCACTCTTTCTGTTCCAGCTTCGCTACTGTACCATGTTTTTTTTTACGATGGAGTCCTAATTTTTGTAAATACCGACACAGTGCCGTCCGACTCACCCAATTTCCCGTTCGCTGTAACAATAATTCAACCAAAGTAGCATCGGGATACTCGGCTACTAATGCTCTGACTTCTGCTTCTGCATTAGCCAAATGGCTGAATCGGGGTTTTCCCCTCTTTTTTGGAAGTAAGTTTCCCTCAGTTTGCTGTTGCTTGACCAGTTTTTGAACCCAACTTTTAGTAACACCAAACCGACTGGCTACTTTTCTCGCTTGACATTTTTTCTACTAAGTGCGCTGTCACTATTTTTGAGCGCAGGTCGAGGGAATAGGATTTCATTAGCTTTGGCTGTCAGATATTCCAATTATCAATTGTACCTCATAACATCGGAAAGTGCTGTAACGATTGCCCGGTTAATTTTAGGGAAACGGCACTGCGGTTTCCTAATTTCGGGTAAAGGGTAAAATCAAGCGGATCGGATGTAACGATCGCCGGATTTGTAGGGAAACGCCAGTGCCGTGCCCTGATTTCGGGTAATATCGTTTTCCCTGACGCACCATACATCAGTGACTATTTGGTTTTTGATGCCGGCGATCGATCATCCTGTACTAAATACTCCTGTACCTAACGGTAAATTGTTATTAGCAAGAGGATCTTTTTCATTGGAAGATGAGCGGCAATTACTATTAGAATATCAAATTGATACAATTGTTAGCAAAAACAGCGGCGGCGGTTCTACTTATGCTAAAATTGCTGCGACTAGGCAACTGAAAATTCCGGTGGTGATGGTGCAGCGGCCGCAGATTCCCCATGTTGAGCAGGCTGCTGATGTTGAAGGGGCGATCGCTTGGTTAATTAAGCAGTTATTAGTTATTAGTTTTTAGTTACATTTTTAGGGCTATCTGAATGTGCCAGCTCGCCTCAACTGAGGTTGTAGCAGCCAGACTGCAAGGATTCCTCTCCCCCAAGCGTCTATAACCAACTAAGCTACTATCAGCAGTTGGGGTTAAGGTCGCGGATATGACGGGGTGACAACGCCTCTGTCTTTTTGAGAGCGCTCAATTTAAACCCTTCTCATTGCAAGGCTTTCCGGTTTTTTGTCACTCCGTCAGGAGAACTACTCTAATAACCCTACCCAATCAGGAGACTCAAATATATGCAATACAAAAACGGTATGCCAATTGCCATTATTGGCGCGGGAATATCAGGCCTTACGACAGCCAATATTCTCAAGAAAAATGGTTTCCAAGCAGTTGTTTTCGAGAAATCCGAAAAGATTGGCGGAGTATGGGCACTTGCATACCCAAACGTACACCTGCAAAATATCAGGGAACAGTATCATTTATCTGATTTTCCCTGGCCATTCACCCCTGATTTACATCCCACCGGAGAACAAATCCTGAATTATTTGGAGCAAGCGGTCAACCATCTAAAGCTGGATGTGCGGTTAAATCACCAAGTTATCGAACTAAAAGAAACAGAAGATGGGTGGCTATTAAGATATAAAAACCAGGATGGCGTTCACGAAGAATTATTTGGATACGTCGTTATCTCAGTTGGGCAATATACAGAAGGAAAGTATCAACCTGAATTTCCAGGTATCGAAGATTTCGGCGGGAAAATCATCACTGAACGGGATGTCCACACGCTTGATATATTTGATAATCAACGAGTTGTAATCGTTGGCTTCGGAAAGAGCGCCTTAGACATGGCGACTTTCGCAGCAAAACAAGGCGCGCAAGTAAATCATGTATTTCGTACACCGCGCTGGCTTATCCCCGAATGGATTTTGGGCGTACATTTTACCTACGCATTATTCAGCCGCTTTGGGACAGTGATGATGACAAGTTGGGCACATCCAACCGCCATTGAACGTTTCCTGCACAATCGCCTTGGCTTCATTGTTTCAGCTTTTTGGGATTTGATTGCATCCATCTTCCGCTTTCAAGTTCAACGAAATGTTTCTGGAAAAGGTCAAGATGCCCAGGGTCGAATCAAAGCTGTACAACCAGACCACAAACTATTGCCTGATTTACGTTCAGCCACAGCGGTTGCGCCTGAAAATTACTATCCGTTTATTGCAGAAGGAAAAATCTCGCCCCACCGTGCAGAATTATCTGGTTTTTCGCGAGAATCAGTAAAGTTGAAAAATGGTTGCGAGATTCCATGCGATTTAGTCGTTCTATCTTTGGGTTCGCAAACGCCGATTTTTCCATTTTTGCCTGATAAATATCGAAAAATGTTAGAAACCGAACCCGATGGCGTGCAGTTATATCGCCACTTGCTTCATCCTCGCATTCCTGGCATTGCCTTTGCCGGGTTCAATCATGGATATATGCACGTGCCAGCAGTCGAGATCGCCACACAATGGCTGTGTGCTTACTTGGGCGGTGAACTTGAGTTGCCTTCCAGCGAAAATATGGAAAAAAGTATTGAATATATCCGCGAGTGGAAACGCGCAAATATTCAATTTGAACCTTCGCGCTCCTGTGCGATCAACACTCGCTTCCAACAATATATTGACATCATGCTTAAAGATATGGGTGTTTCTCCTTATCGAAAATTGCCTAACATTTTCGCTGAGATATTTGGCAGATATCAACCATCAGATTATCTTGGCGTATCGGAAGAATACAATCACAAAAAGAAAAGTCGCTCTACTCCACTACACCCTCTTCCGTTGGATACTTAATTGCTTCCAAAGCTTACCAGGGGTCAATTGATATCAATTCCGGTTGCACCGGAATTATTGTTGACTGTTGACTGTTAACGGGCGGGTCGAAAAACTGAATGAGAGTTGAGTATTGACTGTTGATGAGATTTTACGCCCGACGATGCTAGCGGAGTTGATAGGACGCGCTATTCTGCTGCCCATTTCGTACTGATTGGAAAGGATATCCAAGCTTAGGTAAATTTATTTGCTGAAGATTCGGCATTGTTCGATCGCCCAAATCTAAGTTTTCTACCCAAAATTTGAGGAGATTCTTAGCATAATTGCTGATTGACAAATGCTTCCCTAGCTTAAGTTGTTACGTTACCAATGGGCACTGCCTGGGGATACAAATCGGTCGGCTAGGCTTCCAATTCCCATCACCAATGCCCAATTCCCAATTCTCAATGCCAAATTATTTGGATTTTTTCGGACTATTCAAAGAGTTAAGATGATTGTTCATATCCTGCAAATATTTTGATAATACAGGATACTGTGAAGTTGCTAGCAGTGCATCTTTTTTGTGACTGACAGTTGTTTCTAACGGCAAAACGCGATAGTTCGTTTTATTGTTCTGAGTATAGCGGTGTACCCAAGTCGGAATGGTTTTGATGCTGGTAATTTCTGTGGTTTTTTCGGGAAATGTTTTGCGAATATTTACTTGCAAAATTACGCCTAAGTCTGTATATTTTTTATTTTGACCGGAAACAAAGTTTCCCATTGAATAAATTGCTACAGCTTTGCGGGTTTTACCATTTTCCCCTGAAAATTTAAAAATTTTGTAAGGTTGGACGACGTGGGGATGGCTGCCGAGAATGATGTCTGCACCGGCTTTTAATAGGTTTTCCACTAATTGTTTTTGTTTGCTGTTTGGTTGTCGCTCATATTCATTGCCAAAATGGAGGGAAATTGCGATAATATCTGCTCCTTGTTTTCGGGCTTTAGCAATGTCTTTGACTATCTTTTTTTCGTCAATTAGGGAAACTAAGTAATCTTTGCCTTTGGGTATGGGAATGCCGTTTGTTCCGTAGGTGTAGGCTAGCAGGGCTAATGAAATGTTGTTTTTGGTGCTGATTAAAGTGCGTGAAGCTTCGGTGGCTGATGTGGCTGTTCCTGTTGAGGCAATTTTGCGATCGCTCAGATTGGCGATCGTCCTAATTACTCCTTTTTCTCCACGGTCTAAAGCATGATTGTTCGCGGTTGTCAATATATTAAATCCGGCTTTTTTAGCAGCATCCGCTAATTGAGCCGGTGCGTTAAATAGCGGATATCCCGTATATCCGCCCGCATCTTCACCCGCTAAAGGTGTTTCGAGATTTCCGATCACCCAATCGCCTGTTGACAGGATACTTTTAACTGGTGCGAAGAAAGTGTCAAAATTGTATGTTTTCTTTTTTGCGTCGTAGCCCGATCGCGTTTGGGTACTGTGCATCATGATGTCGCCGACAGCAATTAGTGTTGCTTCTTCGATCTCAGACTTTGGTTTGGGAGGAACAGGGGCTGCAATTGGCGATCGACTTTCTGTAGACTCTGTGTTGGTTTGTGGCGTTTGGATATTGCAGCCTGCGATCGAAAGCATGGCAATTACCGAGAGCAACCGACGAAAATTCATGATTTTTGAGAGTGATTTGTCGGCTTATATGGTATCATAACTAATTTAGTTACGGCTAAATATATGAAAAAAAACTATCTAATTCTTGCCTTGATTGTTTTTGTAGCAATTACGGGTTTTGGGGTTTTAACTTACGCTCAAACTTCGGGCGATCGACCTTTTGAATTTGCCTTGATTGGCGATTTGCCCTACAGTGCGGAACAGGAAGCAAAATTTCCGAGTTTGATTGCAGATATCAATCGATCGCCCGCAGCGTTTGTCGTCCACGACGGCGACATTAAAAACGGTTCTAGTGTCTGCGATGATGCAACTTTTGTCAGCCGCAAACAGTTATTTGACAATTTTGAGATGCCGTTTATTCTTGCCTATGGTGACAATGAATGGACGGATTGCCACCGTTCAAATAACGGCAGTTACGATCCAGTAGAAAGACTCGCTAAACTGCGGGAAATCTTCAACCAAGGTAATCAAAGTTTGGGAAAGCGCACCTTAACTCTCACCCGTCAAAGCGAAAACGCGCAGTTTGCTAAATTCCGCGAAAATGTTCGCTGGATTTATCATGGCGTTGTGTTTTTCGCGATTAATATGCCGGGAAGCAACAACAATTTTGGTCGCACTCCCGAAGCTGATCGAGAATATGCCGATCGCAATTGGGCTAACTTAGCGTGGATCAAAGAATGTTTTGCTTTAGCCAAACGCAGCAACAGCAAAGGAATTGTGTTAGTTGCACAGGCAAATCCGGGATTTGAATTCGATCCGACGGACAAAAAAAGAAGTGGCTACAACGATTTTATCGCAACTCTGGAAATAGAAACAGGCAATTTCCCAGGGCAGGTTGTATTCGTCCACGGCGATACTCACTATTTCCGCATCGATAAACCTTTACCCCATTTTACCGATGAGACTCAATTACCGAGAATGAAAAATTTTACTAGAGTTGAAACTTTTGGTTCTCCAAACGTGCATTGGTTGCGGGCTTTTTATGACCCAGAAAATCCTAATTTGTTTGAGTTTAAACAGCAGATTGTTCCGGAAAATTAGGTGAGATAGCACCCTTTTCATGCAAGATAAATATTTTTTTATTACACGGGAGATAGTATAATCGAGGAATTTATTTATGACAATCGCAACTGAGCGCCTCACCCTGGAAGAATTTCTTAAACTGCCAGAAACTAAACTTGCTAGCGAATACATTGAGGGGGAAATTATCCAAAAACCGCTACCCACAATAAAGCACAGCCGATTGCAATTAAGAACCTGCAACGAAATTAATCAGGTGACGGAAACTCCCAAGATAGCTTATGCTTTTCCAGAGTTGCGGTGCACCTTTGGCGGTCGCTCGATTGTTCCAGATATTGCGGTACTATTGTGAGAACGAATTGAATTTGATGAGAGTTGTGAACCGTTGGATGATGTGCTAATTGCACCGTATTGGGCGATCGAAATTCTCTCGCCCCAACAAAGCTCAAATCGCGTAACTCAAAAAATCATTCACTGTCTGCAACATAATTGTCAGTTGGGGTGGCTAATCGATCCAGACGAACGATCGATTTTAGCATTTTTGCCCAACCAACAGCCGCAATTCTGCGAAGGTAGCCATGTCCTTCCTGTGCCCGAAATGATTCCTCTGAGTATCACCGCCGAACAGGTGTTTAGCTGGTTGAGAATGCAACAATGAATCAGGGCGATCGTCTTTTTTGTACTACTTTTAAAAATTTCCTGGTTTGGTTGCTAGTGAGGACTTTAGTTTTCATCTCAACTAAGGACTGAAGTCCTTACTAAAAACCAAATTCCCTATTGTCGCCACCTGTCAAATTGGTCTTCGGAACAGCCATTAATAAATTGATTGTTCACCCAACCGTCAAGGATTGTCAAAGTTTCATTAGGAGGATTTCCCGAAAATCTGGCCGCAATTTTCACCCAATTACCTTGTCTGCTGACAGCCCTAACTCCGTCTCCCCTTTTCAATTTAGCTACAACCGCGTACTTATTGCCTGGGCCTTTGCGAATGTTAATAGCGCCACCTTCACCTGTAATAAACGAGCATTGAGTTTGCTTTTTTAAAGCTTCGGCTTTTGCGGGAGAAAGACTTTGCTGCTTGCCGAAAACAGGAAAGCTGTAAAGTGAGAAGCTAAAACTTGCAACGACGGCTGCAATAAAAAAGGCTTTTGATTGAGTAAAAATTAGCATTATTTCATTTCCTTGGATTGGCCGAACTGAAGTCCTGACTATGATTTTTTAGAAAAAAACTTCAGTCGTTACTACTAACTATTATTTGACAGAGGCAAACCATTCGGTAACACCTTGAGCGATGGCCTCGGCTAACTTCTTCTGTTCTGTCGGATTCACAATCCATTCAAACTCTTCGGGATTGATCATAAATCCCAATTCCATTAAAAGAGATGGAGCAACGGCAGGACGAGTCATGGCTAAGTTGTTCCAGAATACACCATAGCTCGGACGGTTCAACTTGGCAACTAAATAATTGTGCAAAAACATTGCCAAACTGTGCGCTTGCGGGTGAAACCAGAAAGCGCCGACACCTTTAGTCTTAATGGCGTCGCCGTTATCCGGCAAAGCATTGTAGTGAATTGAAATTGCGATCGCAGGTTCTTCTTTTTGAATCATTTCCACCCTTGGTGGCAAATCCAAATCGACATCTTCTACCCGCGTCATTAGCACATTCGCACCCCGATTTACCAATTCTTCGCGCACCAATTTCGACACCGTTAAAGCTACTGTTTTTTCTCTAATCCCCACTGGACTCACAGCACCTCCATCCTCCGGCCCGCCGTGTCCCGGATCGATGAGAATCTTAATTCCCGACAGCGGCTTTGCTTGCGAATTTGGCACCGCGCTTGTATTGGCCGGCGGGTGTTTTAAAGACAACACTAAAGTTGTGCCGTCGTATCTCAACTTATAGCCCCACTGTTGGGCGGATTTGAGATTAAAAGTGTATTGTACTTGCAGCGGCGATATTTGTTGCCATTCCAAACGCGAAATTACGGGGTCATCCTGGATGCGAATAATGTCAGTTTGAGCGGTAGTATTGTACAGAGTTAAAGTGAAAGTGCGTTCTCCTTCTTGCACAGTGACTGGGACTGGTGTTTCTAAGGGAAATAAGACCTCTGTCCAGCCGGAAACTTGACGCGAACTGGCGCTGCGAATAATCGATCGCGGAGGCACTGAATCCTTGACAATTCGCACTTCTGATGCTTTAATCCAAGCACCGTAATCGAGTCTGAGCCATTCTCCCTCGCGCCCGATAACTGTTGCTCGCGTTCCCTTCGGCAGCGGTGTCATCCGAGAATAATCTGTACTCGCCCCAGTTCGGGCAACTCCCGGTTCTGCCGTTACTTCTGCTACTTCTAAATCCGCCGGAGAGAGAATAGAAATTTTGCCAGTACCTTGTTGGCTGATAGTTTGATCGTTCATTGTTAGTTCAAACGATGGCACGCCTAAATCAACTGTTTCTCCCTTAGATGAGAGGGCGTTATCAGGGGTTTTACCGCAGCCTTGATACTGTTGGCTGCCGCCTTTTTTGATCGGGGAGTTTTCACCTAACAGTACAGATTTGTTGTCGGGTAGTTCGACTTGCGATCGCGCTTTTAAAGGAATAGTAACGCCAGCCAATTTTACCGAAACTTGAGCATTCGCAGGTGCGATCGCCCCAAAGCAAATATATTCTCCCGGCAGACTCGCGACATCGACTTTCGGCGTCAGGGAATCTTTAGCAAAAGCCAATCCTACAGGGGATTCCGGCTGATTCGACTCGCGTGTCACCTTAATTTTGACTTCCTGATTTTCGTAACGCAAGGTAAAGAGATTTTCGCCAAGTTGCAGCGGAAAAGTCGGTGCGAAATGCCCGGATGCGGTGCGCGAAATTTGGTTGCCATTTACTAACACTTGTCCCGGTGCGGGCGCTGTGCCGATTAAAAAGATGCGATCGGCTGTAGTTTTGTGGTTGGCTGGAGGATAAGAGACGAACAAAGGTTGAGCCGCCACAGCTACAGAGGCGATCGCCATTATCACCCCAAACACACATAATGCTAAAAATTTTCTCATTCTAAACCGCAACTAATTGAGACTCTGTTGGTTATTTATACTAGAACTTGGCCTAAGAAACCGGATTTCAGAGGATTAGCCGTAAGTCCTATTTACTATACAGGGCCCATTTTATCAGGTTTGTAGTTGCAATTGAGCGATCGGCAAAATAAATTACCGCATCAAACCATTAAGTTTTAATTAATTCCGAGGTCGTTCTCCACAGTTGATCCAACCGATTCGCCGGCATCGTCAAATACAAAACATCCCCCGTACTCAAACAACAATTGAGTAAATCCCAGCCGTGGAGAGTTTGACACTTAGTTTCCACATAAAGAGGCACAAAATCAGCAGACTTAGCAGCATCTTGAATGCGCTGGCCGCAGAAAGGATGGTTTGGCGTAATCAATGTGGCCAAGCAAACCCAGAGACTATCAGCAGTCATTCCGTTACCCAAAATTCTGCCTCCAATCGCCGCCGCCGCGAAAGCAGGAGCCGCCAATTCCGTCGGGTTCAAAACTCCTTCAAACTCAAAAACTTGCTGCACCATCAAAGCAAAATGTGGGTCTTGATTGCGGACAATAACCGATAGTTTTGGTGCCAATCCTTTAGCGCTCAAGGCAATTTCGACATTAGACATATCGCTGCTAGTTACCGCCAAAAGTGCTGCCGCTTGCTTAACATTAGCAGCTTCCAGAGTTGCGGGCAAACTGGCACTTCCCTGAATGACCGGAATTTTCATTGAGCGAGCCGTGCTCAGAAATCGGCTGTTCGGATCTTGCTCGATCGCCACAATATCATAACCGTTAGTTTGCAGTTCTTTGGCAATTTGGATGCCAATTCCTCCGAGCCCGCAAATAATGTAATGATGGCGCTGCGGAACTCGCGCCACATCCCAATATTCGGTAAAGCGAGTTCCCAATACATAATCGTTGAGCAGTGCGTAGCAGATGCCTATGATGCCGGCTCCAACTAACATCATGACAACTGTAAATAATTTAATGCTTTCGGGAGCTTGTTCGGCTACTTTTTCATGGCCTCCGGCTCCCGTAATCATCCCTACTGAAAAATAGAGAGAATCGACAAGTGAGATATTATCATCAACACAAATATAGGTAGCAGTAGCAACGGCAATCATTGACAGCAGGGTCAATACAACAATTACTGCTGCTTGGCTGTGCTGCTGAAATCTGTGCAGCCTAGTTAATGTTTTTACCAGTTTTTGAGTTAAAGTTTTTTGGGGGCTGTGGATAGTCGGCTGAGTGGCAACAATTAGTCGATCGCCCTGCTGACACTGCCGATCGGCAAGCACCGCCGATACTAAATCAGTTTTGTTAGCAGCGGGCAGATAATAAATCAACATTCGCGATCGATCGTCCCACAAATCGCTCAGTTTGCGATTTTTCCAAGGATGTGTTTCATCGATATATTCTTCGTGAATCGGCCAAGTGCGATCGAACAAACGCAACTGTCCGATCGCCTGACTTCCGAGAGCTGCAAACGCAAAAACCGGAGCCGCCAACGATGAAACGCTCATGGAAGTGTGATCGGGCAAAGTGTGGTCAATCCTGTCGCCCAAGCTAGTATTGAACAATCTGTTGATGATGCGAATCTGAGGATTGAGAATCCTCGCTTGCATCAAAATTGCCAAATTCACAGCATCATCGTCTGCTGCAATTACTAAAGTGTGGGCTTTTTGAATGCCAGCCGCCAACAAGGTAGAAGCTGCTTGCAAATTGCCGACAACCACATCAGAAGTTTCGCCGCGAATTGGGCGATCGCTAATACCGATCGCGATCGCTCCTTGCTGTCTCAACAAACAAAAAATCTTGTGTCCCGTGTGGCCCAATCCGCAAACAATGATTCGAGGTTTCATAAAAATTTATTTGCCAGCCAATTTCGGAGCTGTCCTTGTAGTTTTACTTACTATTGTTGACTCTCGTGGCTTTGCAGAATGTAGCTAAAAAGACTATCTAGGATGTTTGTGCCGCAGCGCTATCGAAGTATTGAAACAAGAACACCGCAGAGCCGTGTCTCTACAGCCGCGTTCCCAAGTTTTAAAACAATGACACCGCAGTGGCCTGTACCTAAAGATATGAGGTGCAATAACGTAATTTAATATTTGAAAAATATCCGGGTGCGATAGCCCACCAGCAGAAATTGAATAGGTAGGGACACAGCCCTGTCCCTACAACTATGACTTCCTACATAAATTTAGCTGCCTTAGCGGCAGGAGTTATTATGAAATTGACTGCACCCTTATTAGCATCCGCTTTAGTGTTCGCCGGTACTGTCGCCTTTGCAAGCCAAGTGCAAGCAGCTACCAGCAACTCTGGGAATACCACTAGAACAACATTTCAGTGCGTTACTTCCGGTCGAAATTTTGTCACAATTGCACGGCGGGGAAATGTCACGACAGATCCAATGATTCTTTGGAAATCTACCGAGTTCGGCCGCGAATATACACCTTGGCAGCGGTGCCAAATTGTTTCCAATAGATTGACCAAAGCTGTTGCCCAGAATGGCGGAAGATTGAGCAACTTGCAGTTAACAACAGGAATTGTTAATAACTTGCCCGTAGTTTGTTACGTGAACGGACAGGGGCGCTGCAACTCTCAAAATCTGCTGTTCACCCTAGACAAGCGAAATGCTAAAAATCCCGGTCAAGCTTTAACGAGATTGATTAATTTTGCCCAAGACGGCAGCGGGCCAGTTACAACGTTCAGAACCGGAACTCAATCGTCGGCACCGCAGTTTGTTCCCTTTGGAGATATGGTCGATCGGGCTTTTAATTCTCCAAACAATAAACCGTCAGTTCCTGTAACAAAACCGGAGGGCGATCGGGGTATTTAATAGCCGCGCCTCTAACTTGCACCTGAAAAAATTGGAAACTATTGTGGGGTGGGCTTCTAGCCCGCCCCTAAATATTTAGACTAAAAAAACTATACTGTCACCCCTTCAATTTTCTCATCAGTCAATTCGTACAACTCGCGCAACTGCTGCAATTTATCCGCATCCGGCAGCCAAAAACCCCGCCCGTTAGCCTCCAACATTCTGCCGACAATATTGCGAAAAGCTTCAGGATTTGCCTCGCGCAACTTCCGCGCCATCTCCTCATCCAAAGCATAAGTATCAGCGGCCTGATCGTAAACCCAACTATCAGTAAAATCAGCCGTTCCGCCCCAACCAATTAATGCCGTCATCCGCTGCGAAATTTCATAAGCGCCGCCAGAACCTTGATTGACCATCGCGTTAGCCCACTTAGGATTTAGCAACTTAGTTCGATATTCTAAGCGCAGCAAATCTTCTAAATTGCGCGGAGTGGTATCCTGAGAAAAACTTTCTACAAAACTCGTGTTAACCTTTTTGCCGCGCTGCTTTTCTGCGGCTTTCTTCAAACCGCCAGTATTCGCATAATACTCTTGAATATCAGTCAAACCGTATTCAACAGAATCAATTTCTTGAATTATGCGATCGCACCCTTGCAACAACTGAGTCAAAACCTCCGGCCTCGCTTCCCCCTTATCCTTCCTCCCGTAACTAAAAACATTGCGGCTTTCCCAAGTTTTCCCCAACTCATCCCCCGATTCCCAACTACCATCAACAACCCTATCGTTAACCAAAGAACCAAAATCCCCAGCCGGATTAGAAAACAACCTTGCCGAATAATTATGCACACCTTTTGCCTGCAAAATTAAAGCGTGTTTGCGAATAAAATTCTCCGACTCCGGTTCATCAGCATCCGCAGCCCGCACGAACAAATCATCCAACAACTCAATAATATTCACAAAGCTATCTCGGAAAATACCCGAAAGATTTCCCAACACATCAATCCGGGGATGACCGACATCAGCTAACGGTTTTAATTCATAGCGAACAATGCGGCCAGTTCCCTCCTTCAGAGGTTCAGCCCCCACCAATTCCAGCAGAATTCCAATAGATTCGCCCCGCGTTTTAATCGCATCCAAACCCCACAACATCACCGCCACAGTCTCAGGATAATTCCCATGTTCCTCAACGTGCTTCTCAATAATTTTCCGAGCAATTTCGCGCCCCCTTTCATAAGCAGCGGGAGAAGGCATCCGATAAGGGTCTAAAGCGTGAATATTCCTGCCAGTTGGCAACACCCCAGCCCCATCCCGCAGCAAATCCCCACCCGGTGCAGGCAGAATATATTCCCCATTCAAACCCCGCAAAAGATTAGTTAACTCATCCGTCGTTTGGCACAACAAATCCCGCACCAATAACCCCTCCTCAAAAGCCCCACCAAACCCCTCTTGCTCTTCCTCTCTGCGCCCTCTGGGCCTCTGCGGTTTGTTTTCTTCAAAAACCAGTTTTTGCACCTGTTCCTGTGATAACCTCTCCCCAAAATAAGCCTCAAGATAAGAGGTCATTTCCTCAGAACTAGGCGGTTCCCCGAGAACGTGCAAACCCGAAGAAAACAAGCGACATTCCACCACCTGCAAATACTCGTAAAGCTTCACCAGATAGCGGTTAAAAGCATCAGCACTGAACATTCCCACAGTTTCAAAAGTAAAAGCAATCCCCAACTTGCGAGCCTCATCAAACGGACAATCAGCCTCCAAACCGCTATCTAAAACTTTCTTGCAAATAGCCTCTTTCAGCACATAATTCTTTGCCGTATCTTCCCGATATTCCGCAATCAAATCCCGCAAAGCCATCAATTCCTTGTACAAGCCAGCGCGACCGTAGGGCGGCACGTTGTGAGAAATCAAAACACCGTAACCGCGCCGTTTGGCCAACATCGATTCCGAGGGATTATTGGCAGCATAGATATAAAGATTCGGCAAACTTCCCAACAAAATATCCGACCAAGAATAGCCAGTATTTCCCAGAGGAGATCCCGGCAACCATTCAACAGTGCCGTGCATTCCGAAGTGAACCACAGCATCAGCTTGAAAATCATTTTGCAGCCACTTGTAAAAAGCAGCGTATTGAGGGTGAGGCGTCAAATCGCGATCGAACATTAAGCGCATCGGATCACCCGAAATTCCCAGCGGCGGCTGCAAACCTATCCAAACATTCCCCAGTTGAATGCCACCGATTTGGAACTCATCGCCCTCTGTCTTAATGCCCGTACCAGTTAAAGATTTCCACTGTTTTTCGATACGACTTGTTGACAAATACCCCAGCCACTTCTCCAGCTTTTTGACATTAACAGTATTGCCCAACCCTCCCCTCCCATCTGCGTTCATCCCCGTTAATCCGCCCCCATCTGCGGTTGCAGCCTCATCCGCCTCTTTCACCCTGCGAATTAACTCCTCCCCGTCAGCCGGAATTTCTCCAACTGTATAACCTGCTGCTTGAAGTTTGTGCAGGAAATTTAGCAGCGATTTCGGTACATTTAATAAAGCAGCCGTACCCGCCGCCCCGTAACCGGGAGGAAACCCGTACAGAATAATCGCAATTTTCCTTTCAGATGGCGGAGTTCGACGTAGTTTCACCCAATTGTTAATTCTACTTGTCAGGCGTTTCGCGCGATCGGGAACCAGATAAATATCCTCACCCACCAAACCGCCCAGGGGAACAGGATCGATCGCGCCATCCAACTCAGGCAAAGCATACAATACCACACTTTGCAAACCCCCAATCCCCTGACGAGTCCAAGAATGGATATCCTGAATCAGCAGAGGTGCGGACACAAAATAAGGTACATTTTTAGCAGTTAAAATCCGCTTAGCAACTTCCACCTGCCTTCCACCCTCCATCGAACCAGCAGGCCCGCCAACCAAAGGAAAGCCAATAGTAGAAACAATCGCATCAACTTCCACAGCATCTTTAGAAAGCGAAAGAGTTTCAATATTGCCTTGTTTTTGCCGCGCAGTTTCATCAGCAGTCGTCATCCAATCCCGCACCGCCACATGGCCTTCAACGCCATTGATAAAAATCGGCAAAGGCACAATTCCCGCATCTTCAAAATAGCGAATTAATTGAGGAATATAAGGCTGCTTGGTGATAACGTGCTTGCGGTAAAGTAAGATGCCCACAACCGGAGATTTTACTCGATCTGAATTTGCCAACCAATTGCTTCCAAATTTTGTGGAACGGGCATCTTGCCCGTTAGAAACCCGGTCTGAATTTTCAGACCAATTCGTCTCAAATTTTGTGAAACGGGCATCTTGCCCGTTATAACCCTTTCTATCAAGATGTCTGGCCTCTTTTGTGAAACCGGCATCTTGCCCGCCCCTAGCACTTTGATTACCGAGATACCAATCCAAATATTGCCGAGGCGATTCAAAATAACCATTATAATCTGGATGCAGCAAACCCATATTTGGAGTTTCCACAGGCGGCGGAATTTCTGCAACCTTCAGCCCCAAATACTTTTCGGCAATAATCCAAAACATCGAGACAACATTATCTGCCCCGCCCGCATTCCAGTAACCATAAATAATCAGCCAGTTACGCAAATCTTGCACTTTTTGCACCGGCACATATTTTAATAATTTCGGCCCAACCTTCAAAAAACTGATGTAACCAGCCAGCTTATCTTCTTCTCGCCCATTGCTGAACTTATCCAGAATAAACTTAACCGGTTTCGGCATTCCCTTCGGCTTGTCGCCAATTTTAAAAGCGCCGATTTGAGTAAGACTCATCAATTCCAAAGCAGACTCAAAAACCAGGCGAATCGGAATATTCTGCACCCTTTCCCGCAGCCACATTACCGCATCGTAATCAAACAGCAAACTCCCGAAAAACACATCAGCATTCGAGAGGGCGGCTGCCACAGCGTCAGGTTCGTCTGCGAGGGCGCGATCGCTAAAAACCCGCACTTCCAATCCCTGACAGCCGCCAACAGCCAACTCAGCCGCTTTCCGGTACAAATCAGCATTAAAAGATTCAAACCCTGCAATTAAGACAATGCGTTTCACAGCCCTACCTCGAAATATTTGCTTCTTTTAATGATAGACTAATTGCAGAAAATCACAGGCAAGATGCCTGTGCCACTAATAAAAAAGAAAAACTACTTGCTTCACTTCTTACTTTTCCTTCGCGCCGTCGCGATTCGTCGTCAAATATTTATTCGGAAAGTAACAAAAAATTAAAATAATTAAACCACTCCAAAAACACACATAATTAAAACCGTGAATCGAATTCCTCCCGCAATAGTTATATTAGGTCAAAACAGCCTGTCGATCGCCAAAAAAATCTCCGCACATTTCCCCGGTTCCCAGATTTACGGTTTAATCGATCGCACTTCCAACACAGACATCAACTTTAGCAACTTCGGCGAAACATTGCGGGAATTATTTGCAACAGAAACCCCAATCATCGGCATCTGCGCCGCCGGAATTATCATCCGCACCCTCGCCCCGCTGCTGTCAGACAAACGCGCCGAACCGCCAGTTTTAGCCGTCGCAGAAGACGGAAGCGCCGTAGTACCGCTGCTGGGCGGTTTGCACGGCGTTAATGATTTGGCCAGAGAGATTGCAGCAGCCCTCGGCGTACAACCTGCAATTACCACAACCGGAGATATCCGGTTTCGCACCGCGCTGCTGAGTCCTCCCCAAGGCTATTATTTAGCGAATCCAGAGGACGCGAAGACTTTTATTTCAAATTTGCTCGCCGGGGCAAAAGTACGCCTAGAAGGGGTTCCAAGCTGGATTTCCGAGAGCAATTTGCCGATCGCCTCAGACGCAAAATTGACGATCCGCGTCACCGAAAAAGCAATGGTGCCAACGCCAGATTGTTTAGTTTACCATCCGCAAATTGTGGTAGTTGCACTGACAAAGCTATCGAATATTGAGCCGGAAATAGCGGTTTCATTAGTGCAGCAAGTGTTAGAAAATGCAGGTTTAGCAGCAGCTTCTGTTGCTGGATTTTTTGCATTAAAGGATGAGATGGGAAATCCGGCACTTGAAGCAGTTTCACAATATTTTAAAGTCCCCGTCCGCTTTTTGAATCTCTCCGAACTTGTCGAATTAGACTCAATTGAATTCATCGAAAATAAGGTCGCACAAATTGCCCTGACAGCAGCCGGTGCAAACAGTCACTTAATCGAGTCCGATCGCCCAAACGCACTGAATTGCGCGATCGCCCTAGCCGCCGAACCCTTTGATGCTAGGGCGATCGGAATTAGCCGCGGCAAACTGGCGATCGTCGGTACCGGCCCCGGAGGCGCGCCCTGGATGTCCCCGGAGGTTAAGGAAATTTTGCGCGAAGCCACGGATTGGGTGGGTTACAAATTTTATCTCGACTTAGCCGGAACCCTGCGGGAAGGGCAAAAGCGGCACGATTCCGACAACCGCGAAGAGATCGATCGCGCCCGTTTTGCCCTAGATTTAGCAGCATCAGGAAAATCTGTCGCCGTCGTTTCGTCGGGAGATCCGGGTATTTTTGCGATGGCGGCAGCGGTGTTTGAGGCGATCGACTTTGATGCCAAACCCGAATGGCAGGGCATTGATATTCGGGTGGCACCGGGCATTTCAGCCATGCAGGCGGCCGCTGCTGCGATCGGAGCACCCCTCGGACACGATTTTTGCGTGATTTCGCTTTCCGATATTCTCAAGCCTTGGGAAGTCATAGAACAGCGGATTGCCGCGGCTGCTGCTGCCGATTTAGTTATGGCATTTTACAATCCCATCTCGAAACAGCGGATTTGGCAACTCGCAAGGGCGATCGAGATTTTGTTGCAAAGTCGTGATGCTAATACCCCCGTCATATTGGGGCGAAACCTCGGCCGGCCCGGTCAATCTGTGCGGGTTTGCACCCTCGGCGAATTCCAGCCGGAAGATGCCGACATGAGAACTTTAGTGATTGTCGGTTCGAGTCAGACTCGGATTATTCCCCGCAAATATGGAGATGTTTGGGTTTACACGCCGCGCAGGTACGAAAAATAAGTAAAGCAGGAAAAAACTTCGGAAATAAGCAATTGACTGAAAGCTAATTGACTTTGACAAGGAGATATTTTGATCTCGCTAGGGGGAATAGGGGAATCTAGGTTAACAAATTGTGTGCCATCACTCGATCGCGATCCACCTGTTATTTCATCTCATGGTTTTCACACTCGATTGAGATGCGATCACCTTTGATTACAGAAATCCTCGGTAATGAGGGATCTCGGCTTCAGGAAGCCGAGTTTTTCTCGCAGACATTGAGCGAATTTAGAACTCGACTCAACCCTAGTAAGGGTTTCAGCTTGATTTTTGGAGAGATCTAATTTACATATCAGGAAATAAAAAATTTTTATATAGCAGAATAAAATTAAGGGCGATCGAGGTCTGCTACATTATTTAATTTTACGATAATCTTATCGGTAAAAAAAAATGGGCTTCACGAAAATGAGTCTTTTAGGTCTGTACACATACAGAATTAAGATGCTTTATGATAAAATAGCTTTAACAAAAGGTTAAGGAAGCGGTTAAAAAAACATGAAATTCCAAATTCCTCTAGCTCCTGGGGCTGTAACCCAATTTTTGCTTCGAGTGGTGGGCTGTCTCGTTCTACTATCTTTCTTCACTCGGATGAGTCTGTACTTCTTGCCGGATTACCCGTCTAGAGACTTCTTGGCAATGGCATTCAACCTTGATGGCGAGGTGAACGTTCCAGCTATATACTCATCTGTGGCATTGCTGTTTAGTTCTTTGTTGCTGGGTGCGATCGCCCATGTGAAAAATTTGGATAGCGATCGCTACAAGAATCACTGGAAAATATTATCATTTATATTTTTAGGTCTATCTTTAGACGAACTGGGTCAATTGCACGAACATTTGATTGGCCTACGAGGCGTGCTAAATGCAACAGGGTTTCTTTACTTTACTTGGATTGTGCCGTTTGCTGTTCTAGTAGCGATATTTCTCTTATCCTACAGTAAGTTTGTGTTCCACCTTCCTGTTCCCACAAAAAAATTATTTGTTGCAGCCTGCGCTCTTTATATTGGAGGAGCAATGGGGATGGAAATGCCAGGGGGATACATAGCTTCTACAATGGGTCAGGAGAATGTAGCTTACGTGATAGTAACAACCCTTGAAGAGTTTTTAGAAATGCTGGGCATCGTTGTGTTTATCCACGCATTGACTTCATATATCAAGACATATGTAGGCGGGGTAAGTTGGAATATTTACATACCCGGAAAAAACCCACAAGTTACCGAGGATCAAAATATCGACCTACCTGCTCTTCCCGAACCAGCCAACACAAATATATTACAGTGAATCACTTAAAACCGGGTTTATGGACGACGCAAATACTGCATTATGGGCTTTGATTACGAGAAAAAACCCGGTTTCTTTTTTACTGATGCGTCCTTGGCTGGATGTTCTGTGATCTTCGGCGCAAAAAACGACTAATATATAGGCTGCTTGCTGAACCAAAAGACTAATTCGATGTGGAACAGCTTAGTTCACAGATGACATCCTTACCTTTACCAGAAAATCGCTAAGAGCAACCTTTGCATTAGGATTTGAGGGCAAATGACTTCTAAAACTTGCATCTTCTAATATATTGATTAGCCGATCGCGCTCTTGCTGATAAAATTCAATATCTGTATCTTCCAGCACTGATTTTTCCTCCCCAGCCAGCTTGCGCTCAATCAAATCAGGAATATACGACAACTGGAAGTTGTCGTTAAGTTTCACCAAATTCGCCTCGACTTCCCCCGTTTGCATCAAGTGAATCCCAGCCAGCAACACCCGGTAAACGTACAGCAGCGGCTTAACCCGACGCGGGCGTTCTTTCTCAAATAATTTCCATTGAGTTTTAGCAAAACCGAGATAGTGGTGGCTGTGGTGCTTGGTAATGCAGTTCGAGGCGATATCCTTTAATTCCTCGTGTTCCTTTGTACTGTAAACTATCAGCGGCGAATACAGTTGTTCCAAGACGTAGCCGTTGCGCTTCAACAGCATCTCAAAAAATTTCTTGATATCGTGAGTTACTAAATCGAGTTGCATTCCATCCCGAACTTCCGAAACTTCGATTGTTTCTTCGGCAGAAATCAGTCCAATTACTTTCGGTAGCGGTAAAATGTGTACTCCCCGCAAGTCGAAGTCAGAATCGGCGGAAGGAAAGCCGTATAAGTGCGAACCGCTGACAGTCGCAAACAGCAGCGGATAAGGTTGAACGGAGATAATTTGGGCTAAATCGGAAATGTATTCTGTCATTTATTTCAGTCCCCCTCTGCTGCAGCTTTGTTTCACAAGAAGCGATTTCAAGATCCCATTTCGATCGCACCTCTACGAGATTTAATCAAAAACAGGTTCGCTTTCTCGTAATTAGGACGTTCTGGCAACTTAGTTGCAGCAAAAGCGCGATCGAACTCACCGTGCAAACTCAACCGCCAGCGATTCACCTCATCCCAGGATACTTCTTGGTTGCGGATAGATAAAAGTTGCGATCGATAATCCTGTACGCGAACAGGCACAAACCCCTCCTTGAGGACAGTAATTCCTGACAGCAACAAGCGAATTAAGTGCATCGCGTGCTTCCAACGAATTTCCCCGGTATTGCGGAGGTCTTGCTCCATCTTTTTAAATTGAGACAAAACGTAGCTATTGTAAGTTTGATAAACCAATTGAGAAAGAAAGATTTCCCGAATTTCGAGCAATTCTTGTGCTACAGGAGAAACAGTTTCTACTAAAGGCGTGTACAAACATTCTAGCACATTTGGATTAGCTTTTAGTGCCAAGATTAAAAACTTTTGCAGTTCCCAATAGCATTCCTGATTTTCCTTGTTTTCCAATTGTTCTGGAATGCCGTAAAGCGACCAATGAAGTATTGCCGGCGGTAGGTAAATCCCGCGTCTGTCTGTATCGGATTGCTCGTTATCAAGACCATAAGCTCTCGAACCAACAATGCAGCGGTAAATTACAGAATCATAGAGGTTGTATTCTGCAAGAAAATCTCCTCCTGACTGCAATCCTTCGCTCTGAAACTGCTTGCGGATGCTGAGTTCGTGCCGCCGCAGACTAACTTCTGTTCCGTCTGGGAGTTTGACTAAATATGCGTGGGAATTGTCGGTAGGCGATTGAACGATGACGCCTACTAATCCCGGTTTCCAAGATTGGTCGCTGGCGGGGTTTTTGACCTCGATTTTGGTGACAATTTGGGTTCCTGCGGGGATGATTAAGTTGAAATTTTGAGGAAGATTGGCATTTGCCATGAGGAAACCTCCTGCGGGGGCACGAGCTACAATGTTAGTGTAGCATAAATGTAGTATAAAAAGTAGTTTTGGGCGATCGCGCATTTGGCCTTGTTGAACATAGCCTAATTCACGATCGATTCTGCAAAAAATAAAAATAGCAATAATTAAAGAATATCCCTCGTCAGATACGATGCGCTGGCTTTTAATGGAAGGTAGGGCTGGATGAGATTTATAATCTGTTATAGGGAAAAATATAGGAGTGGAGCGATCTCACGCTCTAGAAAAGGGGTTGGTAAACGATATCGTAATGTCTCGTAACGAAGCGAACACCCGAAAAGAATTAATAGATAAAGCCCTACAGACAGCGGGATGGAACCTCGAAGATCCAAACCAGGTGGGGATAGAGATTCCGGTGGATGGGTACGATGCTCAACCCTGGAACGGAGTTACCGATTATTGTCTGTATCAGGAAAACGGCGAAGTAATTGCTGTTGTGGAGGCGAAGCGACAAAGCCGCGATCCGAGGGTAGCAGAACAGCAGGTGAGGCATTACGTTACAGAGATTGAGAAGCACCAGAGTTTTCGCCCCTTTGCTTTTATGAGTAATGGGGATAAGACATTTTTCTGGGAGGTGGGGAACGAACATAAGCGACAAGTGGCGGGTTTCTTCTCGCCCAGAGACTTACAAAATTTGCTCTACATCCGTCAGAACAAAATCCCCCTGAAACAGTTGAGCGTGAATCTTGCCATCGCCAACCGAACCTATCAACAGGAGGCGATTCAACGGGTTAGCGAACGGTTTGATGAGGGGCATCGGCGGGCGCTGGTGGTGATGGCGACGGGAACGGGGAAAACTCGCACGATTATGGCGCTGATTGAGTTGTTGCTGAGCGCAAATCAAGCGCGGACGGTGCTGTTTGTGGCGGATCGGGATGCTTTGGTGAAGCAGGCGCTAGATGAAAATTTTAAGGTTTATTTGCCCAATGAGCCGCGCGATCGCATCCGTACCTACAACATTGATTACAGTAAGCGCTTGTATGTGGGAACGCTGCAAACGCTGGTTAAGTGCCACAAAAAGTTTACTCCTGGCTTCTTTGACGTAGTGATTTTTGATGAAAGTCATCGATCGATTTACAACCAGTTTCGCGAGGTGGTGGAATATTTTGATGCGCGGATTATTGGACTGACAGCAACCCCTGCCGATTTTATTGAGCGCAACACGTTTCAGATTTTTCGCTGCTTTGATGGCGTTCCTACGTTTGTTTATCCTTACCGCCAAGCAGTTGAGGAAGGGTATTTAGTGGATTACAGCCTTTATCAAGCACAGACTCGCTTTCAACGGGAGGGAATACGCGGGGCAAACCTTTCTGAAGAAGACCGCAATACCTTGATTGAGCAAGGGTTAGACCCGGATGAGATTGATTATGAGGGGACGGAATTAGAAGGCACTGTCAGTAATCGGGATACGCTGCGGAGACAGTGGGCAGAGATTATCGATCGATGCCACAAGGATGAATCGGGGCAGTATCCCGGCAAGACGATTGTATTTGCGGTAACTCAAGACCACGCCCTGCGGTTGGCAAGCGCGTTTGAGGAGATGTATCCCCAGTATCCCGATATGGTGCAGGTGATTACCTCCAAGATGGAACGCACGGATGATTTGATCGATCGATTCAAAAAGGAAGAGATGCCGCGCATTGCTATTTCTGTCGATTTGCTGGATACCGGGATAGATGTGCCGGAGGTGGTCAATTTGGTGTTTATGAAGCCTGTCCACTCTCTCATCAAAATGCAGCAGATGATTGGACGGGGGACGCGCAGCCATGAAGCTTGCCGCTATTTTCATCGGCTTCCCAATGGGCGCAAGGATGAGTTTCTGATTATCGACTTCTGGGAGAATAATTTTGATAAAGACCCCAGTGAGGAGACGGTGACTCAAAATCTGCCGGTTACGGTGAAGATTTTTAACACGCGGTTGAAGCTGCTGGAGCATTATCTGAATGACCAGCAATCTGCTGATTGCCAGCAGGTGATTGCCGATTTACGGCAGCAGATTGGGCAAATTCCTCGCGATGCGTTTAGCGTTCAGCAGGTTTATTCTCAGGTTGAGCAGGCTTGGACGGATGGGTTTTGGCGGTATCTGACTAAGAGTAGGATTGATTTTCTCCGCACTCAGGTTGCGCCGTTGCTGCGGTTTGTAGCGGGGGTGGATGTGGCGGCGGCGACGTTTACGAATAAGGTGGAACGGTTGAAGCTGGAGATTCTCACCGAGGGGGCAAAACCGGGAACGTTGGAATCGATCGCGGAGGATGTGAGTTATTTACCAGAAGACATATTTAAAGATGCCAAGCGTGGAAAATCAGCACAGTTTTGTTTATCCCATCGCTTGCGAAGTGCAACACCAGAAGAGTTAAATCAAATCATTACTGATTTGGCGGAAGTAATGAAGAATCGCCGCAAAGAACGCTCTTTTGTTTATATTGATCTGGCAGATTCTATTGCTGTTAGTGGTTATATTACCTTGGGTGAGGGGGGAGAGCAGGTTTATGTGGACGAATATCGCCAGCGGGTTGAGGGGAAGGCGCTGGAGATTGTCGAGACTCACCCGACGATTGCGGCAATTCGGAATGGGGAAGCGGTGACAGATTTGCAACTGGTGGCGTTAGAACGTACAATGCGGCAAGAATTAGGTGGGGGAAACCTGCAGTTGTCGGAGTCGAATATTCGCAAGGCGTTTAATCTGAAGGTAAATAGTTTATTATCGTTTCTGCGGGAGTTGATGGAGATTGAGGCCTTGCCGGATTATCAGGAGGTGGTGAGGCGGAATTTTGAGGAGTTTATTGTCCAGCGTCAGTTTAATGCGAATCAAATTCGGTTTTTACGGGCGGTGCAGAATGTGTTTTTGAAGAAGCGACGGTTAGAGGTGGCAGATTTGTATGAGGAACCGTTGGATCGGTTTGGGGAGGATGCTGTTGAGCGCTGGTTTACTCAGGAACAGGTGGATGAGTTGATTGAGTTTACTGAGCAGTTGGCAGCTTAAGAGTTAATCATTTAGTTCAGAGCAATAAAAGAGCTATTAAATTTATGAATAACAACAGAGCGCTTTCGGTCACAGAACAAGCGATGGAGCTATTGAACCGCCAACATGGCTCATTTAATATAGTAACAATCAGCCGCATTAAAGGTGACATTAAGGAAGAGATATTGAGGCAGGCGTTAGATGCAGTTCAAAGCATTCATCCTCTACTAAACTCTCGGATTATTGGAACGCTAGAGCATCTAGAATTTACAAACCACGGAACAGAAGAAGTTCCTTTACGTGTTGTTTCACAGGGCATAAATGACAACTGGGAAGATGTTGTGAGAGGAGAATTGAACAAGACTATTGATAGCAGTCAGGTTCTGCTAAGATGCGTTCTTATTTACAAACAATCCGAAATCAACACCAGCTATTTAATCACAACTGTACATCATGGCATATCAGACGGATTATCTTGTATCAGCTTACAATCAGAAATCTTGAAATGTTACCAAATTATTGCCTCTGGAGATTCCCTTGATATAGATGGCGAGTCTGCTATTCCACCCTTAGAGGAATTACTACCTAAATGGATGAAAGGCAAGAACGGAATCGACAAGGGCAAATGGTTCTTGCTGAAAACCAAATTACAAATGCTTTTACATAAACCAGAACAATTAGAGTCTGAAGAGACGGTTCCCATTGAGTCTCGTAGTTGTGGCATGACTCATAGATTCTTACAAAAAGACTTAACCCAAAAATTAATTGAACTTTGTCGGCAAGAAAAGACAACAGTGCAGGGGGCATTATGTGCAGCCATGCTACTTACAGTAGCTAATAAAATTACCAGTAAAAAGCCAAGAAATATTAAGGTTTCATGCCGTTCTTATGTGGATCTGCGTAGGCGTCTAGAACCTCCTATTACACATAAAAACATGGGTTGTCTAGCTTCATTTTTAACTTCCTTACATAAGATTAAACCTCAGATGTCGTTTTGGGATTTATCAAGGGAGGTTACTAAAAATATTGAATTAGGTTTAAAAAGAAAAGATTTTTTTAAGCCTTTAAAGATATTTAGAAAAATCATTGAATATTATATTGACAATCCTGATGAATCTCCCCTAACAATTTCGGTGACTAATATTGGCAGAGTTAATATTTCGGAAGTTTATGGGGATTTGGAAATAGAAGAAATCAGTTTTATTGCGTCTAATGCTATTATTGGCAAAGTTTTTACACTGGCAACTGCTACTTTTCAAGAAAAAATGCTTCTTAATTTCCTAGCATCTAAGCCTTCACTTAGTCAAGAGACGATAGAGATGCTTGCTACAGGTGTCATCAATTGTCTGACTGAGGTGTGCCAAGAAAAGGTTATAATGGCTGTCAAATAATGGCAAAAGAGGAAAGAATTTACTTATGCTAACCGATCCCGAACTGCGATCGAAAGTTGATACAATTTGGGATAGATTGTGGTCGTCGGGACTCTCCAACCCGATGGATTCGATCGAACAATTCTCCTATCTGCTATTCCTCAAACGCCTCGACGACGCCGAGAACCAGCGGGAGAAACAGGCAAAACGCCGCAATAAACCTTTTGAACCGCAAATAGACCCAGAATTGCGGTGGTCGTACTGCATTAACTTTAAGGCGGATCAGATCCTCCAGCATTTTCGCGATCGGGTTTTTACCTGGTTGCGGACGGCGGGGACTGAGGGGAGTTCTTTTGAGCGATATATGCAGAATGCTGAGTTTAAAATCAGCAAACCTGCGACGCTGATAGAAGTCTGCAACTTGATTGATGAGATGAAAATCTCGGAACAAAATCAGGATGTTCAGGGCGATTTGTACGAATATCTGCTGAGTAAACTAAATAGTGCGGGACGTAACGGACAGTTTCGCACGCCTCGCCATATTATCCGCATGATGGTGCAGATGGTTGACCCGAAACCGAAGGAACGAATCGGGGATTTGGCGGCGGGAACTTGTGGGTTTTTGGTGAATGCCTACGAGTACATTTTAGAACAGCACAGCGAACCGGATGAGAAAGGAAAACCGCAGTTAATCGGAGATTTACTCAGCGACGAAGAACGGGAGTTTCTGCAAACAGAAGCTATTACTGCATACGATAATGATTCTGGCATGACGATGTTGCGGATTGGGTCGATGAACCTGATGCTGCACGGGATTAAGCATCCCCGCTTTTTTTACATGGATACGCTTTCTAAATCCTTTGAGGATCAGAAAAGCTTAGATGTGGTGCTGATGAATCCCCCGTTTAAGGGGAAGATGGATGAGTCGGATATTAACCCCACGCTGCCAACGAAGTGCAAGAAGACAGAATTGCTATTTTTGCATCTGATTCTGCGGGTGTTGGATATGGGAGGACGCTGTGCGGTAATTGTGCCGGATGGCGTACTGTTTGGTTCGAGTAACCAACATCAGGAGATTCGGAAAAAGCTGATTGAATCTAATCGACTCGATGGGGTGGTGTCGATGCCTTCTGGCGTGTTTAAACCCTATGCGGGTGTTTCGACGGCGGTACTGCTATTTACTCGCGGCGGTACGACGGACAAAATTTGGTTTTACGATATGGATCATGATGGGTTTTCGCTGGATGATAAGCGGCAACCTGTTGCGGAGAATGATATCCCGGATATTCTCACCTGTTGGAATAATCGGTTTGATGCTGATTTCACGATGCAAAAAGCAGAACGCCTGAGTGTGTTAAAATTGCAGATTGCACCCTTGAAGGCTGAACGGTTGATCATGCACAAGGAAATTAATCGCCTGACGTTTGAGAATGCTGTTGCACCCGCCGATGATGAGCTAACGCGCCTCGCTTTGGAAACAGATAAACAACGATTGGCACAACTTCACGAGCAAATGGCACCCCTGCAAGCGGAAATCAATCAATTAAATCGCCAGTTTTGGGTGACTAAGGCACAGGTGAAGGCGAATAAATACGACCTTTCAGCGAGTCGTTACCGTCAGATTGAGCAGGATGAGCCTTTTTATGAGTCGCCACAGGTGACGATGGAGCGATTGTTGAAGTTAGAGCATATGATGGGAATAGAAGTACAGGAATTGATGCAAGCCTTACATTCAGATTAATGCACTCTAATGCTTGGAAAATTATCAAAGGGTAAGCTGTGGCAACTTTAGAATACTTTACCATTGAGGAGCTTTTACAAAAAAAAGCCATACTAGAGATGCAGGATGGCAATCATGGAGAACAGCATCCAAGTCAATCTGATTTTGTAGATAAGGGCATTCCCTTTTTAACAGCAACTCATGTATTTGATAATCAGGTATTTTTAAATCTTGCTCCACGCATTAGCCCTGATAAGGCTAAAAAGCTACGGATTGGATGGATTCAGCCTAACGATGTTTTGCTATCTCACAATGCAACTGTGGGGCGTGTTGGTGTTGTTCCTCAGTTTGATGGTAAAGCTGTCATCGGAACTTCATTAACTTATTATCGCCTAAATCCTAAATGGTTTAACTCAGATTTTTTTGCTCTGATTTTGAATTCGCAAGAATTTCAGAGTCAACTAGAGCAGCTCATGAAACAAACAACTCGAAACCAAGTTCCAATTACAAGACAAAGGGAGCTAATAGTTCCAGTTCTCCCTATTTCGGAACAAAAGCGGATTGCCACGATCGCACAAAAAGCCGATCGACTCCGACGCACCCGACGCTACGCCCTACAACTCAGCGACACCTACTTGCGATCGGTCTTTTTGGAGATGTTCGGTGATGCTAGAACTAATCCAAATAACTTCCCTACTGAGCCTTTAGGAGACTCATTAGAGAAGTTTGAGAGTGGAGTAAACTTTAATCCGGTTTCCGAAAGAGAGCCAGCTTCTCAGTGGAGAGTTCTTAAGGTTAGCGCCGTCACATCTGGAGTATTTGAACCATACGAAAGTAAACCAATCAAGCCAGATGTAACTTTCAATGACACCCTTGTAGTTAAGAAAGGGGATTTGCTAATGAGTCGTGCTAACACAAGAGAGCTTGTAGGTGCTATATGTATGGTACGAGAACAGCCTCCTAAAGTTTTACTTCCAGATAAGCTGTGGAGAGTTAAATTCTCGAAGCACTCTAAGTTAGAACCTAACTATGTTTTATACGCCCTACGTCAGCCAAAATTAAGAAAAATTATTGCTGATATGGCATCTGGGACTAGCGGCTCAATGAAAAATATTTCAAAAGAGCAAGCTGCTACCCTACCGATTCTAATTCCACCGTTCGCTCTTCAAGAAAAATTTGCCCAAATCGTCCAGAAATTTGAACGCCTCCGCACCCAACAACGGGAAGCCGATCGCCAAGCAGAGCATTTATTTCAAACCCTGTTGCATCGTGCATTTCGGGGTGAACTAACTTCTCAAAACACTGATGGTGAGCCTGAATCTGTCTTATTAGAAGAGATTCGCGCACAACAAGCCAAAGCCGAAGCCAAAGCCAAAACTGCTACTCAGGCGATGGGTAACGCTGCTGATTATCTTGGCACAAAAGCCAAACAGCAAGACATAGAACCAATCCAGCTAAAATTCCCAGGATTTGAATAGCTTCGGCAGAATAAACGGCGGTTGAAACCGCAGCTACACAAAATTTCGTCCCAGCAGAGGGGGACTAAGAAATAAGACGAATCAGAAAATAATTTATATGGGCAATACAGGATTTGAACCTGTGACCCCTTCCGTGTGAAGGAAGTGCGCTACCACTGTGCTAATTGCCCGCAGATAATTACCATACCATACCAAGTCAAAATTCGCAACTAAAATTTTCCTAAAAATTCAGCCGCTTGTTTCCGAGTGAAACTCGACACAATGCCAAGAATACAGGCATTTGTCGAGTCTGGCATCAGTTAACCTGCCACCAACCCGCCGACGGGCCGACAAATCGCACTACAATCCACCAAGCCACCAAAACGCTAATCCCGATCCAGCTTCCGCGACTTGTCCACTTCACAAAATCTTCGCTTTGGGTTTTCGTGATTGGCAGCCAGGGAACGATGCGTTCTTCTTTACCGTATTCGTCGCCGATCGACTCTTTGCGACGCTTAGCTTCACCCATAATCTTTGTCTACTAAATTAGATTTCAACTGGATACCTAACCAAATTATAAGTCAACAGGTCATCTCAAGCCTGCGTCAGCCAAGTCGTATCCAAATAATCAATCCTTGCAAAAGGACTCAAAGCTGCTAAAACCTGCTGTCCGTAACTGCGGTGAATCACCCTGCTGTCGAAAATCGCCACCACCCCTTGACGTTCTCGCACAGGCGCGATCGCCCGCTGCAACTCATTCAGCGCTGCAGGCAGCAAATACAACCGAAACCAATCCTTGCGCCGTTCCTTATAATAAGCCACACGCGCCGTCACCAAAGGATTTTCCAAAGAAGGTAGCGGCAAAGTTGCGATCGCCAGCAAGTGAGGCGCCCTCAATTCCCCCTGATGTTCCCGCCAAAACTCCCACCCCGTCACCAAAATCGCATTCTCGCCCACATCAGTCTTTTCTACCTGCACCCGAGAACCGAACTCAGAAGCCAAAATCGCCGCCAGCCTTGCCTTCAGCGGTACATCACCAACAATCAGCACCGTTAAACCCGCCACCGACGCGCTCATCAACAGCAAAGTCCGAATTTCTTCAATTAAAACACCCTGAAATTCCGGCGTATTTGGCAGCGGCAGCCAGTTGGGAATGTACAGTTGAATTAATTCGCTTTGTCGATCGGGCGAAAACTTAACGCTCGTCAATTCTGGCAGTCCCAGCATTTCCCGGAAAATCGGAGCCTTCGGTTCCACATCCACCGCCCCGCCAATCAACACCACCGGCTGATAGTCCCAAATTTTGCTCAAAACCTCAGCCACTTGCACCGGCGCGCAGTACAGAGAAAATGACCCAGCCTCCCGATGGATTTGCGCCCACCGCAGTTTTCCGTTTGTTTCCCACCGCTGCCAAAAATTGCTCCAAGCAGCCGGAATCAGCGAATTCGGCTCGATGGTTTCAAACAGCCCTTTCAAAATATTTTGCTCTGCCGTTTCCAGCAAATAGCACTCCTCTGGTTTCGCCGGATGCCGAAAGAAAGCCCGCGTTAGCATTACCCGCCCTTGGAGGATTGCATCGGCTTCCAAAGGCTGAGATTGCATTAAATCATTCCAATCAGCAGGTTGCAAACACGCCGTCAATTGCTGGCGCGTCCAAGCTTCCAAGTCATCCACACCGTCGATAATTGTGGGAATATTCCTGTGCAGTTCCGAATTCGCTGCCAAGCGAGCCGCCAGCCAAGACTCGGGATCTGCTAGCATCAATCCTCGTCCAGTGGGATTATCGGAATAAGTCTCGATCGGCTTATCAGTTTGCAGCCACTCTTGCAAACGTGGAATTTCCACCGCCTGCAAATGTTCCAGCAGCGGTATCGGCGCCACTAAAATCACAGGCTCCGCCCACATTAAAATCGGCATCAAATAGCTGACTCGATAACGCTGTCGGTAAGCTCCAGCGGGAAGCCCTGTTTGGATCAGAGCGCTGCGGCCCAAGCGCAAAGCCCGCGCCACGAGCCGCGCCATCGTTAAATGGTGGGGCCAGTGCGGCTCGGAGTGCGATCGCAGGAAGCGGAGCAATGAGTTGTGGACTTCTACCTCAATCAATCGGTTTTAAAATTGACATTTCTCACTCAACATAATCAAAACTGGCCAGAAAATCAACTACTTTTTGACCGAGAGGCAAACTGAATTTACTGTCCTGATGAGTTGCACCTCCCTTCCCAAAATTCCCATGAGAATTCACCATCAAACTCTCCTGTCCCGAACTAATTAAAATAGTTTGGGTAGGTGACTCAAAAAACTTTGTTGGCTGACTAACCCGTGATATATTAGAAACCAAATTTATCAACTCATTTAATTTATTTGTAGCTGTACTCAATCCTTTACGTAACTGCACTATTCGTTTCTCTTCCAAATTTTGAGTTTCGATATTTTTGCCGATAACCATAATATTTCTCTGAGTTGGTACAGCATCCTTAAAAGGAAGAATCGCTAAAAAAGCGGCTGGGAATAAATGCTCATCGCTCTCAAATCTAAAAGTTAGAGTTGTGCGGCGGTAGCCGACTTCAATATTAGGAGGAAAATTCATTCCCCGGTAATGCCGAGCTATTTCGCTGTAAACTGTTGCTAAAGTGCTGTTTGCTGGGTAGTCTAAAAGTGCGTCAACCACAATTTGCACTAACCCAGGCGTGTGATTTAAAAATTTTATAGATTCTGACGGCGAATTAAATTGTTGAATCTGAGTGCGATCGCCGGCAGGGCTGAGGTCAACCCACTGGCAAGTAATATCATCTGCGATGATGCCACATCGAGGAACCAAATACAGTTTTGCTCCTGTTAAAGTTGCTCCCCTCAAATCAGCGCCCACCCAATCTGCATTAATCAAATTTGTTTCGGTCAAATCAGCGTGAACGAAACTAGCACTTCCTAAATTAGTATTTCTTAAATCGGCTCCGTTAAGGTTAGCTCCGCTCAATTTAGCACTGCTCAGATCAGCGCCGTTGAGGTTAGCCCCCGTCAAATCAGCCCATTTTAGGTTAGCTCCGCTCAAATTGGCACTGCTGAGATTCACCTGTTGCAAAGAAGCTTGTCTCATATCGGCATTGCTCAAATTGACGCCGCTAAGTTCTGCTTTCGTCAAATCCGCGCCATGCAAGTTAGCTTCTTGAAAGTTAGCTGAAGAAGCCGAAGCACCTCTGAGATTTGCACCGGAAAGATTAGCACCGCACAGGTTAGCTTCCGTCAGTTTTACCTCTCTTAAATCTGCTTCAGTCAGGTTTGCACCGCTGAAGTTAGCTTTGCTGAGTTCGCAGCGGACTAATTCGCTTCTAATCAGGGATGCTCGGATTAATTGAGCTGCACTTAAATCGGCTCTCACTAAGTTTGCTACGTTGAGAGTCGCCCCGTTTAAGATTGCCCGCGACAGGTTGGTACTGCTGAGTCTAGCCACATTCAAGTTAGCTTCGCTCAAGTTAGCTTCGCTCAAGTTAGCGCCGCTCATGTTGGTGACAAATAAGCTAGCCCCCCTTAAATTTGATTGGCTGAGGTTGATGCGGCTGAGATTAGCTTCATTCAGGTTGATTCCTGTGAAATCTCTGTCGCCTTCTGTGTATCTCTTGACGAGGGCAAATCGTTTGAGCAGTTCTTCAGCTTCCATTTTTTTTACTTGAATGAAATGGCAATTGGCTAACTTTTATATGGCATGAATAGAAATGATATCAAATTAATTTATAGTATTTACTCACCGAGCTGATAAAAGCTTTTGACAAACTCAATGACCGTATTTAGCGGCGGAGTGGTAAATCTTTGGGCTTTAATTGCAGGACTGATAGACGTTTTGTTGACTCCCGGCAAATTGGTCAAGTTTCTGCCAAAATCTGGGTGATAGTGAATCATCAAACTTTCGGCGCTGGAGTTAGCGAGTACAGTTTGGGTAGGCGATTGGAAAAAACTTGACATCGGTTCGCGATCGAGGCGAATCGGCTGAATTTTCATTTCCCCTATTTTTCTCATTGTTTTGGTCAGGGCGACGTTTAATTGCACTACCAGATTTGAGACTCTGACGCCCAGGTTATTACCACTTTGGGGTTGAATCATCTTGATCAGAGTAATCAAATTTTTCTGAGTAAATGCTGCATCACTAAAGGGAATAATCGCAACGAAAGCTGTGGGAAATAGTTGCTCGTCCTGCTCTATTTTAAATGATATGATTGTGCGTCTGGAATTAACTTCGATACTGGGAGGATGGCTTAAAGCAGGGTATTGACGGGCAATTTGGCGGTAGGTAGCTGCAAGGACAAAGTTAGCATCGGGGTCGAGGGGTCGATCGACAATAATTTGAACTGTCGGCGGTGTAGCATTGAAAAACCTTTGAGATTCTTCTGGGGTAAAGCGCTGAATGTGGCTGCGATCGCCGTTAGGACTGAGGTCAACCCAATCGCAGGTAATGTCATCTGCTTTCACATCAAACCTAGAAACCGCGTAAATTTTTGCCCCAGTCAGGGCCGCCCCCGTCAAATCGGCGCCCACCCAATCAGCGTGAATCAAATTCGCTTGGGTCAAATCCGCGTGTACCAGAGTAGCGTTCAACAGGTTGACATTGCTCAAATTTGCCCCGTACAAGTTGGCCCCGCTCAATCTCGCTTCATCAAGGTCAGCGCCCGTCAGGTTCGCCCCGCTGAGGTCAGCCCACCGCAGATTAGCGCCTCGCAAGTCAGCGCCACTGAGGTTTGCCTGAGATAGATTAGCTTGTCTGAGTTCGGCATTGCAGAGGTTGACTCCTCGCAAGTCTGCCCTGCTGAGGTCGGCTCTGTGCAAGTTAGCCCGTTCCAAGTTTGCCGCGGTTAGAAAAGCGCCTCTCAGGTGAGCCCCGCTGAGGTCGGCTTGCTCTAGATTTGCTTCTCTGAGGGTTGCTTCTCTCAAATCTGCTTCGCTGAGGTTTGCACCGCTCAAGTTTGCATTGCTGAGGTCGGCTCGGATCAGTTCGGATCTGATCATTGTAGCTTCGACGAGTTGGGCTTCGCGGAGGTCGGCTCGAATCAAGTTAGCCACGTTGAGGATAGCGCCGCTGAGGTTGGCTTTGTTGAGATTGGCACCGCTGAGTCTGGCAACATTGAGTTTGGCTTTTCTCATGTTGGCGTTTGAGAGATTGGTGCCGCTCATGTTGGTGAGGCTCAATATTGCCTCACTGAAATTAGCCCCACTGAGATCGATCCTGCTGAGATTTGCCTCGCAAAGGAGGATGGCAGTAAAGTCTCTTTCTCCTGCTGCATATTTGGTGATAAGTTCTTCGGCATCCATGCTTTTCAATTTCCCTGATGTGTTAGCTAGAACAAAGCTTTGTTGTGCCAACCTTTAAACTAGAATAAGCATTTTTTGTAACTTGATGCAATATGCTTAGACATCTATATTGTGGAAGCCTTTTATAAAATCCAAAATGCTAGTGATATTAGCTTGAGCCAATTTTGTGCTTTCGGCTAACTTACCCGATGTTGAGTTACTTGGCTCGTATTTTTTAATCAAACGCTTGCCGAAGGCGGGGTGGTGATATACGCTGAGTCTTTGATCGCGGGAATTAATTAAAATCATCTGTGTGGGAATTTGAAAGAAATTGATGCTTTCGCCGATTTTGGGAAAAGAACTGGAAATTTTGATTTGGTCTACTTTGCTGATAGCTTGGTTGAGAGCTTTGCTGCATAACTGGACGTGTTTAGATTCTTTGACGTTTAGTTTGCCTGCATCGTGGGATTGAATCATTTTCATCAAAGCTATTAGGTTTTTTTGAGTTGTGGCAGCGTCGTTAAAAGGAATGATGGCAACGTAAGCGGTGGCAAATAATTTATCGTCGCTGTCCATTTTAAATGCGAGTACGGTGCGCCTGGAGCTGACTTCGATCGTGGGAGGCTGACTTAAACTCGGGTATTGTTGGGCAATTTGGTAATAAGTTGCAGCTAGCGCAAAATGAGCGCCTTGGTCTAAGGGCGAGTCAATCACGATCCGAACTGTGGGCAAGGTTTCGTGAAAAAATTCGTGGGTTCCTCCCGAGTTCAACCAGTAAATTTGGCTGTGGTCGCCGTTGGGGCTGAGATCAACCCACTTACAGGTCATGCCTTCGGTTTTGATGCCGAGTCGCGAAACTGCGTGAAGTTTGGCTCCGGTTAAGGTGGCTCCGGTTAAGTCGGCTCCAATCCAGTCGGCGCGGATCAGGTAGGCATTTGTCAGGTCGGCGTGAACTAAGCTGGCATTCAGCAAGTTGGCGTGGCAGAGGTCGGCTCGGCTGAGGTCGGCACCGCTCAATTTGGCTTCGCTCAGGTCGGCCCAGCGGAGATTGCAGCCGCTGAGAATAGCCCAACGCAAATTGACGCCGCTGAGGTCGGCGCCGCTGAGTACGGCTTGAGTAAGGTTGGCTTGTCTTAGTTCTGTGCCTCGCAAGTCGGCGCCGCTGAGGTCGGCTCGGCTGAGGTCGGCTCCTTGCAGGTTGGCTTGTTCGAGGTTGGCTTCTGTCAAGCACGCGCCGCTGAGGTGAGCGCCTCGAAGGTTGGCTTGAGCGAGGTTGGCTCCTCGAAGGGTGGCTTCGGTGAGGGTGGCGCCGCTGAGGTTTGCGCCGCTGAGGTTTGCGCCGCTGAGTTCGGCTCGAATCAGCTCGGCTCTGATCAGTTTCGCTCCTATGAGTATGGCTTTTTTGAGGTCAACTCGCACTAGGTAAGCGACGTTGAGGTCGGCGTCGGTGAGGTCGGCGCCGCCTAGATGGGCGCCACTGAGTCTGGCAATGTTGAGTTTGGCACCGATGAGGTTGGTTTTGCTGAGGTTGGCTCCGCTCAGGTTTGCTACACTCAGATTCGCACCCTTGAGGTTGGCTCCGCTCAAGTTGACGCCGCTGAGGTTGGCCTCAGTCAGGTTGATTCCGGCAAAGTTTCTTTCTCCGGCGGCATATTTTTTCAGGAGTTCCTCGACTGTCATGGGGGCGGCACCGTATCAAATATCCCCATTTTATTGCTATGAATATCGGTATTGTAGGACTGGGTTTAATTGGCGGCTCGATCGGGCTGGATTTGCGATCGCGCGGGTTTGATGTTTTTGGGGTTTCGAGCCGGCAGCAGACTTGCTCTCGGGCGCAAGCTCGCGGTGTTGTCAATGAAGCCAGCATACACCTGTCTCTAATGGCAGCAGCCGATGTAGTTTTTATTTGCACGCCGCTGGGGTCGATCGAGCCGATCGTCCGAGAGTTGGTGCCCTATCTTTCCCGGGATACTATTGTAACGGATGTCGGTTCCGTAAAAACACCCATAGTGCAGGCTGTGTCTTCTCTGTGGCCGAACTTTGTCGGGGGACACCCAATGGCGGGGACTGCTGAAAGCGGAATCGAGGCTGCGGTGCCGGATTTGTTTGTCGGGCGGCCTTACGTGGTGACCCCGACTCCCCAGACGCCGGCGCTTGCGGTGGATAAGGTTGAGGAAATTGCGCGGTTGCTGGGTGCTAAAGTTTACCGATGTGAGCCGGAAGAACACGATCGAGCTGTGGCTTGGATTTCTCATTTGCCGCTCATGGCGAGCGCGACGCTGGTTGCTGCCTGCGATCGAGAGGGCGATCGGGATATTGTTAATTTAGCCCAACATTTGGCGAGTTCGGGTTTTCGGGATACGAGCCGCGTTGGCGGCGGCAATCCCGAGCTGGGAGTGATGGTGGCAAAGTACAATCGAGAGGAATTGTTGCGATCGCTCTCTATTTACCGCGACAGTCTCGACGACTTCATCACCGATATCGCAGCCGAAAATTGGCAAGCTCTTGAACACAAGCTGAAGCTGACTCAACAAGCGAGACAGAATTACCACTTGTGAGCCAAAAAATACTTCAAACTGGCCCCGCCTCGATTATGATTTGTGGATGCCTGTATATTGAGTTTTAATGTACACTTATTCTCGACTCAAGCGATTTTTACTGGGTGAATCTCTCCCGACTAGCGCATCGGTTCATGAACGCCTAAGCAACGCTGCAGGACTAGCTGTTCTGGCTTCAGATGCACTTTCGTCTGTTGCCTACGCTACTCAAGAAACTCTGCTGGTGCTATTACTAGCGGGGAGTAGCAGTTTGAGTTTATCCCTGCCTATTTCTGGAATTATTATTTTACTGTTGGCGATCGTGGCGCTGTCTTACCGACAGACAATTAAAGCGTACCCCAACGGCGGCGGTGCTTACATTGTGGCGCGAGAAAATTTAGGTATTTATCCCGGTTTGGTCGCAGCAGCTTCACTGATGATTGACTACATTTTAACTGTAACAGTCAGTATTTCGGCTGGGGTTGCGGCCTTAACTTCAGCATTTCCCGGATTGGAACCGTATAGAGTGGAACTGTGTTTATTTTTTATTGTCTTAGTCATGTTTGCCAATCTCAGGGGCGTGCGAGAATCTGGCAATATATTTATGGTTCCTACCTATGCCTTTATCGTGGTAATTTTTATCTTGATTGGCACGGGTTTATATCAACAGGCAACAGGTCAGGTTTTCCAGACATTAGAAAATATTCCGGCTAAGGAGCCTTTGGGATTATTCCTGCTGGCGCGCGCGTTTGCAGCGGGCTGTACTGCCCTGACAGGAGTTGAAGCCATATCAGACGGGGTGTTAGCTTTTAAGCCTCCTGAATGGAAAAATGCGAGCCTGACTTTGACCTATATGGGGGTAATTCTGGGAGTGATGTTTGTGGGAATTAGTTACTTGGGTAATATTTATCACGTGATTCCTAGCGAACATGAAACGCTCCTTTCTATCTTAGGGAAAGATATTTTTGGAGTCGGCATATTTTACTATTATTTGCAGGCCGCAACTCTGTTAATTTTGCTATTGGCGGCGAATACGAGTTATGCGGATTTTCCGCGACTTTGTTATTTTTTGGCGCGGGACGGGTTCTTGCCGAGGCAATTGTCGCTGTTGGGCGATCGCCTGGTTTATTCTAATGGCATTAATCTGCTAAGCTTCTGCGCTGCTCTTTTAATTATCATCTTTCGAGGCAATACAAGTGCGGTGCTCCCCCTGTATGCGGTTGGAGTTTTCACTTCTTTTACTCTCTCCCAATCGGGAATGGTAATTCACTGGTTTAAGGAACGAGGTAAAGGTTGGCAAGTTAGTGCTGTGATGAACGGTATTGGTGCAGTGGCAACAACGGGAGTTTTGGGTGTAATTCTCGCTACAAAATTCTTTTTGGGAGCTTGGGTTGTCGTAGTAACTATTCCGATCGTAGTCACTCTATTTTTAGCTATTCACCGGCACTATCGGTATGTAGCTGCTCGCTTGAGCATTCAGGGAATAGAACCGAGGTCTTATCTTCGCAGACCTAAAGTTAAGACGGTGACACATCCGGCAGTGGTGTTAGTCGGGCAGTTGCACAAGGGAACTTTCGAGGCGCTCGATTACGCTCGTTTAATTGCTGATGAAGTTGTGGCAGTTCACGTTGATATTGGTTTGACCGATCGAGAAAAATTACAATTAGCTTGGAAAGATTTGCAGTCAGACATTCCTTTGGAAATTCTGGAGTCGCCTTACCGTTCTGTCAGTGAGGCTTTGACGCACTTTTTGACTTTGTTTGAAGAGCAGCGACCGGGAGTTTATTTAACGCTGATAATTCCGGCTTTTGTGACGCGAAATTGGTGGGAGGGACTGCTGCACAATCAAACTGCTTTCTTTTTGAAAGCGGCTTTGCGGGCTAAAAAAAGTCGGGTTGTAACAACGGTTAGATATTATCTTTAAGTGGGGAGGGGCAACCGCGGGGGATTGCCCCTACTGCCTGGCAATGAAGACTGGAATGCGGTCGGACGCGCTGGCCCAAGAAACCCGGTTTCTTCGCAAAATCTTTGGTTTGGATGCCATTTTTTTAGGGAGAAACCGGGTTTCTGACACCGCTGGGTAAATCATATATATTTATTAAAAATTCAATGAAAGGGTTGACATATCAAAAATGATAGGTTATATGTTGAGTAATTAGAAAAGTTGCCTTTCAACTTATCTTAAAAAAGATTGTGGCTGCTGAACCCAAGTCTTTTGTTCCCTAAAAAATCTCTTCAACTCTTGGGGGTTGCTATGCAACCCGCAACAGACTATTTATGCAGCAGCCAAAAAACTTGAACAGGCTTTTGCGAGCTTTGTCTCGGCAAGGTCTTGATGTTAGTTACGACAATAAAGTCTACTCGATTTGTCTCAATAGTTATCTGAAAGAACACTGGCAAGATGCCAGTGCCACAACAGCAGAAGTTTTGCTCCCAGAGGATTTTCCTGTGGAAGCAAAGGCGCTCAAACAGTTAGCAAATTTGGCGAAGGTTCGACACCCTCAAGGCGGCTGCGTTTGCCGCGCCTGCGCTACTCCTGACTTCCATCCGGGGGATGCGGGGGTGGCGATCGGCTCGATCGTCCAAACAGCAGGAATGGTGATTCCAGCGGCTACCGGTTCCGATATTAACTGCGGGATGCGGTTACACGTTGCGGATTTGTCGATCGAACAATTCCTCAGTCAGCGCGATCGATTTGTAGAATTGCTCAAAGGCGATTATTTCTTCGGTACTCGCGATGTCAGCATGACTGCAAAAACTGCTCGCGCGATGTTCCAACACGGGATTCCCGGATGGCTGGATGCTATGCCCGACGAGCCCACCGGCAGCGCGGCTAATTCGGATTTCCAGCAGTTGGCCGCAGAGTGCGATCGCACTTTCCTCGGCGGTTCCATGAATGGCGATGTCAAATGGGCTCCCGAAGAATTAGTCCCAAATGACGGCTTAGTCAGGGATGGCGGGTTAGCTACCATCGGCGGCGGCAATCACTTTGTCGAAATTCAAGTGGTTGAGGAAGTTATCGATCGAGCTACGGCTTATACTTGGGGAGTTTGATCGGGACAAATCGCTTTCATGATTCATTCGGGTTCGCGGAATGTCGGCAAATATATCGGCGGAATGTGGCGCGATCGAGCTTGCGACGCCTGGCCGAAAACTCTGAAACATCCTGATTCCCGGCTTTTCCCGCTGTCTGTGGCAGCAAATCCCGAACTTGTGAACAGCTACCTGCAAGCGGAAGCAACAGCCGCTAACTACGGTTTTATCAACCGTTTGCTGCTAGCAGAACTTCTGCGCTGGCGTTTGCGGCAAGTTTTCGGCGATGTGGAAGCTCCTTTAGTATACGATGTGCCTCACAATATCACTTTAGCTGAAGGTGGTGGCTGGGTAACGCGCAAAGGCGCTTGTCCCGCACATTCCGGCCAGCCTGTAATTGTACCGGGTTCGATGGGCGCGCCGTCTTATTTGCTGGTTGGGAAGGGGAACGATCGATTTTTGCGATCGGCTTCTCATGGGGCAGGAAGGGCGCGATCGCGTTTCGATATGAGTCGCGCAGGTGCTGACAAAACTGACTCCGCTTTGGGATTAAAAGGCGTAGATTGCATTACCTGGCGCGAAGAACGCAGAATCGAAGAAGCACCGGCAGCTTACAAGCCAATTCAACCAGTAATTGACGTTCAGGTTGAGGCGCAAATAGTTGGTGCAGTCGCTAAAATGAAGCCAGTGTTAACGTTTAAAGCTTAGGAACGGGGCATTTGAGAATTAAAAATTAAACAAGGGTAAGGTGCGCGCGGATCGCCCTACTAATTTTTAATTCTCTGCCCTATTTCCGATGCCCCATGCCCTATGAATGATTTTCAAGCATCACCAAATCCATCAAAACCTGTCCATCCTCTAAAGCGGCTGCTGAAGTACGGGCGTCGCTACCGCCTGAAAGCTTGGCTGGCAAGTATCTGTTCGCTGCTGAATAAATTCTTCGATTTAGCGCCGCCAGCATTAATCGGTATTGCCGTTGATGTGGTGGTGAAACAGCAAGATTCTATCCTTGCTCAGTGGGGCATAAAAGATGTCTTTTGGCAACTGGCAATTATCACTCTTTTGAGCGGGGTTGTTTGGACGCTGGAATCTCTTTTTGAATATGCCTATGATTATTTGTGGCGCAATTTGGCTCAGGATATAGAACACGATTTGCGTTTGGAAGCTTACAGCCATTTGCAGGAATTAGAATTAGCTTATTTTGAAGAGCGCAGCACGGGCGGTTTGATTTCTATTCTCAATGATGATATCAATCAGCTAGAACGTTTTTTGGACGACGGTGCTAATGAGGTGATTCAGGTAATGACAACGGTTGTTGTGATTGGGGCGGCTTTTTTTGCTGCCTCTCCTGGTGTTGCTGGGCTGTCAATGCTGCCGATACCTTTTATTATTTGGGGTTCGATCGCCTTTCAAAATCGCCTCGCTCCTCTGTATGCTGATGTGCGGGAAAAGGTGAGTTTTCTGAACGGGCAACTGTCGAATAATTTGATGGGAATTACTACTATTAAAAGTTTTACTTCCGAAGATTATGAAATTCAGCGCATCGAAACACAAAGCCAAGCTTACCGCGAAAGCAACCGACGGGCGATCGTACTTTCGGCAGCTTTTATTCCGCTGATTCGGGTTGTGATTTTCTTGGGGTTTATTGCAACGCTATTTCTGGGCGGTTTGGAGGTGGTGGCGGGCAGGTTGTCTGTGGGAACTTACAGCGTTTTGGTGTTTTTGACCCAGCGGTTGCTGTGGCCGCTGACTCGCCTGGGAGATACTCTGGATCAATACCAGCGGGCAATGGCTTCTACTAATCGGGTGATGAATTTGTTGGATACTCCGATCGCAATTCGCACCGGTGATATTCGGCGGCCGGTTAGTTCGATTAAGGGTGAGTTGGAATTTAAAAATGTTACCTTTTCTTACAATCAAAGAAAGCCGATTTTGCAGTATTTTTCCCTGACTCTGCCGGCGGGGAAAACTACTGCGATTGTTGGCGCGACTGGTTCGGGAAAAAGTACGCTGGTGAAACTAATTTTGAGGCTGTACGAGGTACAGTACGGCAATATTTATCTCGACGGTATAGAATTGAATAACCTGAATTTAAAAGATTTGCGGAGAGCGATCGGATTGGTTAGTCAAGATGTGTTTTTGTTTCACGGTACGGTGGCAGAAAATATTGCTTACGGCAGTTTTGAGGCAACTAATCTAGAGATAGTAAATGCTGCTAAAATTGCAGAAGCGCACGAGTTTATCGCCCAATTGCCGGACGGTTACAACACTATTGTAGGGGAACGCGGTCAAAAATTGTCGGGGGGGCAGCGGCAGCGAATTGCAATTGCGCGGGCTGTTTTGAAGAATCCGCCGATTTTGATTCTTGACGAAGCTACTTCAGCGGTGGATAACGAGACTGAGGCGGCAATTCAGCGATCGCTCGAACGAATTACCAAAAATCGCACTACAATTGCGATCGCCCACCGTCTTTCTACTGTCCGCAATGCCGATTGCATTTGTGTCATGGAAGAGGGGCTGGTGGTAGAATCGGGGCAGCACGAACAACTGATCGAACAGGACGGAATTTATGCGGCGCTCTGGCGCGTGCAATCTGGTATAAGATAGAAACGCAGCGGTTTTGGGTAATTGGGAATTGCTAATTTGTAATTGGGGAGGGGCCATTGGGCATGGGTAACTAATGACAACAGTCAACACCCAACAACCAACAGCCAACAGCCAACTGCTAACTGACAACTGACTGCCAAATATTAGTTTATACAAACAAGAAGAGAAAATGTTTCTATTTGATAGCCCTGAGTCCAAACCCAACGAAAATAGCTGGAGCCGCAAATTAGATAAATTCGTGAAAGCTAATCAAAATGAATTGGCTGCTTTGGCTTGGGGGCTATTTCTGGAAAGGGGAGAAGAAAGCGAGGAGATTTTGGCAATTGATGTTGCAGAAACTGCGCGTTTTGTGTATTGTAAGAAAGAAGCGGTTGAGGAGTTGAACCGTCAAGTGAGAAGTCATATTCAGGAAGTTGTAGGTGTGTTGAATGCTCACAAGCCTGAGACAGAAGTGGCGATTTTGGCGATCGGCGAAGGTCAAATCAAGTTAATTTTTTTTGAACCTAAGCCTGAACCTCCTGTTTGTTTTGAGGAAGCCGGAACAGATGTTGATACATTGTTGGCTAAGCTGGAACAGCAGATGGTTGAATATATGAAATAGGAGTTATATCAAATCCGGTGGCATCGGAATTGATACTCCTTACAGTCAGGAGACGATGCGGTGCCGTTTTGCGAAAATAAATCGGGCAATGGTTATATCTATTATCGAGGAAGATTGATTATGTTGGGGTAGGGAAAGGGCAATGCCGTGTCCTCAGTTTCCCTATTGTCGATGGTTATATCCGATCGCACTCTGAGCGCAATTTCATCCCACAGTCTCTTTCAATCCCTTGGTGAGATCAACTGCGTATCAGCAACAGGCAAGATGCCTGTTCCACAAAGAGTAAACCGGGACTTATTATAGATATCAAAATAACCAGCAATCAAAATAACCAGCGGGCGGCGAATCGTCATGAAAAATTTGAGCTTTGTCTAAAGTAGGTACGGCCTCTGCCAATTCTCTACCTACTTTTATCTCAAGCGCCCTGTCTGTTAATGGAAAGGAAAATTGATGGCTATCTTGCAAATATTTTGCCTTGGCAACAATCTCATCTTTCTCCAAAATCTTGCTGTTGCTACCAATCAAAATGCTATTACTTTCCTGGCAAACACACACGCACACCTGAGAAAACACACTTTGAAAAGTTGTGATTTTTTCGGCATAAAACTCATCTCTGTGCAGCAGATTTGCTAGTACAACTCCCTCGCTTGACAAGTGTTTTTCGCAGATTTTATAAAATTCTTTGGTGGATAGGCGGTGCGGAAAGTAGCCGTTGCCAAAAGCTACGTCGATCATGATGATATCGTACTGAGTATCTGATTTTTGCTGCTCTAAATACTCTCTGCCGTCGTGCATTTTTACAGTTAGCCGATCGTCAAATTGCACTCCAAAACACTTTTTAGCTGCTTCGATCGCGATCGGATCGATGTCCGCGCATTCTATAATAGTGTCCGGCAAATAGTGGTGCAAAACTAAAGGAACTCTGCCGCCGCCAAATCCAGCTATGTAGATTCTTTGAGGTTGGCTTTGCCACACTAAACCCAACATCATCGCCTGAGTATATTCAGACACTAGATGTAAAGGATTGTTGAGATCGAAAATAGATTGCAGTAAATCTGTTTGCCGATTTACTTTTTCTACTAAAGATAGCTTAATGTGCGATCGCTCTTTTGTGACTGCAACATAGTGAACACCAGACTCTTTGCAAAAAATAACTTTGTCTGGCTGTTGCTGCAGCCAAGCCAGCCGCTGTTCAATAGCGGATAAGTTCATAGATTGCCAAGTTTTGTGTTCCTCAATCATCTGATTTTAAATTTTATTTAAATTCGATATTCTCTAAGAATCTAGCCTCATCAACCCGGTTTATACCAAAATGGCTGAGTCGCCCGATATCTGCGAAGAAGCCGGGTTTCTAGTCAAGGCTGGCGCAAGTCATGTTCTCATTTTCCAGCAGGCCAGGGGAACGAGAATACCAGAGAAATTAAGCCGATTACAGCCGCTTGTAGGCTACCAATTCCAAACCTGAAACCGAAAGCTCCACTTTTTGCCAATCTTGCTTGTCACCTTCCAACTTTTCAAAGGCTGCTGAGGTTAGCAAAATCTCTCCCCGTTCCGCCAAATCCTCTCCCAGCTTGGATGCGAGATTAAATTCCGATCCGTACATATCCTCTCCTTCCAGCATCAAAACATCGCCACAGCCAATACCAATACAGAGGTAAATATCCATCTCCGGCGGCAGTGTCGTGTTGACAGCCGCTGTGTGTTTCAAAGACTCCATCGCAGCTTCCACCGCCGATTTTACATCGGGAAAAACTGCAAAAATATTGTCTGCTTCCTCCTTAACTACAGTGCCGCCGTATTCGGAAATTATCGGTTTGACAATTCCGTGCATCCGGTGAATCATTGCCAAAAAATGAATAATTCCGTGGCGGACTGTCGTGCGCGAAAATCCCGACATATCCATTACTAAAATTGCGTAATTTTTGCGAAAAGTGGCATTGATTTTCTCATCAATTTCAGCCATTCTTTCGGGATATTCGTTTCTTTCTTGCAGCAGCTTTTCTAAGTTAGCGCGGTTATTTGTTTTCATTTTTTTTTAATTAAATTCCCAATCTCGACACAGTTCTTGAGGGCGGCCAGCAGGATGCACAGCACAATTGATGCCATCCTTACCGTAATAATAATCGCAGACTTTGCAAGGTTTAGTTTGCTCTAATTTTTGCATCAAAATTGCCCGGATGGTCTGGACTCGGTTGCGATACTTGTTTGCATTCGAGTGACTCGGTTCAATGGCCAAAGCTTGCTCGAAAGCGGCTAAGCTGGAATCGTACAATTTAATAATTTGGGCGCTGTATTTTGTCCAAGCATCGGCATGGCTTTGATACAGTTCGACTGTACTTAAGTTTAAAATTCCGTATTCTGTCCAAGCGTCGGCTGAAGCTCGATCGAACTTAATATTGGCATTAAGCAAAACTTTTTTGATGGTTGCCAAAAGTTCCCTCGGCTGCCAAGGTTTGCTAACATAAGCCTCGGCGCGATCGCCCTGGAACCTCGCAAATAAAGCTAACTGCTGTCCCTTGCCTGTTAAAAATACCACCGGTATGTTCCGAGTTTCGGGATTAGCTTTAATTAAACGACAAACCCCGTAGCCGTCTAGACGGGGCATTATAACATCTAATAATACTAAATCAGGGCAATTTTTCTCAATTTTATCCAGCGCTTCCACACCGTCAGATGCCTGAATTACATTCAATCCGCTGCATCTCAACTGATGTGAAATGCACTCCCGCTGGCTGCGGGAATCTTCCACCACTAAAACTGTACTCATCACGCCCCACCTGGTTTCTGAGGTAAACTTGTTCGCTGCTTCGAGTAACCCTTGCTGAAATCAGTTTACCCGGATTGGATGAATTTGTTATCACTGGCAAGCTAAACTTACTCAAATTGCAACAAATCTTAAAATGGGGAGCCAAGGTGATACTTATCAGAAAATGCTGGTTGCTAATACGCGGAAAATTATTCGATATTTGGGAGGCAAATATTCGGCTTTTAAGCCTTAATAACGGCAAATCGTACTGATATCGGACGAAAACCTTGTTGAATTGCCACAGATAATCGGCTACTGTATACGTTAAAGTTCTTAAGGACGACAAATGAATAGATTGCTCCTCACTTTATTGGTAAGTCCAACGCTGTTTGGATCTGTGATGTCTTTAAGCGCGATCGCAAATCCCGCTCAAATTGGCGAAACACCAAGCCAATCGGCTGATTCGCCTCAATGCGTGCGATCGCCCCACACTCAGCGCATGACTTGCGTGCGCCTCCCAGCCAAAGCTACTGCTGCTAATTCTAAAGTAAGAATCAGTTGGCAGCGGCCGGGTGACGAACAGGTAGCAATGCTGGATTTTACGGAAGAAGAAAGTGATGCGGCGGCGGCGCTGTTTGGCTGCGACTGCCAGGCGTGTATTAACTCGCTGCGGCAGTTGCGCGGTTTGCCACCTCTGGATCTAGCTTCTTGAGGGCTATCCGACAGCATAGGAAGTCAGGGTTAAAAACCAGGTTTCCGATCGCTGCGCGCTTTTGAGTGCTTTTAGCTTTCTCACATTTAGAGAAATTGTAGTCAATTTGTTGCAGGATTTCTAGAGTTTTTTTATCTCTCAAAATCGGGGCTCTACTTTTTAGCTAGAACTTGTTTAAGTTGAGAAGTTGCTTGCTCAATTTTTTCGATACTACCTGGGTTGACCAATCCGTAGTAGTCAAAAACGTAAACTCGATTATTTTTTGTGGCTGTTAGTTGATTCCAAAATGAATCAGATTTAAATTGGTCTAAAATTCCTTCTCCCCGATCGACTACAATGATAACTTCAGGATTAGCCTCTAAAACCTTTTCCGCTGAAAGCGTGACGTAGCCTTGCATAGGGCTATCTCCTTGCAATTGGGCTGCGACATTTTTCACGTTAAACTTACCCAGCAAATCTCCAGCCCAACTGCTTTGATTCGGCGATAAAATCGGTTGTCTGCTTACCAAAACTAAAGTGGCGGGGCTTTGATTCGGGATGTCTGCTAAAAATGTTTGGTAGCGTTTTAAAAGAGGTTCAGGATTCGTATTGAGGGACTTAGCTAAAGTGGTTGTTAACTCTTCTAGCGATTTCCAGCTATCAACTTGAGTTAGTAAAGTTTTAATTCCAAGCTGCTGCAATTTTTGCATTGTTTGGTCGTGAAATCCCGACGCACCTACCACCAAATCCGGTTTCAATGCAATGATTTTTTCCAAATTAGGAGGGGTGCGTTCGGCAGTGACTGCGGTAATCCCTGTAAATTTGGGGTTGCTGCTGACTAATGCGCTGCCGGGAATTCCTACAAGTTTGGTTTTGTCCAGTTGATGGATAATATCGGCGGTTAAAGGTGTTAAAGCTACAACTTTTTGTGCTGATTCGCTGTTAGTTGTTTGTGGTTGATTTGCTGGCGAACCAGCAGTAGTTGATTGCTGAATTTGGGGTGAAGTGGCGGCGGAGCAAGCGGTAAATGCTAAACTAAGCAACAGGATAGCGGTACGATAAAAAAAAGTTTTGTACATAGTTTTGGCTGGAGTTACAGCGAGTTTAGACCAGGTTGAGACAGAATTGACGGGAAGTTCGATCGCACTCAGAAATGATTGTTGACTGTTGACTGTTTGGACATTTGAACAATACCGCTGCAACCGGAAACGCTTAGACGGGAAGTTCGATCGCACTTTAGCGCTTAATGATTTAAATATCAATAGTTTACGGTAGATTTTGTATAAAAATCCGCTTTTATTGCCTGAATGCGGATTTTTTAAGTATCTCTTAAGTTTTATTCGACCCTTTGGAATCAAGATTAGGCAATAGCTTAAAGCCTTTGCCACTCAGATAGAACAGCGGATGGTGGCAATAAGTTAATTGAAATAATTATAAAGAAATTGAGAACTTAGTGCGAGCGCCAGACTTATACTTAGTATAAATATATTAAGTCTGGAGAGTAGGAGCGATCGCACAAATCTGCAAGCCTACGGAAGTTTCTAAAATGATAGCTTTTACGCCAAAAGTCTTAGCTAAATTATCAGGAGTTAAAACTTGTGCGGGAGTTCCTACACAAAACAGTTCCCCTTTGTTTAACATAGCAATTCGCGAACTGTACCTAGCAGCTAAATTAATTTCATGCAGCACCGTAATAATCGTCAATTTGTGTTCTATATTTAGTTTATTAAGCAAATCTAACAATTGCAACTGATAGCAAATGTCTAAATAAGTAGTAGGTTCATCTAATAGCAAAACTTGCGGGTTTTGAGCCAAAGCTAAGGCGAGGAAAGCGCGCTGCCGTTCGCCTCCTGAGAGTTGTTCAACAGGGCGATCGCGAAATTCCTCAATCCCAGTTTGACTGATAGCAACCTCAACCTTTTCCGCATCTTCCTTGCTCAATTCCCACTGCCACCAACCCTGATGAGGAGAACGCCCCAAACTAACTAATTGCCTTACCGTCAAACCTTCCGGTACTGTTTGCTGCTGTGGCAAAATCGCTAATTTTTGAGCGACAACAGCCGCAGGTTGAGTATGAATTGCTTTGCCATCAAGCAACACGCTTCCTTGCTGCGGAGTTAGGATGCGGCTAACTAACTTCAAGAAAGTAGACTTACCAGAACCGTTGGCACCGATGAGACTCAACCACTCACCAGGTTGTAAAGATAAAGTGATGTTGTGGGCGATCGCAACTTCGCCGTAACCACCAGTTAAATTTTGAATTTCTAAAGACATGATATTTTGTTATTGGTTATTGGTAATCGGTAATCGGTAATTAATTTTGCGTCTTCCTTCTTCCCTCGGACTTCTTCCCTCGGACTTCTTCCCTCGGACTTCTTCCCTCGGACTTCTTCCCTCGGACTTCTTCCTTCTTCCCTCGGACTTCTTCCTTCTTCCCTCGGACTTCTTCCTTCTTCCTTCTTCCTTCTTCCTTCTTCCTTCTTTTTAAGAACTAGAACGCCGATAAAGCAGCCAGACAAACAGCGGAGAACCCAACAAAGCCGTAACCGTACCCACAGGCAATTCTACGGCACCCAAACGAGCCAAAAAATCAGCAAAAGTCAACACCCAAGCACCGCCGATCGCACTCAGCGGCAACACAAACCGATAATCATTACCAACCAACAAACGCACACCGTGAGGCACAACCAATCCCACAAAACCAATCAATCCGCCGATGCTGACAGCACTCGCAGCTAGCAAAGTAGCAACACCCCCAATCAATAAGCGCGATCGTACCAGCGAAACCCCCAAACCAACAGCTAAATCGTCGCCCAAAGCCAGCAAATTTATCGCTCGCCCTAAGAAACATCCTAGCAGCAAAGCAGTCAAAATATAAGGTGCAGCCACCTGCAAATCCGACCAACCGCGACCGTTCAAACTACCGATCAACCAATTCAAAGCAGCTTGCAAGCGGCTGTCTTCAGCTAACAGCAGCAGTGTAGTTTGTATTGCCCCAAACAGAGAACTCACAGCCACACCAGCTAAAACCAAACGTTCCACAGAAATCCCGGTTTTAGTTTTTCCTAAAAAGTAGACCAGCATTGAAGTTAAAATAGCACCTATCCAAGCCGCCAAAGGCACCCAAGTTTGAAAGATTCCCAAAGTCAGCATGGTAATCGCAACCAACCCCGCACCAGCCGAAATTCCTAATACAAAAGGATCGGCTAAACCGTTGCGGAGCAAACCTTGCAGCAAAGCCCCCGACATTCCTAAAGCCGCACCAACCGTCAGTGCTGCCGCCACTCTGGGCAAACGCAATTCCCAGAAAATAGTCTGATTGACAGCATCACCTTGGTGCAGAAATGCTTGCCACAATTGAGCGGCACTCATGGATACCGCACCAAAAGAAAGCGAAAGGGCGATGGTTAATAGCAAACCCAATCCTAAGAACACAACGGCCTGAAAAACTCGATATTCTAGCCAGATTTTTTGCAGATTCACTACATTACACCACAATCTTGATTAACAGCACTAAATCCCATATTTCCTCTGTTTTGAATGCTCGAACTCGTTAACTACAATAACAATAACCGATTCACCTGAAGACGGCTTCAGTGGGAGCACAGGAGCAGGCGATCGCACCCGCCACCAAAATTAAATGTATAATATTAACGAAGTAAACCGCTACCAGTGAATCATGTCCGCAAACACCGCGCTACCCCCAGCCCTAGCTAAAATCGTCCAGCGCTTTCAGCGACATTCCGATCCCAAACAGCGCTACGAACAACTGCTGTGGTATGCCAAAAGACTCCCAGCATTTCCCGAAAGCGACAAACTGCCGGAAAACAAAGTTTCTGGCTGCGCGTCGCAAGTTTATGTTACTGCAAATTTGGCAGACGGAAAAGTTTTGTATCAAGGCGATTCAGACGCTCAGTTAGTTAAAGGATTAGTTGGCTTGCTGGTGGAAGGTTTGAGCGGATTAACGCCTGCTGAAATTGTCACAATTACCCCAGATTTTATTCAAGACACGGGGTTGAATGTGAGTCTGACACCTTCCCGCGCTAACGGATTTTACAACATCTTTCAAATGATGAAAAATAAGGCACTTGCTTGTGAATTGAGCAAGCAAGCCGAAGCCAATTAAAAGAATAAACAGCCATGACTCAAACTACAAATTTAACAAAATCAGGTTCTGGCAACTATCCCGCCGCAGTTCAAGAATATATCTGGAATTGGGAAAAAACGCAAATCAAAGTTATTTACGAAACCAGAGGAGACGGAAATCCTGTATTGCTGCTGCCGGCTTTCAGTACGGTTTCGACGCGAGAAGAAATGCGTCCTTTAGCAGAATTGTTAGCTCCTAAATTTCAAGTGGTGAGCTTAGATTGGCCGGGTTTTGGCGACTCGGATCGGCCGCGAACCGACTATCAACCGCAATTATACCATCAATTTCTCAAGGATTTTGTGGAGGCAATTGTTAATAGTCCGGTTGCTGTAGTTGCTGCTGGTCACGCTGCGGGTTATGTGATGCAATTAGCGCAATCACAGCCGAATGTTTGGTCAAAGATTGTCTTAGCTGCGCCGACTTGGCGCGGGCCTTTGCCGACGATGAGCAAACAGCAAAGCGGGTGGCATGGAATCGTGAGAGAATTAGTACGATCGCCCTTACTGGGACAATTCCTATACAAACTCAACACTGCACCGTCATTCCTCAGTTTGATGTACCGCCGCCACGTCTATGTTGATGCAGCTAAAGTCACGCCCGATTTCATCCAAAGCAAATGGCAAGTGACGCAAAAACCCGGTGCTCGATACGGTTCCGCTGCCTTTGTGACTGGTGGTTTAGATACGGCAAAAGTGCGATCGGAATTTACAGATAAATTTCAACAATTAGCCGTGCCGGTGATGGTTGTAATTGCTGAAAATGCGCCGCCCAAATCAAAGGCTGAAATGGAAGCATTAACGGAATTACCGAGTGTTGAATCGCGAGTTATTCCCGGTTCTTTGGGTATGCACGAAGAGAATGCAGAAGCTTTGGCAAATGCGATTCAATCTTTTATTTGAGAGAATTAAGAGGGAATGAACCGCAGAGGGCGCAGAGAACGCAGAGGGGAGAAGGGAAGAGGGGAGGAATGCAAGCTGTTTTTTTTACGTTAGTTTGGATGGTTTGCTATTGGTTTTGTCTGCCAGTTTATGCTGTCGGAGATTCGCCGATGGTCAATTTGCCAAAGAGTACGATCGAAGGTGCGATCGACTTTCACATTCATTCTTCTCCTGATGTGATTCCTCGCAGGTTGGATGATTTTGAAGTAGCGAAATTAGCTGCTAGTGCGAAGATGAAAGCTGTTGTATTGAAAAATCATTATGCCAGCACCGCAGCGCGGGCAGTTTTGGTGAATAAAATAGTACCAGAAATCGAAGTTTTTGGGGGAGTTGTTCTCAATCATTCCGTAGGTGGCATTAATCCCGACGCTGTAGATGCAATGCACCGCATCGGTGGCAAATACGGTAAAGTAGTGTGGCTGCCAACGGTTGATGCTGAGCATCACTTGCAGGTTTTTAACAAGTCGGGAATTGGGATTAAAGCTGCGGAAAATGGCAGGGTTTTACCGGAAACAGCAGCGGTGTTGAAGATGGTAGCCAAAGAGAATTTGATATTGGAAACCGGTCATATTTCCTCAGAAGAAGTGATGGCAGTTGTGGGTGAAGCCAACCTGCTCAATATTAAAAACATCCTGATTACCCATGCAATGGCGGATGTACCCGGTTTGTCCCTAGAAAATATGCAAATAGCCGCCGCAGCCGGAGCTTTCTTAGAACTCGCATTTGTGAACGATTTGATGGGAGAAAATGCCGCTGATGAGGCACACAAAAACTGGCATCAAGTTTCTATTACTAAGATGGCAGCAGCCATTAAACTAATCGGAGCCGAGCATTTTGTTATGAGTACAGATTTGGGAAGAAAACCCGATCCTTTGCCGGCGGAAGGTTACAAATTATTTGTGGAAAAATTGATAAATGAAGGCATTTCTCCGCACGAAATTAATTTAATGACGAAACACAATCCAGCTCGATTGTTAGGCATTTAGAATTGGTAATTGGGTATTGGCAATCGGGGATTGGGAATCGCTAATTGGGAATTCTCTTCGCTCTTTTCTCTTCCTTCTTCCTTCTTCCCTCTTCCCTCTTCCTTCTTCTATTCTTGATTGCCTTTACCCTTCAAGTATCCGTTATCTGCAATGCGCCAAGCACCCCCAGCATTGCCCGTTAAATCGCAATCTTCCACGGTAGCAATGCCATCTCTGTAAACGGCGATCGCCTCACCTTCATTACCATTAATCCGACACCGGCGCACGATCAATTTTCCTCCCAATCCGACACCTATTCCCAAACTGCCGTTGTCAAAAATACTGCAATCTTCAACCGTTGCTTTCCCATTATCCGATATAAAAATTCCGTTCCATACCCCATCATGAATTTGACTGCGGCGGAGGATAGAATTTGCATCAGGGCCGCAAATTCCCACCACAGAATAGTCCGCAGAAGTGATATCGCTGTCTTCTACGATTAACTCGCCTTTGCGAATATCTACAGCGTAATATTGCCCCGTCGCGCTCAGCGTTAAACCCCGCACTAAAGCAGTATCAGTTGCCATTTTAATGCAGTTTGAGTTGATACTTTCAACCACAATGCGATCGACTTCTCCGCTGCCGATAATTTCAACCGCTTTGTCGAGAATTAGACTTTCGCGGTAAACGCCTGGATGCACGTCAATGCGCGTGCCCGGTGCTGCATTTTTCAGCGCTTCGCTAATAGTAGTATAATCGCCTTGACCCTGCTGAGAAACAACAAATTTTTGACTCTTCAAAACTTTCGGTTCAGAAGTAGATGCTTCAATTTGCCCTGACTTCGAGTCAAAATGCTCAGATTGTCGATCGCCCGCTTCGGAAAGTTGCGGTGTTAGCTGCAAGCGTTCTTCATAAACTGTCTCTAGTTGGTGTTCTAACTCGGATACTTGAGATTGAAGTTGAGCTTGATTCTGGTTGGCTATCTCGATTTGACTTTGAGTTTCCGAGAGTTGAGAATAAAGGTGCGATCGTTCTCTGTTAGCAGTTTCTAGCTGAGATGCCAATTCAGAGCGAGTTTGACGCACACTTTCTAACTGACTTTCTAAGTCGGATACTTGAGATTGAAGTTGAGTTTGATTTTGATTAGCTGTTTCGATTTGACTTTGGAATTCCGAGAGTTGAGAAGTGAGCTGAGATGCCAATTCAGAGCGAGTTTCACGCACACTCTCTAGCTGAGCTTCTAAATCGGATACTTGAGATTGAAGTTGAGCTTGATTCTGATTGGCTGTGTCGATTTGACTTTGGAATTCCGAGATTTGAGAAGTGTGCTGAGATTCCAATTCAGAGCGAGTTTGACGCACACTCTCTAACTGATGTTCTAAGTCCGATACTTGAGATTGAAGTTGAGTTTGATTCTGATTGGCTGTCTCGGCTTGATTTTGAATTTCCGAGAGTTGAGAATAAAGTTGGGAGCGTTCCGTGTTAGCTGTTTCTAACTGAACTTCTAATTCAGAGCGAGTTTGACGCAGGCTATTTAGCTGATTTTCTAAGTCCGATACTTGAGATTGAAGTTGAGTTTGGTTCTGATTAGCCGTCTCGATTTGACTTTGGAATTGCGAGATTTGAGCAGTGAGCTGAGATTCCAATTCAGAGCGATTCTGACGCACACTTTCTAACTGGTGTTCTAACTCCAAAATTTGAGATTGAAGTTGATTTTGATTCTGGTGGGCTGTCTCGGCTTGACTTTGAATTTCCGAGAGTTGAGCATAAAGTTGCGAGCGTTCTGTGTTAGCTGTTTCTAGCTGAGATTCTAATTCAGAGCGAGTTTGACGCACACTATCTAGCTGAGATTCTAAGTCGGATACTTGAGATTGAAGTTGAGTTTCACTCTGGTTGGTTGTCTCGATTTGACGTTGCAATTCCGACAGTTGAGAATAAAGGTGCGATCGTTCTGTGTGAGCAGTTTCTAATTGAGCTTGCAGTTCTGATAACTGAGACTGGAGTTGCGAGCTATCTCCCTCCTTGCCATGTATCTGAGACTCCAATTCTGACAACTCAGACAGCAGTCTTTCTCGCTCTACAACAACCATTTCCGATTGAAGTTGTACTTCATGAACTTGAGAGTTTAACTGCATATTCTCCAGATTAGCTGCTTCTAACTGTCTTTGCAGTTCTAATAATTCAAATGGAGGTTGCTTTGCTTGTTGGCGAGCGGTTTGCAATTGAGAGTTGAGTATTTCGCGTTCTTGCTCTGCACTATCCAATTGAGCTTGGATATCTGACAATTCCGAAGTAAATTGCGATCGCTCTTCTTCGACTAATTGCAGTTGAGTTTGCAAACCCGAAAGTTGAGACTGAAGATGCTGCCGCTCTTCAATGGAGCGATCGAACTTAATTTGAATTTCCGACAATTGGTACTGTACCTGCAATCTGCTTTGGCTAGCCGTTTCCAACTGACTCTCAAATTCAGACAGCAGAGCGTGAAATTGAGAACGTTCTGCATCCACCGTCTCTAACTCTGCTTGCATTTCCAGCAATTGAGCGTTAAGTTGCGATCGCTCCTGCTCCGCAACTTCTAACTGCTCTTTCAGTTCTGCCACTTCTGCTAACTGGGACTCAGCTTGTTGAGCATTTTCTAGCTGAAACTGCAAATCAGCAATCAGAGCATCAATTTGCGATCGATCTTGGGCAATTCCTGCCAAAAATTCTTCCATTTCCGACACTTGATTTTTTAAAATATCTTGCTCGCGAGTCACAGCCTCAAACCGACTTTGCAACTGAGATAATTCAGAATTTAACTTATTTTCATTCTGAACCTTTTGCCGCAATTCCGAATTTCGGGCATCCAACTGAGCCGCCAAATTCGATATAGCCTCCTGCGAACCCTTCATCCGCACCAAATTGCGTGAATTTCGCTTATTCAAAATTAGCCAGCAGACTAATGCCCCGCCTCCAAATCCTATAAATAAAAGTAATGCTTGCATTTGTTTTATCTAATTAATATAAATTGAGTGACTTTGATGCTGACAGAAAAATGGACACCTACAAATCGCTATCTTAGTCAAAGCTATCACAACTTGCCAGCCTGTGTTCACTTGGCTCAACAATTTATATTTCTTTACAAAGCCCTTTTGTTTACAGGTAAGGTGCGCCCAGCGCACCCTGCCAGTCCGATTAATGAAGCAAATCCACAATATGAGGAATAATTTGGATATGCTGAGTCAACAAATAATCCAACCTATCCGCCAGTAAACTAAAAATTAAATCGTTATAACTCATCCCGTATTCCGCCAAACCTAAAGCTACCAAACTCGTCACATTTTCCCCTGGATGTTTCAGATCCGGTTTGGGATTTGCTTCCAAAACATAAAGCGAGCCATCAGCATCACTTCGGACATCGATCCGCACCAAACTGTTCAAACTAAACTCCCAATAAATTTTTCGAGCTAACTCAATTAACTCTTGTTTTAGCTCAGGTTCGTCACCGCCCATCAACCGTCCTCGGTCGGCCGTAATCGCCTTTTGATCCATAGAAGTAAAGATGCGTTCTTCCGCCTCCAGCACCCGCTCTACAGTCGAAAAAGCAAAGGGTTTAGTATTTTTATAAAATCTGCCTTTAGCATAAGTAACATAGCCGCAGACCGCTACACAAAATTCTCGTCCAGGCAAATACTTTTCAATTAAAGCAGTATTGTGAGTGTGTCGGTGAACTTCCGAAACCGCCTGAGACAAACCCTCAATATTGTCTACAAAATGAACGTGCAGTGAAGCGCGACCGGATACTGGTTTAACAATAAACGGCCCTTGATAGTCACCAAAAGCAATGGCAAAACGCTGATGCAAATTAGGATGCAAAATTCCTTGAGAAGGATGCCAAGTCATAAAGGGAGCGGTTTTAATTCCGACTGATTGCAGTTCCCGTTTAAAAGCGTGTTTGTTATCTAAAGTTGAACTATTTAAAGGATTGTGACCGACATAAGGCATTCCCAACATTTCCAACAATGCGGGAGTATGACAAACAGGATTGTAGCCCTGGACTCCGCCAGTATTCAGCCACACTAAATGGATATTTTTTTGTTGAAGTACTTCCGGCAAATTCATGTCATCAGGCATGACAAATACTTGCTGAAAGCCAATTTCTGCTAATGCTTTAGCAATCTCGCGGGCGACTACTTCGTAACTCTTCCAAGCGCGAGGATTGTGAGTTTTGTAAATCACAGAATCCGGGCGAGCGCAGTCGCCGCCGAACACCACAGCAATCCGCAATTTAGCAAAGAGTACCTCCAAATATTGAGGCAGCAAACTAAAGTCATAATGCCAGCGATTCCGGCTAATTGATCGGGGAATCATTGAAGTCTTTTTCCTTTTTGTTTCATTTTTGAGCGACCGAACCGCTGGATTTTCCCAAATATATTCCAGCCAAAACCACAGAGAAAGCAAACCAATTAAACAAGCTCAAACTTTCTGAAAACAGCACCCAAGCCATAATAGCCGTAATTACGGGTTCTAGCAGCAGGAAAAAAGCTACAAATTCCGAGGACAAACGACCTAGACTGTGGATAAGCAGTCCCTGACCGAAAGCTTGGCAAATCACCGCCAAAGCAATTACAGTCAGCCATCCCTGCCAAGAATAAGGGAAAATTCGATCGCCCGCCAGCAGAACCAGTGGCAAAACCAATATACTGCCCATAAAACAGCGCCACATCAATATAGTTGTTGCCGGAAACTTGGTTCGCAAATGTTCTGAAATAAGCAGATTTCCTGCATAAAACATCGCCGATAAAAGAGCAGCAATGTCGCCGGAAAGATTGTCTCCCGCCGTTTGCAAATCGTCCATACCGATCGCAATTGCACCAGACAAAGCCACCGCCAGTCCCACCAAAAATCGGCTGTCAAAGCGCCGCCCCAACAGCAGCCATCCCCCCAAAGTAGTAAATAAAGGAGTTAAGTTTCGCAGTACAGTAGAATTAGCGACATTAGTCTGACTCAGTGACCAAGCCCAGAAACCCACAGAAGCAGAAGAAACCACGCCTACCGCTGTTAACAGCATCACATCCTGCAGAGTGTAGCTCGATCGCTCTTCAACTTCAGCCCCAGACATTCGGCGACGCGCAACACCCGCACCATTCCATAGTCCAAATACTACAGTTGCTATCCACAAACGGTTAAAAACAGTAGCATTCGGGCTGATTTCCCGTTCGCTCAACCTAATAAAAATCGCCGCCAGCGACACCGCTAGCAGCGCCGCCGACAGCGAAACGATCGCCCAAATTTTGCCTTGACTTTCAGCTAATTCACCGTTTTTTAAACTGTCCGGCTTTCCCAAAACAATAGTTTGGTCTTCAGTTGTTAAGGCAGAGTTTAACTCGGTTTTTTCCAAAATATTGTGCTGAAGTTCAATATTTGGCTCTGGTAATTCCAGTTTTTTTGACATTATTAAGAGTTCCAATGAAGGCAAAAGGCAGTTGTGTAGGGTGCGTGACTAAAGAAAATTTAGGCTACGAAGAGAGTAACTCAAAAGTCACGCACTCTACTTACTAGGGCTGCAAAAACTATTTTTTATAGTTAAAAGCAGCTTAGGTTGAAGGTTTAACAGAAAGCCTTGTCAAAGCCTCCTTTAGTGCCGGTGGCAATTGCCGGATAATCTTGTTCTTGTCGCGATCGACACCAACCAAAGTTACCTGTGCTGTCACATATAACTCCTGAGTATCAGCCGATCGAATTTCGTAATCCCAAAGCAGCCGCACACCCTCGGTAGCAGCGATCCGCGTTCTGACTGCCACAGATTGACCCATTTGTACAGCCCGGTGGTAGCGCAGCGAAAGTTCCACCACGGGCAATTCCAAACCCTGCGCCACCCAGTCTGCATACTCGATGCCGAGAGAGCGCAAACTTTCCACCCTAGCTTCCTCCATCCAAGCAATATAAGTACCGTGCCAAACCACACCGCTGTAGTCAGTATGATGAGGATACACTCGCACCAAATATTCAAACCAGCCCTCAGAGTCCATCCCGGGCCGATTTTGAATAGCACCAGCCGGTGCGAGTTCTGGTTGAGTTCGATCGTTCTCTAACACTTTACAAATCGTTCCAAAACGCTACATTTCTACAAATCATAAGACAAACTTCAGGCTTATGCTTGACAGTAAGAAACTAGAGTACCAACGCCCTAGTTTAACGTCGCACAAGAAAACTCAACTGTTTTTACCGCCAAAACCATGATAGAAAAAATTTTAGTAGCCGTAGCCGGTCGCGGCTTGTGCGAAGAGATGTTTAATATGTTGATGGACATCCCTTCCTTGCAACAAACCTCTGTCACCGTCTTGCACGTCGTGCCGCCGCAAGTAACCTCCGATGGCATGGCCGAGAAGTTGGAAGAAGGAGGAAAGATTTTAGCACAAGCAGTCCAGTCTTTGAAAATAGATCCCAGCAAAGTCAACCCGCGGCTCAAACAGGGAGACCCGAAAACCACAGTTTGCCAAGTCGCAGAAGAAGAACAATCCGACTTAGTAATTATGGGTTCCCGGGGACTCGGACGGCTGCAATCGATTTTGGAAAACTCAGTCAGCCAGTACGTTTTCCAGCTAACATCCCGACCGATGTTGTTAGTAAAAGACGACATCTACGTCAAAAAAATCAAGCGCGTCATGGTAGCGGTAGACAAATCAGAAGCTGCCCAACAGTCATTACAGCTTGCGCTATCTTTGGTCAAAGAAGTCAGTGGCGGAGAGATAATTTTAGTACACGTCACCAAAGATTTGACGGGAAAAGCCAGCACAGATTTAACAACAAGTGCTGAAAAAGACCCCGTATTAGCCCCGGCAGTAGCGCTAACCAAACAAATGGGAGTTAGCTACCGCTGCGTGAGTGCTACAGGGAAGCCAGGGGAAGAAATTTGTCGGATTGCAGACGACTTGAATGCCGACTTGTTGGTAATCGGTTCCCCGGATCGGCGACCCAACGTTGCCAAAAACTTTGTGGATATCGATCGACTCCTGGGAAATTCGCTATCAGACTACGTGCGAGTTTATGCCAACTGTCCCGTCTTGCTAGCCCGCACAGTCGGCTAGAATCTCATCGTTAAGAGTTAGCAGCTAACACTCAACAGTTAATAAAAAAAGCGCCTCAGCAAAAAGCTGTTGGCGCTTTTTTTTGCAAGCAGCAAAGCCAGACAGAAATAGCAGCAGTTGCTAATCTTTTCTACCTTGACGGCTAGCTGTTTGAATGTACAGAATGATTAGAAAAACACTGGGAACCAATACAAACAGAATGGTTGCCACAAACCCTAAATCGTTAACTTCCATGAAGACGCTCGCCTCTATCGGAAAATAGAAAAACACACACAACTAGGATATCACTCAAAGGCAAAAGGCAAACTCGAAGACAGAAGAAGAGCTGACGGACAAGCGTCGAAACCCGCTTTCTGCCTGGATGCCTTGCTGCCCAATCTCTTATTTGTCCTAGAAACCAAGTTTCTTTTCCTAGGCGAGCAAAAGGCGTGATTATACAGTGAAATAGGAAAAAAAACACAATTTTTGCATTCTGCATTTTTCTTTCCTTCTCCATCTATAGCATCTCTAGCCTTCTGCCTTCTGAAACTCACGGTTTAGTCTTCACGCTCACCTGGCCATTGACCATAGCTTGACAAGCCAACCGATAGTTTTCGGGCTTTTTCTTGAGCTTGCGGTTCTCAAAGTCAGTGCGGGGCGACAGATTTTCACTGCCCTCGACAATTTCCACAATGCAGGTGCCGCATTGACCGTAGCCCCCGCAATTCATCATCTTTCCCGAAAATGTGTACAAATCGATGCGGTTTTCTAGAGCTTTGAGCCTCAAATTGGCTCCGTCTGCTGCGATGACTTCCTGATTTTCCTTCACAAACTTGATATTGGCCATTGCCGATTCCTTAACGCAGTTGACATCGAACTCTATTACAAAATATTAACTAATGTGTCCAACGTTTAATACCCGATGTCTAATTGCCTTTGTGATTAAAGGACGCGCGTGCGTAGCTATCCCGTAGGGAATCGCCCCAACCCAATCTCAAGGAGCATCCGAGAGGTTATTAGTCGGAAGATTGCTCACAGCCCGCTGGAGAGACGAAAGCCCCAGGTTGTAGGTGACAATTGCCGACAATCGGTTTCTCTCAGCCCTAGTCAAATCAGTTTCCGCCTGAATCACATCTGTCTGAGTACCCACACCAGCTTGAAACCGCAGTCTCGCCAAACGCAAAGCTTCCCTTGACTGCAAAACCCCCGCCTCAGAAGTTTCGATATTCTCAAAACTCGACTCTAAGCCAAAATAAGCTTGTTCCACTTCCCGGCGCACCTGATTGCGGAGTTGGTCAAATCGACTTTCGGCGATCGTAATATCAGCATCCCGCTGTCTCACCCTGGCGTTCGCCGCGCCCCCATCGAAGATACTCCAAGTCAGACTCGCCCGGATCGAATAACCATCGGCCCAGCCGCGAGCAGCAAACGGGTCCGGGTCGTCAGGGTCTTGCCCCAGCACGTTGTAACTACCCCCAACACTCAGTTGAGGCAAACGCCCCGCCTGAATCGATCGCCTCTGCTGCTTGCTGATATCCCTCTGCACCAACTGCTGTTCCAACTCGGGGCGATTCTTAAAAGCCTGCACGATACTCTCTTCCAAAGACAGCCTCCAAGAGCCCGCTTGCTCTACCGGATCAGCCGCTGTCAAGTTCGCCGACTGGCTGATATTCAAAATCTCAGCCAGACGCCGCTGAGCAACTCGCTGATCACGACGAGCAACTGACAGTTGTTGCACTTCGTTAGCCAAATTTGCCTGAGCCTGCAACACAGCAAACCGGGTTCCCACCCCTGCCCGTTCCAAAGCTTCGGCATCCCGCAAACTTTGCTGGGCATTTCTGACCGAAGCTTGGCGGATAGCAACTTGTCCGTCGGAGTTTTGCAAGTTGTAGTAAGCCTCAGCAGTGTCGAAGCGGAGTTCCTCGGCTTGGCGTTCCACATCCAGTTCCCGAAGGCGCACCTGTTCCTCTGCCGCGCGGATGTTAGCGCGCCGTCTTCCGAACAAATCGATGTCGTAGCTCAACTGCAAAGTGCTGTTGAGACTGTTGCTGCCGAAATTTGTGCCGGCTTGGGGGGCGGGCTGCCCGGTTCCGTTAGCCCGAGAGTTTAACTGGCGCTGCAATCGCCGGACTCCGAGTTCTCCGCCAGCAGTCATTGAACGGCTGGCGTCCATTTGAAAATTCAGGTCTGGATAAAGAGCAGCTTGCTGTTCGCGCAAAGCTGCTCTGCTTTGTTCCACTTGCTGTCCGGCGATTTGCAAAACTTGGCTGTTGCGGCGGGCGAGGTCGATCGCCTGCTGTAAGGTAATTGACTCAGTTTGCTCGATCCTGACATCCTCCGGGTTTGTCGGAAACTGCAGCGGATTCGGGTTGGGTTCCAGGGAAGCCGGAGGATTGGTGTTTAAGAGGCCCCTCGGAGGGAGAGGGGGGAAACTTTCGTTCGGAGTGCCCCGGAGAATGGGTACCGGGGAACTGGGCACAGGAATATTGTTGGGAGGGTTCGGGGAAGGCTGCTGAGTCTGTGTCGGTTCCAAGCCTTTAAGAGGCGTTGAACCGCCCTGAGACAGAGTTGATGGGGAAGCCGGAGCAGCCTGTTGAGGCTTTGATGCTTGCTCGGTTCCAGTTGGGGGATTAAGGGCGATCGACTGTTCGGCCTGTGATGCGGATTCTGCCGCTGTGTTTGAGGTCGATCGAACATTCTGCCCTAATTCGAGCTGATTGCTAAGGGCCACACTGTCCTGAGATTGAGCCGGAGGCTGTGCTGAAGCACTCTGTGCGGCGTTGCCCAAAGTAATTGCAGCGCCCACTCCGACTACCACGATTTGACGAAAAACACGCATAATTTTTTAATTACTCTGCAATCCTAGAGACAATTTTAGAGCAAGATTGAGGTCTCAAGTTTCTAGTCTGTAGCCTGAACTCGACGGTTACAAGTCACAATTACCATACTCATCTTAACTTTTGAATGTTCGATTCAAAATTTAGAATTTAACTTCAGCATTTGCCAGACCGATCGCCGCCGAGATTAGTTCCTCTACTCCGCTCACCGGCAAAATCCGGGTTTTCAGCGAGCTGGCGAGCTGTTCGAGGGTCATATCGTCGAGAAAACGCGGTTCCCCCTGTTTTAGCATCACCGACGGCAGCAGGATGCCATCTCCCAAGTCTCGCCCCTGCAAAGCTTCGAGTAAATCTTGCCCGGTCAGCAAACCCGTAACAGTGATAGTTTGTCCCCAGTAGTGGCTGCACAGTGCTGCCATGTTGACGGACAAGCCGGGAATTTGGTTGAGTTGTTGTACGATCGGCTCAAAAGCTTTTTCGACAGCATTCCCGACCACCCAAACTAACTTGCGCGGCGGAGCGACTGGCATCGGTTGCAGCTTCTCAAAAGCCGTTTCAAACTGCTGGATAAACTGGCGAATCGAACCCACACCGTTACCAATTTGCGGATAATCTTCGTAATCGGCAGCCGACGGCAAATCTAAACCCGCTATTAAAAACCACTCGTCAGCCAGCCAAATGCACCGCGATTTTGAATTCTGCTTTTTCGCCTTTTGCCCACCTTTTCCTTTACTCAAAAGCACTTGAATTTTTTGCACTTGCTCGATTACTTCTCGCGCTTTTTCCGCAGTTACTGCGATTAGTTCATCTTCGGCAGGGCGAAAGCGAGTTAAACCCACCGGCACTACAGCCACCGATGCTACAGCCGGGATATTTCCCGTATGGAATTTTGCCAAATCTAACAAAGTGCGTTCTAAATGTTCGCCGTCATTAATACCAGGACAAACAACTACTTGAGCGTGAATTTGCAAGCGACGCTCTTGAAACCATTTGATTTGTTCTAAAATCTTCCCAGCGCGGAGATTTTTTAACAGCCTAATTCGTACTTCTGGTTCAGTAGCGTGGACCGAAACATAGAGAGGAGAAAGCCGCATTTGTTCGATTCTGTCCCACTCTTTTTGAGTCAGATTTGTGAGAGTGAGATAGCTACCATAAAGAAAGCTGAGGCGGTAGTCATCATCCTTAAGATACAGAGTTTCCCGCTTGCCCGGTGGTTGTTGGTCGATAAAGCAAAAAGGGCAGCGGTTGTTGCACTGAATTAGTCCGTCAAAAAGAGCCGTTTCAAATTCCACTCCCAAGTCTTCGTCATAATCTTTTTCTATTTCTAACTTGTGAGTTTTTCCTTTAGTGTCTAATACTTCTAATTCTAGAAATTCATCGGCGCACAGGAATTGATAGTCGATCAAGTCGCGGGGTTTTTGACCGTTGATGGCGACGATTGAGTCTCCTGCTTCAAATCCGATTTCGGCGCCGATGCTGTCGGGGATAACTTTGGTGATTAAGGCTGGTCGGATTGATAAGTCGCTCATATTTATTAGTGATTGCCCATTAGTTATTTGTTATTATTGGGACTCTGTTACACTTGTTTTGAGTTGATAAAACTTAGGCTATTTTATCGCCAACGATGACAGCGATTGGAACCGCATAATGAATTTCCTCTCCTCGAAAATGCGCGCCAATTCCGAGACTATCAACACCAATATCCTCTCTAAAAATTTCTCTGATTTTCTGGTCATCGCCGGGGTTGGGAAAAGAAGCAGCTAACTGTTGTTCTAGCCCAAGTTCTACCTTGTAAAAAGCCAATTTAACATTTTGAAGATTGGCATCTGCGACTAATTTGGGAAACTCTTCCAGAGTCAAGGCGCGAGTATGAGAGGGATCGCGCAACTTCTCAATCCGGTCATAAGCATTCACTTTATCCGCTGGCAAAGCAACATCAGCAATCAGGATTCGACCACCTGGACGACATACGCGAACCATCTCTGATAGAACAACATCTGGCTGCAAAAAATGATGGAAAGCGTAACGACTCAGAACAAGAGAAAAAGTAGCATCGGGAAATGGTAGTGTTTCAATATCTCCTTGTTGCCAGGACAGATTAATCAAGTTTTTCTGTTGCGCCAGAATCTGGGCTTGTTCGAGCATCGCTGGTGTGATATCAATGCCAGTAACGTGACTGGCCACTTCCGCAAAAGCACAACTAACAATACCTGAACCGCAAGCAACATCTAGAACAGTGTCTTTGTCAGATACACTCGCCATTTCTCTCAGCAGGTACAGAGACTCTTGATTTGTGTGAGCGTACAATTTAGAGAATGGAATTGCCTGACGAGTGAACTGGTCGATGATGGATTCCTGATGTGCGGTCATAGTTTAGGATGTGGCTAGCGGAGAATGTTTACAGTTTAACTTGTCTAGGCTGAATTTGGCGCTCGGGCGATCGCTAAATTCCGCCGAGGCGAGTGAATTGTCTTTAACAGAATTGACTTGTGTGGTTACTCAATAAACAGCATTATATTTTTTCCATAAACAGTCCTGCAATCGGCACCTTAAAAGTTATTTCGGGTAGCTAAGGCTGCCATCCGAGTTGCACCGCTTGCCGTATCCATTGTGCTACATCAGAGGGTCTTACTGGTATTTCAGAGTGATTTATACTCCCGTTTTGAGGATGAGGTCGATCGGTGAGGATAACTAACACGCCCGCCCGGTTCTTCAGCGTGTTCGAGAACAACATGAAGATTTCCGCCCTGAAAGCATTCTTGTGTATAAGTAGGTTTTCTGCGGATGAGCCAGATGAAAGGCTCCCCATCAACTAGGATTTTTCTTGTTCCTTTTGTCGGTATTGACATAGTTTGTTTCAGCTTAAATATTTCAGCATTTTCAATAAGCATTGAGCCACCCGATTTTTGACTAAAAATATAGGTTTTGTTGCAGAGTTTTTGCTCCTAACCAGGTTTATGTGACAGGCGCAAAATCTCAGTTTCAAGCAACCTCAATCATGATATTAAACTGTGCTTTCTAAATCTTCCGGGTCAGATAAAAAAGCGGTAATGTTTGTCCGGTCATTGATTGCTGCCAAGATTGGTGAAAACTTGCTGCTCAACGTCATATTGCTTTGCATGGGCATATCATATCATGTCCGGTCGATTACCAGCGATCGAGAGGGTTCGTAGTGCGGACTTGAGTCCGCAAAATCCTGCGAACTCAAGTCCGCACTACGAACTTGATGATGGTTATTTTAGTTTCCCACGATCGCATACCACAAACTCACCATCAGGCACAAACTCGCTAAATGTTGTGGAATCAAAGATTTAATCGATCGCTTGGCAATTTTTTGAGTCACAAATATTGTCACCAACAATGATACAATTAAAGTCAAGCCTTGCAAAAAACTAATCACCGCCGGATCGCCGACAAAACTCGGCAAATCATCTCTAATTTGTCCGAAAGTTGCAAAAGCTACGGGAATTACTCGCCCACCTTCCTGCAAACCCAACCGCCAATAGTGAGCCAAACTACCGCCCCAAACTAGGGGTAAATAACCGTAAGCTAGGAAGACAAATGATAGGGGTTTGTAGGTGGTAAGTGGCACGGTTTCTGCTTGTCCCCATCGATAAATTGCCTGCATGATTCCATAGGCAATTAGGGGAATTAGCGGCGGGATAATTAACACCGCGAGCGACAGTCCTAAATGAGGTAAAAATTGCTCTAAATTGATGCCCAGTCCTAACAAATGATTTATTTCCGGTAAGCGATGGAGATAGATACCGTCTAATAATAGAAATAACAGGGCAACTTCATAGCTATGGGGAACGTGGGTTGTCCACAATTCGATGCCGGGGGGGCGCAAATTTAATTCTACCGATCGATGGGGACAAGCTTTCAAGCAAGTCATGCACAACACGCAATCTTTATTATCGGTTAATTGGGCTGGATGGGAATAAACCGGACATCCATTAGTAGTTAATCCTTCCCCCAAGCCGGGGCCGCCTTTGTAACATTGGTAGGTGCTGCATTCCGCCGCGCAGGTTCCTTGTTGGGCGCGAAGTTCGATAATTGAGAGTTTAGCAAATAATCCATTCATTCCCCCGATCGGGCATAAATAACGACACCAAAATCGCCTCTCGAAGATTAGGGAAAAAATTACCGCTCCGGCGGTGATGAGCAACAACAAACAACTGGATAAATAGGCGGTATTTTCTAAATGCCACAACTCTTCCCACAGAAATATCAGAGTAAATAGTCCAAATAGAAGCCAGCCACCCCATTTTTCGGCTTGTTGGCGCGGCCATTTATTGAGAGTTCGAGGGAAAATTTTCAGCGATAGTTTTTGGACGATTTCCCCATAAATCATAAAAGGGCAAAAAGCACACCACAATCGCCCGATGATGGGGAATAATAATAAAATTAACGGCCACCACCACGCCCAAAAGATATTGAGGGCAAAATTATGTTGTCGATCTTGGGGAGCAACAAACAGGATAATTACCACCAATGCAAACACCCAGGTGGTAAACCAATAATTCACGCGATCGGGATACCAATCGCTCCGTAAAAATTGCCGAAATTTTGGATAAATATTTAATAAATTCAGCCGAAACTTTTGTTTCTTAGCTGCCTGGGCCCAAAATACTTCTTCCGTTAATACCTGACTCCCCTGTGCTTGAACTAAGGCGCGATCGACCATTCCCTGCAATTCCTGCAAGTTTCCTGGAAAATCGTAGGCTTGCAAGCGGCGAATTGCTTCCGGCGTGACTTGGGGCTTAACTAATTTCTTTTTGCGACCAATGATATTGAGATAATAGTTAACCTGTGCTTCTAAATCTGTTTTTCGCACCCGCAAGGATGGGACTTTAATCTTGTGTTGTGTCAGCTTATCTAGCTTGGGCTGCACAATTTCTGAGATTAAAATTATCCGGGCCTTACTAGAACGCGGTGGTCGCGGTATTTGTCCTTCCTTGACAACTGGCGTATAGGTTCCCTCGGTTAATAATTGCTGAATTTGGGGGCATAATTGAGCGGGTAATTCTTGCACGTCATTTAAAATTAACGTCCCTTCTCCCAACCATTCCAACAGCCCCGGTTTGCCGCCCAACCGCCCGAATAATTCCGCTCCATTGCTCTGAAGTAAAGCACTTTTAATCTGAATAATTGGCTCGTTGCGGCGATGGGAACCGAAATGAATTAAAGCAGCTAAATTATCCTTTTCTAAACCAGGTTCGCCAGAGATTAATACCGATCGGCTGTCACTCGATGCCGTGCGAATTTGTTGGCGCAATTTCACTGCATAACGACTATTGCCAATGACTCCCCGTCTCGCCCTAGGTACTAGATAGCTGCGGAGGGCATTTTGACGCTCTCGTTCGTAGGCAATTTCTGCTTCTAGCTGCTCTAATTTCGCCGCCAAACGTTGAGCGTAGGCTTCGGCGATCCGTGGATACCTTTTTAGCAAATTGCGCCAGCGATCGGCACTAATTACCCAAAATTGACATTCTGTCCGAGTTATAATTCGACTATCGGCAGGTTGCGCTCGCTGCAGGGCAGATAAATTCACGATCGCCCCCGGCAACAAACTACTCGCCCACATTAATCCCGGTTGTTTGCTGCGGTAGCGATCGGCTTGTCCCCGTTCTAAAATATAGAGATTAGTGACAGGCGTATCCTCAATTACCACTCGAAATCCGGCGGAAAAAGTTGCCATTTCCATTTCACGCGCGATTGCGTGTAAAATCTCGCGGGATAATATGCCTAATTCGGTACTCTCTTCGAGCCAGTTAACTAATGTTTCGGTAGACATCGCTTAGCGTCGGCTAAAGCCGAATCGTGGTAGTTGGTGTAGCATATAACAGATTCCAAGTTTATGAAGCACACCCCAGAAACCCGGTTTCTCTGTACCGCTGAAAACTGCTGTATATTATAGTGCCAGAAATCCTCATCATAATTCCAAGTTAACCTCAGCCATTGTTGAGTACCATCAACGAGAGTTTTTCGTTTGAGTAGAGCCACTTTTCAAAATTCACTTTACAGCGTCCCCACTCCTTGTCTGTCATTGCAAACCAATCAGTATCCCTATTTCTGCCACGCACAATCATATGTTGTCGGAAACGCCCTTCATAGAGAAATCCCATTCTGGCGGCTGTAGTTCGGCTAGCATGATTAAGTGCATCGCATTTCCACTCAACTCTACGGTATGAATGGTCGTCAAAAAGATGCTGAAGTAATAAAAACTGTGACTCTGTATTAACTTTACTTTTATGTACTGCAGGGCTAAACCACACATGACCGATTTCTGCTCGACTGTGATTGGGAACGATCGCTTGTAATGCGACAATCCCCACTTGAGTATTACTGGAGTTTTCAAAGACTGTCCAAGTCAAAGGCTCGGACTTACCAATCATTTCTGTTTCCATCCAGTATTGCATGGCAGAGGGACTTTCAAACGGACCATAGAACAGATAGTGCCACACCGCTTGCTTTTCAGGAGTGCCATGCGATATCGAATAGAGTTCACCTACATCTCTTGTTGGCAGGAGGGGCTTCAGCGTGACAAATTGACCCTTGAGTTGGATATATTCTGGTGGTTGCCAATTCTGTTGCTGCATAATTTTTTATCGTCGATTTACAGCATTTCTTAGCAAGAATTTACTGCTCAATTATAGAGTACAATGAAACTGTCTAAAGGCAAAAGTTAGTAGTTGCCAATAACCTACGCATGACTTCCGCAAGCAGAATTAACTTTCAAATTGCCAATTGACAGGTTGCCAATCAAATCCACCCCGATCGCGCGCGCGCAAATGTCCGATACCCGGATAGGGAAAATGATAGGCAAACATTAACGTGCGATCGCTCGCAATTTTTTCCAGTACGGCTTGGCGGGTAGTTGCAGCCATCTCTCGATCGGCATCAAAAATCGGTTTCCAGCTTGGATTCCACAGGTTAATTGTATGAATGTGAACCGTATCGGCCGTATGAACCATCACAGTATTTCCCGATGCAATTCTAATCGCAACGTGACCGGGCGTGTGACCGTAGGCAGGAATGGCTGTAAATCCCGGCAAAAACTCTTGGTTAACATCGAATTGAGTGACGCGATCGCGAATCAAACCCAACTGTTTTTTAGCAACCTCAATCGCCTGCTGTTTCATCTCGGCAGGTCCGCCAAACTTGGGCAAATCCACCGACTTAGCCGTCCAAAAATTCCACTCTTGTTTGTTGATGAAATAGCGGGCATTGGGAAACGTCAACCCGCTTTTCCCATTCAAACCACCCACATGATCTCCGTGCGCGTGAGTCAAAATCACCGCAGTAATATCGATCGGTTTAATCTGTGCCTGCTGCAAGTTTTCTATCAGTTTGCCAACAGTTGGTCCGTTCAACAAGCCGCTGCCCGTATCGATTAAGACTTTGTTCGGCCCGGTATCCACCAATAAAACATTACAATCTGCTGACAGCGTTTCCCCTTGAAAACCCTGTTTTAAAACCTCTTGCAACTCTTCTGGTTTGGCATTGCCGGCAAAGAGTGCTGCCGGGACGCTCAACGTTCCATCGCTAATCGAAATCAGGTTGAAGTTTCCCAACTTAAATCGATAGATGCCAGCATTGCCGGGCATCGCGCGCGGAGGGGTTTGTGCCAGCAAACGGCCGGCGGTGGGTAGGGCGAAGGAAGTGGCGATCGCCCCTGTGAAAAAGGTTCTACGAGAAATAGGCATTGTTCCGAATACTCTTGAATATTAATCACAGATTGTCGTGCACCAGGTATTTTACGATCTGCCAGATTGACAGTCAATACGGCTTAAGCTCAACGATATACACTTTGGATCGAAACAACGCTACGAGGCTTGTGTAATTCGTCATCCAAATTCAGCATCCGGTTGCGCTCTAACAAAACCTCAATTCGTCGATTTGGTGGCCCATCTAAAATCAGATAACGTAATTTTCGATTGATTTCTAAAGCACTAATTAATGCTATTTTTCCCCCCTCAGTAATTCCATTTTTTGCCAGATTTAGCTTAAATAAAGTTCGGTTGTCTCTCAGGAAATTCGCGATCGCGCTTGCACCGATATCTCCAATCTGATTGGGCCGTGCCTTTAACACTTGTGTAGAAGGACTGTAACCTAAATCCAGATTGCCGATCGCGGGGTGAGTTTGCAGTGCTGCTAATAATTCCTCACAACCCTCTACCCCAATGCCATTGCTAGCCAATCCTAAATCGAGCGCTGTTTTATTTTCTGCCAATCCACCTGCTAAAACTGTAACACCTCGATCGCCCAAATGATTGACATTAAGAAATAAGCCAGTAATTACAGGATTTTCAGCTAAAAGAGCGGCCAGTAAAGCAGCCTGGTTTGCTTGAATTTGATTGCCACCCAAGTACAGCCGTTCAACAGTACGATTGGTATAAGTCAAAACCTCTAAAATGGCGGCAAATCCCTCATCTCCTATTTGGGTATTGACCAAATCCAGCGTGCGGATACTGGTATTGTGACGCAACATTTCCGCTAGATAATATGCACCTGCAGGGCCGATCGGATTGCGTTTTAACCACAACCCAGTTACAGATTGATTCGGCGCCAGCGCTGCGGCAAGTGCCGCAATACCTGTGGATGAAATCGCATTGCAACCTAAATAGACAATCTCTAAACGGTTGTTGCGTTGAATCAATCGCGCCACATCTTTAGCACCACGATCGCCAATACCATTAGTTCCCAGTAATAAGCTAGCGATCGCATTATTGTTTGCCAATGCTTCAGTTACTAAATGACATCCCAGCGCACCCAAACCTTGCTTGCACAAATCGAGTCGTCCATCGGGCATGACTGTGCCGCGCGGGAAGACTATTTTTTGAGAGATCGACCGATCGGTTTGCAGGTAATCAATTAAGGATTTTAGCTCGATTACTACCTCGGAGGAAGACTCTATAGGATTGGGTAACGGACAGTGAAAATCGGTATTTACCATCATTTGTTACCAGGGAGAGGGGGTATAGTCTTTAAGAAAATGACCGTACATCGGAGGAGCGGGGTTTTCAATACCTTGAACGATCGGATCGTAAATTCTTGCCATCCCATCGATCGCATCTAATGGCGTGTAAAATCCTTGTTTTTCTTGAACTCGTATTTTTTTAGGATAAGGATTTTCATTGGTAATCCAACCCGTATCGACGCTGCTCATGAAAATATTAGATCTGGCACAATCAACCGCCGAGGTTCGCGTCATCATATTCAAAGCTGCTTTTGCCATATTGGTATGGGGATGATAGGGTGTTTTGCTGGAGCGGTTGAATTGTCCTTCCATTGCCGAAACGTTGATGATAAAGCGTCTGGTAAAGGATGAACGAAGTAGTAATGGTTTGAGTTGGCTGTTGAGAATGAAGGGTGCGATCGCGTTTACCAAATGTACTTCAAGTAACTCGATCGTGTTTACCTCATCGAGTTTTAGCAACCAGCTATTTTCCGGGCGAATATCCAGTTGTTGTCCGTCAGCATCGAAGCGATCGCGCGGGAAGTAATCCGCGATCGCACCCGGTACACTATCTTTGTAATTGAGTTGACTTTCAAGTAAAAGAGAGTGCTGTCGGGGAGATTTTCCTTTTAATGTATTGCCATCGAGCGAGATTAATGCTTGCGCGTTTATGCTGAGTATTTGTGATGCTTCTCGTTCTCGATCTAAGAGATGCTGATAAAATGCCAACGGACGCTTGATAGTTTGAGCAGCATTGTTGATGATAATATCCAGAGCTGATTCAGTATCGAGTAAATCCCGGACAAATGTTTCCACTGCTGGAATATTTCGCAGATCGAGTCCGCGAATTTGCAGGCGATCGCGCCATTGCTCGAAATCAGGTTCTCGACTGTAGCGATCGGCACAGTCATGGGGGAATCTTGTGGTGAGAATCACCTTAGCACCATCTCGCAACAGCCGCAATACCATCTGATAGCCAATCTTGATCCGTCCGCCTGTCACTAATGCAGTTCGCCCAACTAAATCGGTTCGCTGTTGTCGTTTTTGGTAATTGAATTGGGCGCATTTTGGGCAGAGTAAATGATAAAAAAAATGAATTTGCGTGTAGGGTGTTTTGCAAATGTAACAAACGATCGGCTTGTGCAAATGCTGCGCTCGGGTTGTTGATTCTGGTAACGCAGCGAATGGCTGTTGTTGGTGCTGGTGCTGCACTATGACGGTTGATGCTTTGAGTTGGCGATCTTCAACTCGTCGTTGTTGTTGTTGAGTTTGACGCCAACCTTTGCGTCCCTTTTTATAGATTTTGGCAATCAAACTTTTGAAGCGATCGTGTTCGCCAATGACCGCTGGATCTTCGGAAATTTGTTGCAGAACATTGAGGCAGATTTCTAATTGGTCTGGTGGGATATTCATCTGAATTATCTGCCCCAAAAAGGTGGGACTGAGGGAGACTCGAACTCCCAACCTCTGCGATGCAGTCGCAGCGCTCTTCCAATTGAGCTACCAATCCCAAAGCTTAGAAATCGATAATATTTTATCATACTACATTATGGACGATAGCTGTCTAACGGCAAAGGTTAGTAGCGGCAGATAACCTTTGCATGACTTCCACAAGCAGGATTAACTTTCAAATTGCCAGTTGACGGGTTGCCAATCAAATCCGCCCCGATCGCGCGCTCGCAAATGTCCGATTCCCGGATACGGAAAATGATAGGCAAACATTAACGTGCGATCGCCTGCAATTTTTTCCAGTACGGCTTGGCGGGTAGTGGCAGCCATCTCTCGATCGGCATCGCAACTTAGCTTCCAGTGTGGCTTCCATAAATTAATCGTATTAATGTGAACCGTAACTGAGTCATTAAGTTGATTATATTAGTTCACCATCTTTAATCTTGGTCTCATTTTCAGTAGACTCAAAAAATTGGGAAATCTGTTCAGTATATCTGATGTTATCAACACTTTTGCTACTTCGCGCCCGATCGATATATTCGCGATATCATTAGAGTCAAAAATTTGTGACACAACCAAAGCACGCGGTAACCGATCATCGAGTCCTTGAATGTGGGACTATTTTCTCGCCAGCCTTCGGGCGGATTAAAGTGACCTGAGATCAGTTGTTTAGTCACCCACCAGAAATGCACGTATAGCGGTAGAGCGAAATAAACCAGAGTATCCGCCTCATCAAGTCGCAGCCAGACGGTTTCCATGGAATCAAACCCGTCAATAATCCATCTGTCAGTCTGCAAAATTTCCTAATGGGCGCGCTTCTAGTCTTCCTGTAAGGCCTCAATGCCGCCCGATCGATATTTAATCTTGTCCAAGACGTAAAGCGGCAGCCCAGTGATGTCCAATAATCTCTTGCTGAGAGTTGATTTACCGCCTCCAGCGTTGCCAAATACTGCTATTTTTTTCACAGCCACTCTCCTTTTAGCGTTACCGAAATTAATAGGATACAAGTCCCATTCTTAGCTTGACGGCTTTTCTATCCTACAATAATTACGTAAAGTTTTTCCACGTCAATGATACTTTTAGAGTTTAAGGCTAAGGCAAAAACAACTCAATACGCTGCTGCCGACGAAGCGATTAAAACCGCTCAGTTTGTCCGCAACAAATGTGTCCGTTTTTGGATGGGCAACCGAGGTGTGGAACAAAAAGATATGTATCGTCACAATACAGCGTTGAGAGCCGAATATACCTTTGTCAAAGCCTTAAACTCTCATGCTTGTCAAGTTGCAGATCTTACGGCATATATAGGGCAAAAAAGTGTGAGTAAGGTGCGAGGGCGAGCGATTGCTTTCTTACCCATTACCGGACATAACTCACCGCCCTTGAGAAGGGCTATAATTAGGTTCAAGTCAGTCCTGTTTTACATATTTCTCAGCCCCCCACCTGCGAGCGCCGTTAAAATGGCTACGCCAAAAGCTAGCCGATACAATACAAATATCCACGTCTTTTGAGTTTGCAGGAACTTCATTAGCCAGGCGATCGACAAATAAGAAAACACAAATGCCGAAATCGTTCCCACTATCAAAGCTGCAACTCCAGAACCGCCGATTCCTTGTGCCAAATCACTCTTTAATTCCACTAATCCAGCCAGAGTAATTGCGGGAATTCCTAATAAAAAAGAAAACCGCGCGGCGGCAGGTCTTTCCAATCCCATGAACAATCCTGCTGTTAGAGTGGAACCCGATCGCGAACACCCCGGAATCAATGCGATTGCTTGAGCTAATCCCATCAAAATACCGTCTTTAACAGTTAACTTTTCATAAGTGCGATTGCGCTTGCCAATTTTTTCTGCTGTTGCTAAAAGTAGCGACATGACTATCGAAGCAATGGCGATGCTGGTCAAACTCCTGAGCGGCGACTTATCAAAATCTGGAACCAATGCCTTGATTAGCAGCCCAAAAAAGACTAGAGGTATTGTTCCCAAAACAAATCCCAGCGCCAGTTGAAACTCTTGCGATTTGTAGTCGCGCCGCATCACAGCATCTACAGCACCCAAAGTTATAGTTGTCAAGTCTTTCCAGAAATACCAAAGCACTGCGACAATACTGCCCAACTGAATTACAGCAGTATAAGCAACCCCCGGATCGCCCCATCCCAGGGCGATCGGCACTACCTTCAAATGAGCGCTGCTGCTGATGGGCAAAAACTCTGTTAATCCTTGTACAATTCCTAAAACAATCGCCTGCACCAGATTGATTTGAGCAGGCCCGGAAACCTCAGCAGCGGGCGTTTGGGCGAGGAGTGCGTCAAGCAAAGCTATCATTAGTTGTGAATTCCCAGTTGTCAGTTTCTAGTAATCAGTTTAATTTAAGATCATGCAGCCTTCTGGGAAGATAGAAGCCCACCCCACCACAAATAAATTTTATTGTGGCGCGGACAGTTCCAGTCCGCCCCTGAAAAGTCGATGATCGCACATAGTGATCTTCGGCCTGTAGAATCGCCTTGTCGATCGCAAGTATCAGCAATTTATGATCATCGAGCCCAAACTACTTTAACCTACTCAACAACATTTGCCTACATTTTGCTGATAGACTTAGGAAAGTTTTTGCATCTGATTTCGCTTTCGTTACAGCAACTGCCCACAACCTATGATATTTCCTGAGAACAAAAATTCAATTGTTACTGCTGCTTCTGGCATCCGCTGGCTGAGGCGAATCTTGTCAGCCAGTCTTGTAACAGTAGCGATCACACTTAGCTTCCTACTGCTAAGCGGCACGGCGCCAGCTTTAGCAACTCTTACCGACGATCGCTTTGACGGTACAATCTTTGCCCTCTACGCCGGCAACGGTTCCCTAGTTCCTCCTAAAGTCAAGATTGCAGATTCTTTCAAACGCCATAAACCCGTACTGTTAGTTTTTTACACTGATGACAGCAGCGACTCCAAGCAATACGCGATCGTCGTCTCTCAACTCCAGGAATTTTACGGCCGCGAAGCCGATTTTATGCCCATAACAATTGACTCTTTGCCTCCACAACCGTCACCAGAAATCACCGAGCCGAGCCATTATTACGAAGGTTTCGTACCTCAAACTGTCATCCTAGACCAATCGGGGAAAGTAGTTTTTAATGAGAAAGGACAAATACCCTTTGAAAAGGTAGATGATGCTTTCCGGAAAGTATTTGACTTGCTGCCCAGAGAAAAATCTATCCCGCTCAAACGCCGTGTCGTGAACGAACTCAATATCGAATTGTCGAAGTAATAGGTAATGGTAATTGCTAGTCGCTATAGCAATTTTCAAGGATTCCTTAACGAGAGTTTTGTTGTTTTATATTGGGTAAGGTACGCAATGCGCGCCCTACATTTAGGGTGATACAGTCAACAGTCAACAGTCAACAGTCAATCATCATTCTGCCTCAGTAATTCTTTACAAACACCATCTCGGGTATCAGGGCAAAATGGACGTGAACTATTTAAACTTTAAACAATGAGTAGAACCTTAATTCCTGTGATTCTGGCCGGTGGTAAGGGCGAACGTTTTTGGCCGCTGAGCCGCAAGCAGCGGCCCAAGCAGTTTTTGAGTCTCGACGGTAGCGGCAAGAGTTTGCTGCAGGCTACTGCGGAAAGACTTTTGGAATTAGGTAACGGTTGGGACGATTTGTGGGTGGTAACGTCGGAAATGTTGGCTGCAGGGGTTCGCGAACAGTTGCCACTGTTACCACCGGAGAATTTGCTGGCGGAACCGGAGGGCCGCGATACTGCGCCAGCGGTGGCCTGGACTGCTATAGAAACTGCGAAGCGTTACGGTGAGGATGCGGTTGTTGGTTTTTTCCCGGCGGATCACTGGATTGGGGAACCACAGGAGTTTATCAAGACTTTGGAGGCGGCGGCAGAGTTGGCGAAAAATCAGGATGCGATCGCCACTTTGGGAGTAAAACCGAGTTATGCTTCCACCGGCTACGGCTACATCGAACAAGGCGAGGAAATTGGCAGTTTTGGGGGTTTTCCGGCCTATCGGGTGGCGAGGTTTACGGAAAAGCCCGATCGCACCACTGCTGAAGAATTTGTCGCCAGCGGCAAGTTTAGTTGGAACGGCGGTATTTTTGTATTTCGAGTCGGAACAGTCTTGACAGAATTGCGAAATCATGTACCGGAAATGATGGCAGCTTTGGAAGCAAAAGGCGCGCAGGCGTACTCGGAATTAGCAAAAATAAGCATCGATTACGCGCTGATGGAAAAGACGCAAAAAGCCTGTGTTCTGCCTGTAGGCTTTAGCTGGGATGATTTGGGAGATTGGAATGCGATCGGCCGTTTGCTGCAAGGAGACAAGCCGAATGTGGAGTTAGCAAAACACGTCGGAATTGATACGAAAGGTGGCATTTTTTATGCTGCCGATGAGAATGAGGTGATTGTCACCATTGGTTTAGAAGATGTGGTAGTTGTCAGAGATGGCAATGTGACTTTGATTGTGAAAAAGGACAGGACGCAGGAGATTAAACAGGTAATCAAAGTGTTGGGAGAAGATGATAAATTGAAAAATTTATTGTAACTAATTCTGTAGGGTACGCACTGCGTACCTTACCGCTACCAATAGTTTGGATCTTCACTTTTTGCGTCCCGGAATGTTACATAATTTCTGCTAAATCCAAGACAAAACCTGGCAGTACATCTTCCCCTGATAGAGTGGCAGGATTTTCGATAATTTCAACATCTTGACCGGGGCGATAAATTTCTACCCGCCGATTTTGCCTGTCAATTAACCAACCCAATTTAGCACCGTTATCTATATATTCTTGCAATTTCTCTTGAAGTTTTTTCAAGGAATCAGTCCGAGAACGCAACTCAACAACAAAATCGGGACACAAAGGAGCAAAACTGTCTTTTTGTTCCGGTGTTAAAGCATCCCAGCGTTCTTTTTTGACCCAAGAGGCATCAGGAGAGCGATCGGCACCATTGGGGAGCCTAAAGCCTCCAGAAGAGTCGAAGGCAACTCCTAGATTATTTTGCCGACTCCAGGATCGAAGTTGATACGATAGATCCATATTGCGCTTGCTAGTTTCACTGCCGGTCGGTGGCATAATAATTAATTCCCCGGATGCTGTACGTTCAAATTGATAATCGCGGTTGTTCTGACAAAGCTGAAAAAATTGCTCGTCAGTTAAGTGGATGGATAATTCGATCGAGTTGGTAGGAAATTGGATGGCAATCATGTCTCTTATACGCTATTAAACACATTGAAAATCCGCTTTGTAATAACTTACTCATTCAATTCTTTGACAAATCTTTACAAGTTAATAAACTTAATTATAAAAATATCATGTCTGCTTTAACTGTATATTACCATGAGGATTAATGCCACGGCCAAAAACCGATCGCCCCCACACCCGAAAGCTGTCACGCCCATTCCCACTATTTCCCCCAAGTTATTCCCCAAGACACTGGTCAGCCCGGTCAACAGCGCTATCCTAGTAGTTATATAGCCCTTAAACCCGATCGACCCGGAGGCCCCTTGTTTAGCCTAGTTCAAAACACTTCTCGCAAAGGAGAAATTCTAGAGGTCGTCTTCCGCAACGGTTGGGACTACATGAAAAGCCTCCTAACCGGCCGCAAAACCGACGCACCCAGTCTCCCAACTCCAGCAGTTCTCCGCAATATCCTCGTCGAATTAGGCCCAGTATTTGTCAAATTGGGTCAATTGCTGAGCACCCGTCCCGACCTTTTACCGGCCAGTTATATCGAAACTCTCTCCACGCTACAAGCGGAAGTACCGCCCGTACCGTGGTCGCAAGTAGAAGCAATCGTCCGCCAGGAACTGACACAATCTCTCGAAAATACCTTCGCCAAATTTAACACTCAAGCCATCGCCGCAGGTTCAATTGCTCAAACCCACAAAGCTACTTTAAAAGACGGCCGCGAAGTCGCCCTCAAAGTTCAGCGCCCCGGTATTGATATTGTCATCGAACAAGACATCGCCGTCCTCCGAGGTTTGGCAGAACTTGTCATGCTCACAGACTTCGGTCAACAATACGATATTGTCGCCCTAGCTGAAGAATTTGCGATCGCCCTGCGTGCAGAACTAGACTTCATTCAAGAAGCCAGCTACACAGACGAACTGCGCCGCAATTTATCTAAAAGTAAATGGTTTGACCCCACACAAGTTGTCCTACCAGAAATTAACTGGGAGTTAACTACAAAAAAACTCTTAGTAATGGAGTGGCTGAACGGAGTCCCGATTTTGTTAGGCGATTTGCAAGGAGTTCGCCACAAAGGAGATATAAATGCCGAACGCGAAGAAATTACAACGCTACTTTGCCGCGTTTTCTTCCAGCAGTTATATATCGACGGATTCTTTCACGCCGACCCGCATCCCGGCAATTTATTTTATCTAACCGACAGCCGGATAGCTTTGCTGGACTGCGGCATGGTCGGCAGATTAGACCCGCGCACTCAGCAGAATTTGACAGAAATGTTGCTGGCAATTGTAGATTTAGATGCTCAGCGCTGCGCTCAATTAACTTTGGAAATGGCAGAATTTGCTCAGCCGACAAGTTTAGTTAATCTAGAGAACGATTTGGCTCGAATGCTACGCAAGTATTACAATGTGAGCTTGTCGCAAATGAACTTGTCGGAAATTTTTTATGAGGTGCTGGAAATCACCCGCAAAAATAAAATTCGGCTGCCCAGCAATCTCGGTTTGTATGCAAAAACTCTAGCGAATTTGGAAGGACTGGCGCGCTCTTTTAATCCCCGGTTTAATATTGTAGAGCAGGTCAAACCGCTGATGACCGATATGTTTCGGCGTCAGTTATTAGGAGATGACCCGATACAAGCTCTGTTGAGAACAGCCCTGGATCTCAAAAGCTTATCTTTGCAATCTCCGCGCCAGGTGGAAGTGCTTTTAGACCGGGTTACTTCGGAAACTTTGAAGTGGAACTTGACACTAAAAGAACTCGATCCGCTACGCCGCACTCTGGGGGATTCTGCGAACAGACTTTCTTTTAGCATTGTGGTGGGTTCGCTGATTGTGGGGGCGGCAATTATTTCTTCTAACGCGCAAACTTCTCAGCTATCTTTTCTGAGCACTGGTTTGTTTGGGGCGGCGAGTTTTTTGGGTTTTTGGTTAATTATTAGCATTCTCAGATCAGGGCGTTTGCGGAGTTGATTGCAAAGGGGAAATGGGGGAAATCAGGAGATATAGCAATCCTTTCGGGAAAGGCGCAACTGGCTTTTTTTGTGAACGAATCGCGAACACGCTATTGACGCGAATCTTGAGAATAGAAGAGAAAGATTTCACAATTGATGCCAGGAGTGCTATAGCATCCTCAACTATTAAGCAACATCTCTGACTTAAGATAGGCGATCGCCCGCAGCAGCTAAGTCTAAGCTAGGAATTGTTCCATAAACCTAATTGAGGAAAAAAAGATGAGTAGCGGTCACGCCAGCCATAAAGGCTCTTCCACAAAACCCAATACCAACACTAACGGTCAAATTACATCCCCTGACGACCAACCCGCTGACCCCCTAAATCAAGAAACATCCGGTTATCCATTCCATAACGAAGCAATGGAAAATCCTGTTGCCACCGCGCGGCCCGACGAAGAGGCTGAGTCTGGCGAAGAACAGCAATAGTTATATCGATTAAATTGTCATCGATATGCTATCTGCGACGTGGTTGATTAGAGGTTTGAGAAAAATTAGGTTTGTACTAATTACATCTTGCACCTGTCCCCATAGTCCGCCAGGGATTTCAATCTCTGCCGGACTATTTTGGCAGGTTCATTAGTACCTCAGAGCTTTAAAAAAAAGGACTAAAGTCCTTACTACAAAACTATTTAACCTAAAATTCAAGTTGGGAATTATTGATAAATGAGCGAAATTAATCAACTATTTCAAAAGGAAAAATTGCCGGAATTGGGGTTAGTCTGCATTACAACATCCGATGCAGTTCGCTTTCGCACTGTCACGCGGAAGCGACTTTTACAGCTTTCGGAAACAGAACAAGAAACAGTATTGCGCGAGCTTTATACAGACAACTTAAAGCGCCTTGACAAAGCGATCGACTTCTGTGCTGCTAATCAGATAAAGCTCTACCGCATGACTTCTGCACTGTTCCCTTTTGCAGATACAGATTTGGGGGAAGCAGTGCTACACTCCATGACTGAGGAATTGCGGATTACGGGCGATCGCGCTCTTTCTTTGGGCATCCGCTTGGTACTCCACCCGGATCAATTTGTCGTCCTCAGTTCCGACAAGCTTTCTGTGGTTGAAAACAGCATTAAAATTCTCGCGACTCATGCTTTAATTTTAGATATGTTGGGACAGCCCCGATCGCCCCAGGCACTGATGAACATTCACGGCGGCAAGAGCGATCGCACTTCGCAGCTCACATCAGTCATCCGCGACTTGCCAGAATCTATTCGATCGCGCTTAACCTTTGAAAATGACGAATACGCTTACAGTTCCTCGGAAATTTTAGAAGTTTGTCTCGATACTGGCGTACCAATGGTTTTTGACGCCCACCACCACGTCATTCACGAACATTTAGAAAATTACGACGATCCCAGCGTGGCAGAAATGCTCGCAGCAGCCCGCACAACTTGGTCTGTTCCTGAATGGCAATTAGTACACATATCGAATGGCCGAGAATTTTTTGCCGATCCGCGCCACAGTGATTTAATTACAGAAATGCCTAATTGCTATTATCAAGCTCCTTGGATTGAAGTAGAAGCTAAATTTAAAGAATTAGCTATTGAAAAGTTGCGCGCCGAATGGTTGTCTGCGAATGTTCCACAATTTAGCAATGTGTCGTAGGGGCCGATTTTAAAAACCATCTTTGCCTAACACTAATAATCTCGAAAACCAGCCCCGCCCAACGGTAAATCGCAATCTACCTTTTTGTTAATACCAATTATAAATTATGTGTGGACGATACACTTTAACTACTTCAGGTCAAATCATCGCCGAGTTATTCAAACTGTCGGAAGTTCCCGACATCAAACCGCGATACAATATCGCCCCAACTCAAGCAGTTGCCACAGTAACAGTTGAAAAAGAAAAAATGCAGCGACAGTTTCAATTTATGCGCTGGGGTTTGATTCCAAGTTGGGCAAAAGACATGAAAATGGGCAGCAAGATGATCAATGCGCGATCGGAAACAGTAGCCGAAAAACCTGCTTTTCGCAGCGCCATCAAGCACAGGCGATGTTTGATAGTCGCTGATGGTTTTTACGAATGGCAGCAGCAGGGAAAGAACAAACAGCCTTACTATTTTCAAAAGGCAGACGGCGAACCTTTTGCTTTTGCCGGTTTGTGGGAAAATTGGGAATCTCCCGAAAAAGAAAACATTGTATCTTGCAGTATAATTACTACCGAGGCTAACGAAACAGTGCAGCCGATGCACGATCGAATGCCGGTGATTCTCCCCGACAGCGATTGGGAACAGTGGCTAGATCCTGCTGTTAAAAATGCTCAGGAAGTTTTGCCCTTGTTAAAGCCCTATGCTTCCGAAGCCATGAAAGGAAAAGCGGTAAGTGCGATCGTCAATAGCCCCACTAGAGACACTCCCGAATGTATTAGCGATCAACAATAAATCATTGCAGCGGACAAAACCGAGATAGTTTGAGTTATGATGTAAAATGATGTTTGAGCTGTAGCTTTGGTTTTATAAGGATCAGTTTAACTCAGTTGTTATTTGCTCAAGCATTTTTTTAATCTTAACCTCAGTTAGAAGACCAAAAATATGATCGGATACGTTACACTCGGTACCAACGATATTGAAAGTGCAGCCAAGTTTTATGATGCTTTGCTTGCTGAAATTGGCGCTCGACGATTCATGGAATTCGACGGATTTATCGCATGGAGCGTTTCTCCAGAGCGACCCGCACTTGCTATTACAAAACCCTTTGATGGTAACAGAGCAACTGTTGGCAATGGAGTAATGATAGCTCTTCAAGTTGACAGTCCCGAAAAAGTCAACTTAGTTTATAACAAAGCGATCGAACTTGGGGCTAAGGATGAAGGAGCCGCGGGGCCAAGAGGCGTGTTGCCGGGGTTTTATGCGGGATATTTTCGCGATCTTGAGGGGAATAAGCTGAACGTGTTTTGTATGACTGAGCCAAACACTTAAGATTTTTATTTTTCGTGAGGCTATCAGAAAAAAAGCTCTTTCCGATAGTTAGCTATTAGTTATCAATCCATAAATAAGAGTTGATAACTAATAACTAATAACTAATAACTAATGACTAAATTAACTGTCGTACATCCGCGCTTCAGCCGCCTCGGGATTTTCCTCACAATACTCGTCAAAAGCCGTTTTCTCAAGCTTCATCGATCGCTGGTGAGAAGCCTCAGCCTGCATTTCCTCTACAATATCCCACGCTACCGCGCACTCTCTAGAAGTAGCGCCTTTCTCGGCACAGATAGTTCTGGCATCCGCGATTGCCTGTTCGATTTGTTCGTCAAATAAAATACTCTTCGGCTTCTCAAGAAAATCGCTTTTTGTCAAGATATCCGTGACCGAAATAATGCCCACTAGCTCGTCCTTAATCACCGGCGCCCGACGGATTCGGGTATTCGCGAACAACCTAGCCACGTATTCCACGCCCAAGTCTGGATTCACCGTGATGCACGGTTTGGTCATAATCTCGAAGACGCGGACTTTTTTCGGATCTACTCCGTAGGCTGCTACTTTATAGACAATATCCGTTTCCGTAACAATGCCGTAGGCATCTTGTTCGTGGCGGCGTTCCACAATCAACGCGCGCAAACACAAATCGTTCATCATCGCCACCGCTTCAGCTACCGTGGCTGAACCGCGAATGGTAACAACTTCTGTTGTCATAATATCTTGGGCTTTCATCATCATTTTTTATTGTTTCCCGCTGATAAAGTCTACTGCGTCCCGATTTGAGGCTGTCCATTTGATTTGTGATCATCATTAGGACTTACCCTCAGAAACCCGGTTTCTACCAAAATATTGGGTTTAGTAACGATAAATCCGGTCTAGCCACCAGGTTTCTGAGCAATCGTGCGATCGCAAACTAATCATAAAACCTTTAACGGCACTCGGGATGACAAGTTGCCTGAAACAGCCCCTCGCTTCCCCGGAACCTCTGGACTCCGCGATTTAGCGCTCAGACGGGGCTAGCGTGCGATCCTCCAAGCCAGAGTGAAGTAATGGGGGGATCAGATCCTTGAGCTGGTTCGACTCAGATTTTCCAGCCCCAGTCTCAAAGAAGCAAAAGTTAACACAAACTAAGCAAGTGCTTGCGCTCGCAGAGATCCCCGCCTCTGATAAACTTGATGGCTGGGAGTGCAAAAGAGCACAAGGCACGCATCAGCAGTTGGGAGGATCTAGTTCGTGGACAATGTAATCGGTTTAGAGATTATCGAAGTAGTTGAGCAGGCAGCCATCGCCTCCGCTCGCTTGATGGGCAAAGGCGAGAAAGATGAAGCCGACAGAGTGGCTGTAGAAGCCATGCGCGAGCGCATGAACAAAATTCATATGCGCGGCCGCATCGTGATCGGCGAAGGCGAACGCGATGACGCACCAATGCTTTACATCGGTGAACAAGTAGGTATTTGTACCCGCGAAGATGCCAAAGATGTCTGCAACATAGATGAATTGATCGAAATTGACATCGCTGTTGACCCCTGCGAAGGTACTAACCTGGTCGCTTACGGTCAAAACGGTTCGATGGCAGTTTTGGCAATCTCTGAAAAAGGTGGTTTGTTTGCGGCACCGGATTTCTACATGAACAAATTGGCTGCTCCTGCGGCTGCTAAGAATCATGTAGATATTCGCAAAACGCCGACTCAAAACCTCAAAATTATCTCTGATTGTCTCGGCCGCAGTATTGAAGATTTGGTGGTGGTGGTCATGGATCGCCCCCGACACAAAGATTTAATTAATGAAATTCGGCAAGCGGGTGCAAGAGTTCGGTTGATCAGCGACGGCGACGTTTCGGCAGCGATTTCTTGCGCGTTTTCTGGTTCCAACATCCACGCACTTATGGGTATTGGCGCTGCACCCGAAGGTGTGATTTCCGCAGCAGCAATGCGCTGCTTGGGCGGTCACTTCCAAGGACAGTTAATTTACGATCCGGCTGTTGTAAAAACTGGTTTGATCGGTGAAAGCAAAGAGAGCAATATCGCTCGACTTAAAGAGATGGGCATCACAGACCCAGACAAGATTTACAATGCTGAAGAGTTGGCATCTGGAGAAACAGTTCTGTTTGCAGCTTGCGGGATTACTCCCGGAACGCTGATGGATGGAGTTCGCTTCTTTGGCGGTGGCGCTCGCACTGAAAGTTTGGTAATTTCTTCTCAGTCGAAAACAGCTCGGTTTGTGGATACAATCCATATGTTTGACCAGCCGAAATCTTTGCAATTGAATTAGTGATTAGTTAGTGGTTAACAGTTAAATGTTAACAATTAACAGTTAACGGTTAACAGTCACCGATGATTAGCAATTAGCGATAAACTAAGAACTAATAACAGGTGACTGTTAACAACTAAGAAAGAAATAGTGACAAATCACAGATATGAATATTGCAGTCGTAGGTCTCAGCCACAAAACAGCGCCGGTCGAAGTTCGCGAAAAACTAAGCATTCCAGAACAGAAAGTTGAAGCGGCGATCGCCCAATTGCGCGGCTACCCGCACATTCAAGAGGTTGCCATCCTCAGCACTTGCAACCGCTTAGAGATTTATATTGTTACCAGCGAGTCGGAGCCTGGTGTACGAGAGGTTATTCAGTTCCTTTCAGAATGCAGTAAAGTTCCTTTGCAGTCTTTGCGCCCTCACCTGTTTATTTTGCTGCACGAAGATGCGGTGATGCACTTGATGCGAGTCGCTTCTGGTCTCGACAGTTTGGTGCTCGGAGAAGGACAAATTTTGGCTCAGGTGAAACAAACTCACAAACTCGCCCAGCAGTACAAAGGTGTAGGCAGAATTTTAGAGCGCTTATTCAAGCAAGCTCTCACAGCAGGGAAACGAGTTCGCACCGAAACTAGCATCGGTACCGGTGCAGTTTCTATCAGTTCGGCGGCGGCAGAATTGGCTCAAATGAAGGGTCAGCATTTAGCAAGCAGCAAAATTGCAATTATCGGTGCTGGCAAAATGTCGCGGCTTTTGGTGCAGCATTTGCTCTCAAAAGGAGCTAGCCATATTTCGATCGTTAACCGCTCTGTGCGGGGCGCCCTGGAGTTAGCCGGTCAGTTTAAAGATGCTGAATTGCACCTGTATCAGCTCTCGGAAATGATGCAGATAATTGCCAGTTCTGACTTGGTTTTTACCAGTACCGCAGCTACCGAGCCACTGTTAAATAAAGCTAAATTGGAAGCTGTTTTAGACCCGAATCGCCCTTTGATGTTGGTGGATATTTCTGTGCCACGCAACATTGACTCGGATGCGAATGAACTCGCTAATGTGCGATCGTTTAATGTGGACGACTTGAAAGCAGTGGTAGCTCAAAATCACGAAAGCCGCCGCAAAATGGCAATGGAAGCTCAGGGCTTGCTGGAACAGGAAGTAGAGGCTTTTGATCTCTGGTGGCGCAGTCTGGAAACGGTTCCTACTATTAGCTGTTTGCGCGATAAGATAGAATTGATTCGGGAACAAGAGTTAGAAAAAGCTTTATCGCGTCTGGGTTCGGAATTTTCGGAGAAACATCAAGACGTGATTGAATCTTTAACAAGGGGGATTGTGAATAAGATTTTGCACGATCCGATGGTACAGTTGCGCGCTCAGCAGGATATTGAGGCGCGGCGACAAGCGATGCAAACTTTGCAAACACTGTTTAATTTGGATGTGGATGTCAATCAGCAGTACAGCTAGCTGGAGTTTTTTCGATTCAATTTTCGATTCACATTCGGTTAATTGCACGTTATATGTGTAGGGACTTAGGCATTTGTCCATTGCTATCAACTTAGCACTCAACTATCAGTCAGACAGGGTTTCAAGCGCTGGCTCAAAGCTCAAGTCCTATTGCATAGGATTGAAGAAGTGATTAGTTAATTACTCTTCATACCGAGGACTTGATCTATTAGCCTTGGACTTACGTCTAAGAGTGAGATTTTGGGTTAAGTTGACAGATATGGGCAATGCAGTGTCCCTACTTCTAGCTGATTGTTATGACTTTAAGAAGGCGAATTTATCCATTAATTTTATCGATTGTAGGGTTGTGGCTGGTTTTGGAGTTTGCCTCCCGCATTGCGGCAGAAATTCTCTGGTTTCAGGAAGTTGGATATCTTCAGGTTTTTCTCTTAAAGCTGAAAACTCAAGGGTTGCTGGGGACGATCGCAATTGCTGTTTCTTCTGTCTTTTTGCTCGGAAATTTAGCTTTAGCCCGCCGCCTGCAACATCCCGCAGAGGAAATAAAATCGCCGGTTGCGGGGGCGCTATTCGCTTCACTGAGGGCTAACAAAACTGGGAAGAATTACGAATTACCTGTTGCTAAATCCCAAATTACCTTTTCCTGGCTGCTGTTGACGGTATTCGGATTGAGTTCGATCGCAACTTTTATAGTAATTCACTGCGGGCTGTTAGCTGCAAACAGCCTCACCTATTTCGGTATAGCTGGCAATTTGCCTGCACCGCCCGTGCAGTTGGGAATTGAGTCAATCCAGCATGGGGCGGTGCAGCTATTTTCTCACTGGTGGCAGTTGGGCTTGCTGGTGGGGGCAATGTTAGCTGTGGCAATTAAGCCTGATTTTTGGCTGCAGGCGATCGCCCTTTTTCTCAGTTTGGCGATCGGGCTTATTGCCACCAGTCGCTGGACAAATGTTTTGCAATATTTTCACCCTACTAATTTTAACACAACCGACCCTCTTTTTAATGAAAATATTAGCTTTTATGTATTTATTTTGCCAATCTTAGATTTGCTAGGCTTCTGGCTGACAGTTGTATTTTGGTACAGTTTAGTATCTTGTGCTTTAACATATTTGCTGTCGGGAAATAGCCTGAGTCAAGGGAGATTTTCGGGGTTTTCTCGATCGCAGCAGCGGCACTTGTACGGGTTGGGGGCAGCTTCCATGCTAGCCGCCGCATTCCGCTACTGGCTGGGGCGCTACGCATTGCTGTATTCGCGGGGAGACGTTACTTACGGGGCAAATTATGCTGACGTGACGGTGCGGCTGCCCTGTTATGAATTTTTGAGTATTTTGGCGGGGGCGATCGCACTTTTGATGCTGTGCCAGGTTTACCAACTCAAAGTTAAAAATGAACTCATAAAAAAGATTACTTTAGCGTGGATAACTTTAAGTTTTTTGGGAAGTTTGCTGCTGCCAACAATTGTGCAGCAACTCCTAGTTAAACCAAACGAACTAGCACGAGAAAAACCGTACCTCAAGCGCAGCATTGCCTTTACTCAAGAAGCCTTTGACCTCAACAATATAGAAATAAAAACTTTCGATCCCGCCGGGAAACTTACTTATGAAGACTTAGAAAAAAATAAACTTACTATTAGCAACATCCGGCTGTGGGACAAGCGACCGCTGCTGCAAACAACCCGACAGTTACAGCAAATCCGACCCTATTATACCTTTCCTGATGCCGATATCGAGCGCTACACAATCAAAAATGAAAAAGCAAAAAAGGGAGATTCTGAAAGCCAACAAGTGTTTCTGGCAGCGCGGGAATTAGATTACACGGCAGTTGCCCCCGAAGCTCAAACTTGGGTGAACAAACACCTAGTTTACACTCACGGTTACGGCTTTACTCTTTCTCCGGTAAATACAGTCGGTGTCGGCGGTTTACCAGATTATTTTGTCAAAGATATTGGAGTGGCCGCCCAAAAAGGAGAGACTGCTTTGGAAGTAACTAGCGATCGAATTCGGGCCAGTATTCCGATCGGATACCCGCGAATTTACTACGGCGAAATCACCGATACAGAAGCGATGGCGCCCACAAAAGTCAAAGAATTCGACTACCCCAGCGGCGAAGACAATGTTTACAATACTTACAGCGGTAGGGGCGGAATTGCGATCGGTTCTATGTGGCGGCGCTGGCTGTTTGCTAATTATCTCAAAAATTGGCAAATGGCACTGACGCGCAATTTTACGCCAGAAACTAAATTGCTGTACCGTCGCAATATTAATAAAAGAGTCCGGGCGATCGCTCCTTTTTTGCGCTACGATTCCGACCCGTATTTAGTAGTAGCTAACGCCAATCTTAGCAATGATGATATAGAAAAAGAAAAAGATGAAAAGGGTAACGAGATTAAAGCTTCACCCTCTGCCACTGATAAATCTCCCAACTATCTTTACTGGATTATCGATGCCTATACAGCGAGCGATCGCTATCCGTATTCTGACCCCGGAAATCATGAGTTTAACTACATCCGCAACTCCGTTAAAGTAGTGATTGATGCGTACAACGGGTCTGTTGATTTCTACGTTGCCAATTCCTCCGATCCGATTATTAAGAGTTGGATGGCTATATTTCCAGGACTCTTCAAACCCCTTGACCAAATGCCTCCGGCTCTCCGAAAACATATCAGATATCCAGTAGATTTGCTGAGCATTCAATCAGAACGCTTGCTAACTTATCATATGGAAGACCCGCAAGTATTTTACAATCGGGAGGATTTGTGGCGAGTTCCCAATGAAATTTATGGCAGCGAACAGCAGCCCGTAGCACCGTATTATTTGATTATGAAGCTGCCAACTGAAAAAGCCGAAGAATTTATTTTGCTGCTTCCATTTACACCAGTAAGTCGTAACAATTTAATTGCTTGGATTGCAGGGCGATCTGATGGTAGCGACTACGGAAAATTGCTGGTGTATTTATTCCCCAAACAGCGATTAGTTTACGGCCCGGAACAAATTGAAGCTTTAATTAACCAAGATCCAGTTATTTCCGAACAAATATCTCTCTGGAATCGCCAGGGTTCCAAAGCACTTCAAGGAAACTTATTAGTAATTCCCATAGAACAATCTTTACTGTATGTGGAACCTCTTTACTTAGAAGCCGAACGCAATAGTTTGCCAACTTTAGTCAGAGTTATTGCTGTCTACGAAAACCGCATTGTCATGGCAGAAAATCTTGAATTGGCACTCAAGGCACTTTTTCAGCAACAATCTACTAATAAACCGATCATTATTCGACCTGTGGAAGGAACAGCACCAGCTTTAAAGAGTGAATGATATCAATTCCGGTTGCACTCATCATGATTGTTGACTGTTGACTCTGGGTCGAAAAACTGGATGGTTGAGTGTTAAGCGTTAACTCGATTTTATTATTCCGATCCCAGCGGAAACGATATAAATTACTGCGATTTCTGTTCGCTAGCAGCCTTAATATCCTGCCACCAAACATTGACATAGGGCCACATCAATCTCTCGTCTGCTCCAGAATCTAGTTTCACTGTCACCTCATAACGGTCAATATGCGTGAGCTCGCCAGTTTTGCCATTCAAATACAAATGTTTGGGATTGTCGGTGATAATTTCTACCCTTTGATTCAACAGCGGCAGCATCTGGGTAGAAGAACCCTGAAACGGATTTTTGCCTTTGATCAAATAGCCACCAATCCAAAATAAGTACATTGAAACTAGGAAAAACGCTGTACATAAACCCATAATTACCAGTGTTTTTTGTTGTGAAAAACTGGTATAAACGCTCGTATATCCTACGATCATAGTTCCAAAAAACAACAAATTTGGCAGGTACAGCCCATCTTCCAGAAACACGCTACCAAAAAACATGAGGGCTATCTGAAAACCAAATAATGCAGCCACCCAACTCCAGCCAGTTAGCAACGATGCAGATAGTAGCCAATTCATTGCAATAGTAAGGACGATTGCCATTGCTATTGCCCCAAGTGGTGCTGCATAATCGTACTGTCTAAAGGGAAGAAGAACAAAAAATACTAAAGCATAAGCAAAACTCGCAAAAGCCAGTGCTAATCCACTAATTATTTCGTTCCCGTTCAGCATGGCGATGGATTTTTAGAGCACTAAAGTTAAGCGTTCATCTTGTGTTGTGATAGTAGCCCTTGAAAATTCCCAGCGGACTAATGTCAGAAATTCTAACCGTAGCGTACGCCACAAGAACCTTACCGCTATATTTAGGGGAGCGAACCGATTATGTGAACCAAGCGTGCTATTCCCGTTTCCCCAGGTGCAAGATTAACGAGGACCGAAATCACAAGTCAGCCGTATCTGAAGGTGAAAGTTTCAGAAAACCAGATTATTTAGGGTCGATCGACTTAACAAATTGTTGCACAGGCTGTGGTAGAGCCGGCACAAAAGTCTTTCTAAAACCCCTAACATCGAACACTCGCCACAAAATACCTACCGCTACCGTCAAGAAAAATAACGCTCCCAAAAAATTGAACACAGTAGACAGAAAACCGCTGTTCCTTTTTTTCGGAGGTGTAATATGTTTAATGCGATATACAGCCGGCTCGTAATCTCTCGACTCCTCGCGACTGCGCCGCGGCGTTTTGGGGCGCGAACTCGCACTGCGCTTCTCAGTCAAACCCGTTTTATTAGTTTTAGTAAAACTGCTGGGCGATTTTAGCTCAGAAGCGCCACGGGTTCCCGTTAACTTGCTAGCAGAAGCCCCCGTTTGGCCAACAGCAGCATCCTGAATTCTGCTATTAGGGCGCTGAGTCGATTTGCGTTCGGCGAGGGTACGCATCAAACTTTGCAATTGCTGAGTCGCCGCCGGCGGGCGTTCCCCTTTCCTCGCCCAATTTAACAGCATCGCCCCGGTAATCCCGCAGAGATTCGTAGCGCCTACAGAAGCCAGCCGCTTCAGCAGAGGCTGGCTATTGGACACAAAAATCACCAATGCCTCCGGGTGTTCCTGAGCCAAACCGTAAACGCACTGAGCCGTAGCCACCACGAGCATTGCTGGCTTGCTTTGATTTTTGATCGAAGGTTCGAGAGCTCGGTGTGTTTCCTGAGCGTCAGTTGCAATCCAGCCACTGTCGGCAAAAAATCGCATAAACTCTCTAGCTACTTGCTCTTGAGCTTTTTCCACCGCTTGCCCTGTCAGACGATCTATTTCGTCGTACACTACTTCCGGGATATAGCAAGTTCCCACCTTGGAATATTCTTGCCACACTTGGGTTCTGCCAGTCATTAAAACATCTGCATCAAAAGTTACCAATACAGGAGGAAGTTGATTAGCCATGACTTTATCCTATAGGCTCAGATAAGTTATTTAAACTTAATCGATCAAGTTTAAACAAATTTTGGGTTATAAATAAATCAACTTTTGGTAGTAGATAAATTGCCTTGGGCGGGGGTCTTAATTGGAAATTAGTAGTTAGGAACCCGATCGCCCTTCATTTCCCAGTTTGATCGCTCAATTCCTATATTCCACTAATTTACCGCAACCCAAGAGCCTATTACCAAAGATGCCCGACTACTGCTAGTTCCCGATTCCCAGACGGCCAGCCAAAGCCGGAGTCAAAGGCAACAGGGCAGCAATCATCAAGAACAAAGCTAGCAAACCCAAAGCCGCGCGAGCGTCGTCAGGCTCAGTCAGCTCGTTGAGGCTCGGCCGCTCCAAATTCCGCTGTAAAATCAGAATCACGATCGCCCAATACAGAGCCAAAGGATTAACTAAAGAAACGATGGCCAGCACCACAAAAGTCGCCAAAGTAGTGCGACTGGCTATTTTCCGACCGTAGATGGCTTGCACGATTCTACCTCCGTCCAACTGTCCCGCCGGCATCAAATTAATCGCCGTTATTACCAAGCCCAACCAACCGATAACTACCAGCGGGTGAACGTCAACAATCTGCTGCTGCAACGCCGAACCCAAAACCACTTTTGCCAAAGATCCCACCAAAACCGAGCCCTTGAAAAATTCTGCGGGAATTTGAAACAAACTGCCGGGGTGAGACAGCAGCAAACCCGTTACCAGCATTAGCAGAGAAACTATTCCCCCAGCCGCTGACCCGGCAAAAGCGATGTCAAACAAAACTTTACGGTTGGGCAGCAGCGACTCAAAACGGTCGAGCGCTCCAAAACAACCTATCTGCAAAGTTGGTATAAAAAACGGCCAACTCAAGCCAACCTTGTACCGATTTGCCAGGACTCGGCGAGCAATTTCCCCAGCGCCTAAAACCGCCCAAATTCCGGCTGCAATTGGCAGAACTTCTAGATATCTAGCCGGCGAGTTAAAGAAATCGAAACCTAGCAGCAAACCGCCTGTCTCTAAGCTAGTAGCAATTGTTGCCAGCAGCAGCACGACTGCTAGAATTTTTTGAGATACGGTAGTTGCCTGCGGGTCGTTGGTGCTGGGCAAGATAATAACTACGGGCTTGTCGTCCTGATTTTCTACTAAAAATAGACGGTAGCGATCGTTTAATCTTTCTTCCAAACTTGCCGTCAAACGTGAGTGTACTTGTTCTGGGTCTCCCCGGAGATTGCCTTTCAAGATTACCCCATCTTGATAGGGAATCGTTTCTGTGGCAAAGAAAGTATCAATGCCAAAGATGCCTTTAATTGTTTTGAGGTCTTCAACTGGAACGGGAATTATTTCTGATTCATTATTCGCAGGCGACGAGGTGACGATCTTAATGGTTTCTTTGGCAGGTGTCGGCTGCGAGTCAGGGGCCGAGAAAGCATCGCTTTGGGACTTTACCTCACCAGCATCCGGCCGCGGCAGCACTGTATCGGATGCAGCCTTACGCAATTGCCGACCCAGATAAATGTACAATCCCGTCGATGCCACTAGCAGCAACAATACCGCCACTAGATTGAGGTAAATTCCGGCGGCGAACAAACCAAAGAACAGCAGCCAGGGACTCATCAGCGCAACAGACTGCAACCAAGCCAAAATTCCCAGTTTGCCAAAAGGTCTGGCGCGATAAAATCCCCAACCCAGAATTCCCATAGCAACCAATACGAGCGCAATTGTTGCCGTATTTTCCGATGCAACTATAGGCATTCCGGTTGCTTGCGCCAATAGGGGCTTTAATCGGTCGATCGCGCTGCGGTCGAGTAATAGCATTAAATTTTGGGGAATATGAAATAGAGTTGTTGGGAACATATCCAAACCTATCGGAAACTAGCCTGATTACTAAGGATAACCCCTGAGGGCTACTCGGCCCACAACCTGCTGCTGGTGCTGTTGGAACATCGCAGGATCTATGCTATTGACACAATAGACTTTTTATGATATCACATCGGCTGGGGCAAACATCTACTCAGAATGGTAGCAGTGTCGATCGCCCAGAAGCAGGCAGATTCGCCCAGTTTGGCAGGCGGGGCTTTTGTAAGGATTTGTTTCGGATTCGGGCATCGGAAACCAATCCCAAGCAAATAAGATCTCAGCCTATGTTTCCTTGGCGGTAGAAAAGTGCTGAAACCCTTGATATCATTAAATTTGTTTAACGGGTACGGCAGGACTTGAACCTGCGACTCGCTGCTTAGAAGGCAGCTACTCTATCCAACTGAGTTACGCACCCAACTCAAAAATCGCTAACAAGATTATTGTATCGGTGCAGTGTGCGATCGAGCAAGTAAATTATGTGATGACTTACGCAGAAAACGCTTTGATGTACAAAAATATGGCGTGCAGCGCGATGGTTCGGGAAAAAAAACCAAGGTTATGAGAGTGTCTGTGCCTCCAAGACTCTATCTGACAAAAGCTGGAGGGACTCACCTGCAAACAGCACAATTGTAAATTTACAATCAAAACTAGGTAGGACGTGAACTCGGGTAAAGTATTTAGAGGTCGAGGTGAAACCCAACTATTTGGTCGATCGAATATCTCTCCCAATTAAGACGGAACTCAGACACCACAAGAGTCACAGGTGCTTTTTCCCAGATTTCTATGGGTTATGTTAACATCCCCTAGTGCCAAAGCCTAAAACGCTGACCGCATTACCTAAAAACCAGAGCTCGTTCCCTGATTTTAGGTATGAGTTGAGACAGAATGACTAATTAGCTGATGTTTAGTTATGTTTGCTAACATTCTGCTCGACTTGATATTTGATAAAAATGTGGTAGAACTAGGATTGAAAGACTCAGGTGAAAATCCCTGATGCTAAGGAGCCTCTATATAAGCTTCCTCTACGGCATCAAAGCAAAACAGTCAATCGCCCGCTCGGCACGAGCGCGAAAATCAAGCGTTGCCAGTACAGCAGTCGTAAATTGTGCGCGGGGGATTTTCCTTCGTGCATTGATTTATACGCCCAGGCTGAGAGACTATCTCAGCTCAGATATTTGTTAGCATTTGTTAGCAAAAAAGTATCGGAACGCTTGAGGAGAGAACCATCTCTAGGTGATCGGGAGCAATCCTGCTAATTTAAGTGGACTCGCTGAATCAAGAATCCCTTTGCCTTTAGGCATGGGGAGTGTCAAAAGCACAGCACCTCGGCCATGACAGGAGTCAAATCGCAGTGTCATGTTTATTCTGAAACGGCAGGATGTTGAAATAACAAATTTTCAACACCCAAAACGGGATCAACAAATTCCCATTCTCAATTATCAGGGGCAGACTTTTCGCCTGATCAGCGCCTTCAACGGCAAGCAAGCAGAAGACGCCAGAGCCTTGTGGCGGGACTTAACCGACAACCGAGGCAAAGCCTGTGTTCTGCTAGAAGAGCCGGATAGATATAGCGTCTGGGGAAAAGTCCGTTTAGATCAGCTTGCCGGTGAAGAACCGGCAGGGAATGAAGCAGCCAAAGCACCACTGTTCGCGCAGGGTTGTCTGCTGCTCCTTCAAGCTGTTTACTTCGATGTAGAAGACCTCTTAGGCGCAAGGCAAGCCACATCGTTTCAGAAAGATATCGCCAAGGTATTTCAGCAGGGAAACTTCCCCCAGGCAGACTCCCCTGATGCGATCAAAAACTGGCTAACCGTTAGTCCCTTGCAAACTCACAAGGTGCCTCCTTGGCAAGATCAGCATCTCAAAACCTTATTGCAAGAACTCCACCGTTTGGGGAAATCGTATTTTGGCAATACGGACTTCGCTGAGGGAGTCAGCGATGTGCTGCAAGATATGCCCGGCCCGGATCGGACTCAGTTTCTAGATTGGCTGAAACAATCCGCCCTCAACAAATTGTGGATCGCAGGATAGAAAATCTTTGACAATTGCTCAGACAATTGGACTGAGATAATTTAGCTTAGATAATTGCACTGTAGGGGGTACGCGATATACAGGTTGGATTGCCAACTTGTATTGACCAACCAAATTGTTGATTCGGTTTGGATGCCACCTATGGTCTGGCAATTTAACTAAGTTTAGATCGCAGTCCCCACCCACAATCATTGATATAAGTGGGGAAGTGTGAAAGCAAAAAAAACAGATACCTCAACATTTGAGGGTAGAATTTCCGAGATAGATTGGGTACTGTAAAAGCCTTAAGGGTGGAGACATATACCGTATTTCTATCATTATATTTCCGGGTACAAGATCGACTAACTACTGATTCCTTGAATTAGTAAATAGATATTATTCTTGCTTAGTCTTTCTAGAGTGTACGAGGGCAAAAGTCCCCACGACACACTGAGGACGCCAGTTATTCCGGAAGCGTCAGAGCAAGGTTTTTTTAAGGTTTTTTGGCGAAAGCATCCTCATCTAGAATCAAAGATTGAGATGGGGTGCGTTCAACCGCTAGTTAGGTCTCGTGGAATCCCTATGAGTAGCACTTCAGAAAAGTCATCTACATCTTCATCTTTACTGTCAGCTCAGACCCTAGTGATTGCGGGCATTGTCTGGGCTGTCATGGCGCTGCTGTTCTTTTTGCTGTTCAGCGTCCCCCTTTCAGCAGAAGAAGGTTTACCTCTTTGGTACTCGATCGGCACTTATATTTTTGAATGCGGAGCATACTTGGGAGCGGCTTTAGTCTGTTTTAGAAACTGGCAAAGCCCGCACATGGTCAGCGGGCGCAACGTCTGGCTGGGCATAGGTCTGGGGATGCTGTTCTATTTCATAGCAGGCGTGCTTTTTGGGATTTGGGAACTGTATTTCGAGTTAGACCCGGACGTGTCTCCTGCAGATGCGTTTTATCTGGGCAGCTATGTGGTCCTGATCGGGGGCATGGTTGTAGCTGTGACTTCCAAGCGACTGAATCTAGAAATTTGGCAGTGGGGTTTGTTAGCGGGAATTGCAGCCTTCGGCATTGCTGTAGCTATCTGGGTTGCTGCACCTGACTCTTGGAGGGCCCAGCTAGGAATGGCTCCGGCAGCCACTCAAGAAGTAGTGACAGAATCTGAACCAGCAACCACTGCAACAGGAAGAGCGCCTGCTTTGGAAAATTCGTCTAAGTTGCAGGCAAAAGGAGCAACAGCGACTGATCCTGCATCAGCACCCGAAGAAGAAGAAGAAGCAGAAATCAAAGCTCCCGCATGGGTGATGGCACTAGACAAGCAACTGGCGCCTCACAAAAATGCAATCAATTTGTTTTACATCGTCGGGGACGTTTTTCTGCTGATTATTGCTACTGCATTGCTGCTGGCGTTTTGGGGAGGACGTTTTTCCCAATCTTGGAGAATGATTGCGGCTGCAACTTTTTCGCTTTACATCGCAGATATGTACTTTAAATGGCGCGATACTCAGGCTGAGGGTAGTTATCAAAGTGGCAGCTTGCTGGAAGTCTTTTTTGTTTTCAGCGCCATCCTGTTTGGGATTGGAGCTATCTTGGAACATGACATCTCAACCCGCTCTCGTCAGAGCAGGCGCAGTCGTCGCACAGCGTAGCGATTTGAGATTGGGGTTGCTTCGGCAAGCGATGGGGACGCGAAAGCTTTTTTGCCCTTGTCGGCATCTCTGAGCTTGAAATCGAAAATCAAAAATCACAGTTCGCTGACTGCTAGCCTGCGTCTTTTCACGTCTTTTTGCTGGAAAACTTGGCATGACGCCTACAAAACTCTCCGATTCAGACAAACGCGAACTCATCAGGCTGTACCGACAGTCCAACGAGAATACTATCACTCTGGCAAAGCGCTACGGAGTGAGCAGTTCGACTGTAAGGCGCATCCTTCAGGGTGCTTTGTCGGAGCCGGAATACGAATTTCTAGTCCAGCAAAAACAAAAGCGTTTGTCCGATCGCACAAGTGTTTCTGAACCGACAGAGGCGACTACTGAGTCGTCGCCAGATGGCGAAATCGATCCTGTAGCTGTCCCCCTGTCGGAGTCAGTCCCTGTCCTGCCGTCAGCCTCAAATTCGAGACCGACGATCCGAAAGCGTTCTGAATCAGTCCCTGAACCAGTTGCAGAATTGGAGGTTTCTGATGTGCCAGATGCCCCAGCAGCCAATCTTGCCGATCGAAGCCACCGCGCTGTTGTGACTGGTGAACTAAAGGCAATGCTGCCAGCAGAAGGGCTGCTGGCAGGTGAAGACTTTAGCGATTTCGAGGACGACGACGAGGATGAGGAGGAGGATGCGGAGGATGAAGACGATTTAGATGACGACTTCGACGAAGATGTAGAGGATGAAGACTCTCTTTTTGAAGACAGTCTCCTGGGTTCACTATCCTCGGGCGAGTTGATCGAGCTTCGGGGTACAGGACTAATTCAAGTTTTGCCTTTAAGCGAAGCATCTCTGCCCAAAATTTGTTATTTGGTGGTCGATCGGGCAGCGGAGTTAATCACCAGACCTCTAAAAGCTTTTGGCGAACTGGGTCAAATTCCGGTGGCGGAAATTCGCGAGAAAACCCTGGCAGTGTTTGACAATCACCGAGTGGCCCGCCGATTTGCTACTCGCAATCAAAGGGTCTTCAAGATTCCTGATAGCAGTATGCTGCAAAAAGCAGCGCCTTATTTGCGAGCTAAGGGAATTACTCGGCTGTTGATTGACGGTCAGGTATATTCCCTGTAAGGGATCAAATCTATTTAATATTGTACGGTGTCGGATTCTTCTGGATTTGCCTGAAATTTAGGACGCGAGTTTTGGGAATCTGAAAGGTTCCACAGCGGTTGCAGTAGCGCACCTCCGATAAGTCCTGCACTCAGGCTCATTGCCAATACTACTCCTACGGGCATTTGTATCGATTGAAAAAAGATAAAGTTTAAGGATACTGGGGCGGCGTTTTGCACTGAGATAATGCCGATCGCGCTTATTAAAATTGCTACTAAAAAACTAATGACGAGCAGAGGAATTGTTTTCATAAACGGGTTGACAGGCTAATAATTCAACTTGTATACTTGTTTTATAATTGAAATATATGTAAAATTTTTATTTTTGCAAACACCCCATTATATAATATATATACAATAAGATTAGGGGAAAAGTCAAGTAGAGACGGAAAAAATAGAGAATTTTTTTAAATTAATTAAAAATTAAACAAACCTAAATAAATTTACACTTCCCAAACTTAAACAAATCCCAGTGTATTGCAAATATATAACTGGCCCCACAGTATCGATGATTAATGTTCAGAGGCGTTGCCAGAGTTATGAAAAATACGTAAGGTGCGCCAAGCGCACCTCACAATCCCAAGCGCTAGGGGAAAAACCCCCGTTGCAATAGGTAGAAATTTAAACAGGTTCTAACTGGGAAATTACCTTTTCCATGTGTTGAGCAACTTGGCTTTCTTTTTCCACAGAATTGGTTTCCATATAAACGCGCATCAAGGGTTCGGTTCCCGAAGGCCGCAGCAGTACCCAGCCACCGTCTTCAAGATAAAGTTTAATTCCGTCTTTGCGGCCGATTTCCTTAACGCCGATACCTGCTACTTCTGTGGGGGGATTCTTGGTAAAAGATTCCAAAACGGCTGCTTTGTGGGCTTCTTCTAGGTGCAAGTCCAAACGTTTGTTGTACAGGGGGCCGTCGGCTTCTTTAATGGCTTCTTCGACTAGCTGAGAAAGCGGTTTGCCTTCATAGGCGATCGCCTCAGCAACTAGCATATCAGCCAAAATCCCGTCTTTTTCGGGAATGTGACCCAAAACACTCAAACCGCCAGATTCTTCGCCACCGATGAGCACCGCAGTTTCCCGCATTTTTTCGCCGATGTATTTAAAACCCACTGCGGTTTCGTAGATTGTTAAACCGTACTTGGCGGCCAAATTGTCCAGCAAGTGGGTAGTTGCGACTGTACGGACGATCGCCCCAGTCAATCCTTTATTCTTAACCAAGTGACGCGCCAGCAGCAACAGTACAGTATTTGGAGTCAAGACATTTCCCAACTCGTCAACAATACCAAAGCGATCGCTGTCGCCATCGGTAGCTAAACCCAAATCCGCCGAATCCTTCTTAACAGCTTCCACCAACTCAACTAACTGTTCCCCCTTGGGTTCCGGCATTCCGCCACCAAACAGCACGTCGCGGTAGGTGTGAAAACTTTCGACATCGCAGCCGCAGTGTTCCAAAACGCCGTCGAGATAGCCGCGAGAAGTCGAGTAGAGAGCGTCGTACTTCACCTTCAACTTAGCAGAGCGAATCCGCTCCACATCGATCAAAGTATAAAGAAACTTCAGATATTCGGGTTTCGGGTCAAAACTGGAGATTTTATCGTTGTGGCTGCCTTTGGCTGGGGCATCAGAAGCACCAGCAATATTTGCCACAATTGTATCAGTAATTTCCGGGGTTGCCGGGCCCGCGTAGTCGGGGATGTATTTGATGCCGCAGTAAGGTGCGGGATTGTGCGAAGCCGTGAACATCAGGGCTCCTGCAGAGTTGAGATGCTTGGCGCTGTAGGCGATAACTGGTGTGGGGCAATCTCGATCGACTACTTTCACAGTCCATCCCAAATCTGCCAATACTTCCGCCGAGGTGCGGGCGAACTCGTCTGCCAGAAAGCGGGTATCGTAGGAGACTAGAACTGGGCGGTCTTTGCTGTAAGCGGTTTCTAGGTAACTGGCGATCGCCCGGGTGACTTTTCGCACGTTGGCAAAAGTAAAGTCATGGGCAATCAGCCCCCGCCACCCATCGGTTCCGAACTTAATTTCTGTTGAATTGCTGCTAGCGCTCATTTTATCCACTTCCTCTCGTCCTACTAATCCTACCCGAAGCCATAGCCTTAAAGACGTACTGGCCGTGCTGTTTGTGAGGATCGATCGCCCGTGGGGCCCGCATCAACCTCATCCTATCGTTTTAGAGACAGGCTTCGGCCTCCGGGAGAGGACTCAAAAAACTCAGAGTTGGCAAAATGTGGGAGTTATCGGGCTAGTCAGTCGCTAATTTCGGTTGTGAAGGGTCGTTTGCCGATCGAATGGACGACGATCGATTGGGGGTGATTCCCTAGGGGATAGCTTCGCTTCACGGCGAAGCTAAAAAACCGATCGCAAAAAAACGGCCCTGGCAATGCTATTAACTAAATGCACATAAATCAGATTTTCATCTCAAATTTAATTTTTTATTTAGAAAAGCCGATCGTTAAATTTGTTATGGTTTCCTAACAATCCCCAGACTAAAAATACATTTCTAATTCAGCTAGAGAAATAAATTAACCAAAGTCACCCCTAGATCGTGCTGTAGCCTAGCTTCTTAAAGAGATTAGGGCGCTCGCCCAAAGCCCTCCAAAACAAAGATAAGGTATTTCAAGCAGCAGTTTTTTTTAAGCAGGCTTAACTTTAATTCTCAGCTTTTAAGACAAATTAAATTTATTTCCAGCCTTCTTTATAGGTCAAAAAAATCGATTAGGGTCGCGATCACAGGGTGATGGTGATCGATCTCACAATAAATAATGTTATTAACGTGCAGCTTATAAAAGATGCAAGCAGTCGAGCCAAATGGCTTATAGCTTTAAGCGTAATGGCTGATGACTGTCAGCGTACAAATGCAGAAAATTGTAGTTAACAACGTTAAAAATTAGGGGAATAGATCGGGTGCGACTTAATAAAAAAACGAGGTTTATTATGACGGGTATTTCACAAATATCTTCAAAATCTTTACCAACAGCAGACCAATTTCAACAGGGCGTAAGTCAGGCGTCCCAAGGTATTACCGGACCGGACACTGACAAACTCCCAAAAGCTAGAGGTGTCAGCGTTTCTTCCTTCGCAGTTAGCTGGGCAAAAAAATATTACAGTACAGTAGTGGCACGAGAGAAGCAAACGCCACGCCAAATTCTCCCAAGCCTCGATTTAATTAATTTTGAGGGAAATAGAGCCCCAATAGTTGACAAATTGACAGATACCCTGAAATTAGCCAGCGAGATAGCTTGGAGTAGAGTAGAAGCTCTTTTAGGGAAACAAATAGAGCGGCACGCGATCGATAAGAGCTTAATTAATCCTTTAGAAATTTCCGCCGACACTCGTACCTTATATCAGAAAGCTATAGACGCTTATGCGGATAGAGAGCCTGTTTTCCGGTTGTCAGTGCTGGTGGGAAAAGATATTATCAAAGTGAGGCGAAAATACTCAGAGACAGATCCGTTAGTGCTGGGATTTGTGACAATGGAGTTTCAATACACTAGCAAAATCTTGTTAGGATGTCTTTCGGATTCAGAGCGAGCGGAATTTGCGCCCTACTTAAAAGTTGTAGACGACTATCTGCACATTCCCTACGGAGAGATTAATGAGGCTGCGGCGGATCAGCCCCCGAATTCAAGAGCTCTATTAGCCGTTCAGCATTTGTTGCAGCACACGACTCAGATTGCTAGTGCAGTGTACGAGCGAGCTAGTGCCCAGCATCAAGGATACCGCAGCAGCAGCGGGTATTTGAGCGATCGCGAGATAAAAATTTCTGGTATCCGGGATGTCGAGATTTTTCAAAGCTATTTGTGCTGGTGCGTTTTGGAAGGTAGCATTCACCCGGTACAGCAAGAATTGTTTCCAATTTGCGTGATGTTGTACCCGAAACTTCATGTAAGTTGGGAGTTAGTGCAGGATATGCTGCTGATTTTATTTTGGGAAATATGCGAGCGGCTTCCTGCTGAAGATTTAACGGTATTTGTACCTTACTTGCGTACTCTGACTGAGATGTTTTCCAGCGATGTTTTTGAAAATTAGATAATTGGGAATTGGGAATTGGGAATTGGGAATTGCCTCAAATTTACCAATTGCCTATTTAAAACTAAAAGCTGCGACTGCCAAACATCCCCAACCGGCAATAAAAGCAACTCCCCCCAGTGGCGTAATTGCACCCAGCCATTTGATGTCGCTCAAACTCAGGGCGTACAAACTGCCTGAAAAGATGATTGTGCCCGCAATAAAAGCCCATCCAGCCACTGCAAAAAAGGTTTGAGGCTCTTGGGCGCGGCTCAAGAGTAAAGCGACGAGTAATAAAGCCAGGGCATGGTACATTTGATATCGGGCGCCAGTCTCAAAAATGGTTAAAGCTCGATCGCTCAATTGATTTTTCAAAGCGTGGGAGGCGAAGGCACCGCCTGCAACGGATAAACCTCCGAATACGGCTGCCGCTGCTATAAAAATGCGAATTAAAATTAGCGTTGACATAATATTTATTGAATTGGGAAGAAGGAAGAAGGAGGAGGGAAAAACATCTAATTGTTGATATCAAATGTGCGCGGTGCGTGCCTTACTTGTAATTGCGAGCCTCCGCGAAGCAATCGCATAGTAGAGATGTTCACTGGCCTAACTCTGGGAATGGAAGGTGCGCGGGGCGCACCCTAGGCTGATGATAAATTAGCTTTTTTGCAGATATTTTTAACCTATTTTCGCACAGCTTCCAGCAAGCGAGAATAGTAAAAGCTAGTGCTAGTCATCGCTGTTCTGTTAATAACAAAACCATTGCTTTCTAAGATTTTGATAATATCAGCTTCGCGGTGCTGGTAAGCCCGAGTAGTTTTGCTCGGACCGGGGAAAAGTTCACCAATTTTTTTGAGGGCGGTGAGTGCTAAAGTTTTGGGTGCAAAACTAAGAATTAGTCGCGATTCGGCGATCGAACTCAGGTGAGCGATCATTTCTGCCGCCTTATTTTGAGGATAGTGGATTAGCACATCCAAACAAATCACTGTGTGGAATTTGCCGGTTAAAGCTTCCAAATCTTGGGCGGCGAAGGATATGTTGTAGAGCTTGCCGGGAACTGCTGTCGATCGATCGTAAGCTTCTGCTACCATCTTTTCAGAGATATCGCTAGCGCAAACAATTGCCCCAGCGTCAGCCAGAGGAATGCTCAGAGAGCCTACACCGCAACCGGCATCGCAGACACAAAGCCCGGGCAAATTGCCGTCAGCTTGCAGCCATTCGATGACTGTATCCACCGTTTTCTGATGCCCGGTGCGGATGTCTAGCTGAACTTTATTGACTTTGCCCTCACCGTAAATTCGCTGCCAGCGATCGAATCCCGTCGAGTTAAAATACTGTCTAACAATAGTCTTGTCGTCTACCAAATTCATCGATCTGCCTGCTGCTGAGTTATTGCCAACGGTTAGATATTATATAGCAATCCGGTTCGGAAAATGTGCAACTTGCAACAACAGATTTTAGATTGGCGATTTTAGATTTTCGATGAAAACGGCACATCTAAAATCTAAAATCTATCGGGTAATACCAGTGCGCCGGTTCCCACCTTTTCAATTCTTTAATCTAAAATGGTATAACAGGCTAAAAAAGTCGATGCCAAGTCAATTCCTTTGTCGCCGCATTTAAATTCCAGCGCAACAATTGAGTTGCGGATTTGCCAATAATTCCCGAAATTCCGATCGCCCTTCTCGGAGATTCAGTTGCCAGGGCGATCGCACTATCGGCGTCGCAAATCCCCCACTTCACCAAATTCTGCACTCCCGCCAACAGCGGCAGAGTTGTACCCGCCAAAGTAGCAGATTCTAGGGGCGAGTGGTAATCTAATCTTACCCAAGCTGTACCTTTTCTGACTTCAATTTGTCGGGAATCCCAAGGATAAACACCGTCAGGCAAACCCAAAGGAGCCAAAGCATCGCTCACTAAAAAAACGCCTTTTTCATACCTACCAGCGCGCAGAAAAAAATCAATCATTGTCGGAGAAACGTGTTTCCCGTCAGCAATTAAACCGCATTTTACGCCCGGATAAACAATCGCCGCTCCCAACAAACCCGGTTCTCGGTGGTGCAAACTCGGCATCGCATTAAAAGCGTGAGTTACCATTGAAGCTCCCCGCTCAAATGCTTGCTGTGCTTGGTCTGCTGTCGCTTGGGAGTGTCCGAGACTGACGAAAATTCCCAAACTTTGCAAATAGGAAATGACTTCGCCAGTGCTGTCTAACTCCGGCGCTAAAGTAATTATTTTGACAATATCGGCACAATCTCCTAAAACTTGCTTGACATTTTCTATAGTTAGCGGTAACAAAAACTCAACTGGGTGAGCTCCTCGCTTCTGGGGGTTGAGAAAAGGACCTTCGAGGTGAACACCGATAATTTCCGCTGTTTTAGGCTTAATTGTTGCGGGAGCAACGGTTTGTACAGTGCGGATATAATCAGCTATAGTCGAGAGCGAGCGCCTAAACTTATCCAGCGAAGTTGTCACCAAAGTCGGCAAAAAAGCATCTACTCCCTGATTCCACAAAAATTGACAAATTTTCGGCAAAATTTCAATATGCTTGCTTTCTAAATCGGGAAAAGCAAAACCGAGGGCGCCGTTAATCTGCAAGTCAACACCGCCTAGAGAAAGCCAATCGCCTCCTACATCAAGCACGTGCAAATGGGGAGGACAAATCCGTTTAAATACGGCGTCCATCGGCCAAACTTCTTGAATGATGCCCGTTTCGTCAATAGCAAGCATCTGCAAATCCTTGCAACCGGGGAGGCGAACATTGAGAATATCTGTGGGGGCGGCAGTTGGGGTTGTGGCTTCAGTCATCCGATTTTAGATTTTAGATTTTAGATTTTAGATTTTAGATTTAATATTCGCTACGGATAAATCCGGTGGCTGGCGATGAGGAGGGAGAGCTTTTTGCTTTTTGCTGGCTCCAGGGCTGCTCAGACGGGGGCTTGTGGCAAAATTGCTTTTAAGGGTCAGTTTTGGTACAAAATATCTAAATTTGAGTTAACGCAATCATTATAAAATTAGCACTTATCTGAAATCTAAAATCTGAAAATTTTATGAATCAAGCGACAGTTGGAATTATCATGGGTAGCGATTCGGATTTGCCAACCATGAAAGATGCGATCGCAGTTTGCGAAGAATTCAGTGTTGCTTGCTCCGTGGCCATCGTTTCGGCGCACCGCACCCCTGAGCGCATGGTGGAATACGCCCAAACCGCTCACCAACGAGGCTTGAAAGTCATTATCGCAGGTGCCGGGGGAGCGGCGCACCTCCCAGGTATGGTAGCATCTTTAACCCCCTTGCCAGTAATTGGCGTGCCCGTACCGAGCCGCCACCTACAAGGGGTAGATTCGCTGTACTCGATCGTGCAAATGCCAGCCGGGATACCCGTAGCAACAGTGGGGATCGGTAACGCTAAGAATGCGGGCTTGCTGGCAGTTCAGATACTGGCAGCTCATCAGCCAGAATTGCTAGAGCGAGTCCTGCTGTACCGCAAAAATTTGTCCGAATCTGTACTGAAAAAACAAAATCAACTAGAAGAGCTAGGCTATCATAACTATCTCAATCTCAACAAATAATCCATAAACTTTTGTAGTAAGATTGGAACGTTTTCCGAATATTGCTGAGCTTACTAGCCGTAAAGAGGGTAAAAGTGATTAAAATGACTGTCGGAAAGAAAAAGTCGAAACAAGTCAGGCGGGAGGCTTTAAATTTGCCAGCAGCTAACTTTTTGACCAAAGTTAACAGGTTCAAGAAATTACAAAGGGCGATCGCCCGCCTCACTCCAAGTTGGCAAGCCTGCATACCTTTAGCTGCAATCATCGTCTTGGTGTGGGGATATGCGGCGGTAGCCCAAACAGCTCCCGCGCCAACCACCGAGGAACAATTAGCAAGCCTTAAGGTGGGCATGGATACCATGTGGGTCATGGTGGCGGCGATGCTAGTGTTCTTTATGAACGCGGGTTTCTGTATGTTGGAAACCGGTTTTTGTCGCCAAAAAAATGCCGTTAATGTGCTGTCCAAAAACTTAATTGTTTTTGCGCTTTCTACGATCGCATTTTGGGCGATCGGCTTTGCCTTAATGTTCAGCAACGGCAACGGTTTTATCGGCAGCAGTGGCGGATTTTTCCTGTGGAACGTAGCTGACAACAGCCCCGCCACAGGAGACGCTTATCAAGGCATTTTCGAGTCGCTTAACTGGACGGGAGTCCCCCTCAACGCTAAATTCTTTTTCCAATTAGTTTTTGCGGGGACTGCTGCGACGATCGTTTCTGGAGCCGTTGCAGAGCGAATTAAATTCCTGGAATTCTTAATTTTCAGCTTGCTGCTAGTAGGAATTGCTTACCCAATTACCGGACACTGGATTTGGGGCGGCGGCTGGCTGGCAAAAGCAGGCTTCTACGATTTTGCCGGTTCGACAGTGATTCACTCGGTAGGCGGTTGGGCTGCTTTGATGGGAGCGGCATTTTTGGGGCCGCGGATCGGCAAGTACCGCGACGGCGATACTGTGGCGATGCCGGGACACAATATGAGCATTGCCACCCTGGGCTGTTTGATTCTGTGGTTGGGTTGGTTCGGGTTCAATCCCGGTTCGACAATGGCAGTCGATCCAAATGCGATCGCCCACATTGCGCTCACCACCAACACCGCAGGTGCCTTCGGGGGAGCTGCTGCAACCATTACTGCTTGGCTTTACCTGGGCAAACCCGACCTTTCGATGATTATCAACGGCATCCTCGCAGGCTTAGTCGGGGTAACAGCGAGCTGCGCTTGGATCAACATCCCCAACTCTGCCATAATCGGCACGATCGCCGGTATCATGGTAGTTTTCGCAGTAACTTTCTTCGACAACTTGAAAATTGACGACCCTGTAGGAGCAACTTCAGTTCACTTAGTCTGTGGCATCTGGGGAACTCTGGCAGTGGGCTTGTTTGCTGACGGGCCTACAACTGGACTTTATACCGCAGGCCCGGCAGCCGGATTGCTTGTGGGCGGAGGTTTCGGTCAACTGTGGGCGCAGTTGGTCGGCATTATCTCTGTAGGCGGGATGACGGTGCTGCTGACTACGATTTTTTGGATGGCACTCAAAGCTTTGCTGGGTATCCGCGTTTCTGCTTTAGAGGAGGCTGAAGGTTTGGATATCGGCGAACACGGGATGGAAGCTTACACCGGGTTTGTGAAGGAAACCAGCTTGGATAACAGAAGTGAGAGCAGCTACGGCGGTTATGGTGGGGGTTCTGGGGGCAAGACTACCAAACTGTAGAGCGGGCGAAGATCTCGACCAATTCAGCTTTTGTGTCCTAGATTAGCTATTTATCAGCTAATTCACGCCTTTATTCAGAAAAACCACAATCTGAAATAGCTGCTAAGTTATGGCTGTCTATCGTTGTGCTCGCGTTTCAATCTTCGATGCGAACGCGGGCATAATTTTATTTTTAGTTGACCTTTAATGGCTGACATATGACGTTGCACAATTTGAGGATGATTATGGTGGGGTGTCCCGCCTGCTGTGAAAATACACGCCTTCGCGCTACGAGAGTCCATGCGACAAAAAAATCCAAATCATCCCGCTATTATGCAACACCTTACATAGAGTAGTTGGCGATTGCATGAGATGTGGGCCGCTAATTGGTAATTGGGAGTTGAGAATCTGTAACTAACGAACTTTGCAAACTGATGTATTGATTAGAGTTTACCGGCAATTGCTTTAAGTTCTTCAACGACGCGCTTGTTTTTGGGATTCCTGCTGCCATCAAGGCGGGCGGAGACAACAGTGATTATTTCTAGTATATCTTTAGCTAAATCCTCGTCACAGCTAGTATTTTCGGTTTGATTTATAATCACTACCTCTGTCCCAAAGTGTTCGCACAAATTAAAAATTAGTTCTGAACCAAATCTCAGCAGTCTGTCTTTGTGAGTTAATACCAACCTTTCTACTTGATTGTCTGCGATCGCCCTAATTAGATGTTGTAAACCCCGCTTACTGTAATTAACCCCAGAACCTACATCCTCAATGATTTGGAATTGCCACCCCTGAGATGCACAAAACAATTCCAAGACTTGTTTTTGTCTGTCTAAATCATCTTTTTGGTTGTGACTGCTAACCCGAGCGTAAGCAATGGTTAAAGCACCGTTGGGTTTTAATCCGAGAAGATTAGCTAGGTCATAGCGTCTGTGACCGTTAGCGGTGCGTTCGGGTATTAGCTTGCCTTCGGCTTCCCACCGGCGCAAGGTGGAAGCGCTCACACCTTTAAGTTTGGCTGCTTCAGTTATAGTTAATTTTTTCATTTTTGGATTTTAGCATCAGAAATGGGTAATTTTGGTAAGTTTTAGATATATTTTTGTCCCGGTCTGCGGGTTGGACAAATCCGATTGCGGAGCCAGAAAGTTTGGTAAGCAGATTTTTTATGGTAAAGTAGTGCGAAAAAGCAAAGTTCTGCATCGCCGTCGCGCCCAACACAGCACAGTGCTTGATTCTTACAAGAATTAAGGCTTAATTGAGTGGTAAAATTTGATGCAGCAATCAGTGCAAATTATTCGGTGTGAGGCCTGCAAATAGCTTGAGTTTATGGAGAAGTTTGGAGGAGGTAGCAGAAGTAGAACTCATAAATCCCTCTTAGGGATGGAAGTTAGCCGATCGAAAACTGTTCCGGTTTGGGCTTTGCTATCTCTGGTGACGAACGGGGTACTGATAGTTACAGTCGCTCAACTACTTCTGCGGGGAAACAACTTGACAGAAAGCTTCCAGGCGAATGATGCGGTGACGGCAGAAGCGGCTGAGGAACAAATTGGCCAACCGGCTATCTCTGCAAAGGCAGTGCTAGACGTGCCCGTTCCCGGGCCGCGACATAAATGGACTTACCAGCAGTGGGTGACGCAGTTGGGTCGCGAAGCTGAGGCGGCGGCGGCGAATCGACCCTCAAGACTGAGTGTTTTGGCTGGGGATTCTCTAAGTATGTGGTTTCCGACCAAGCTGTTACCAGTAGATCGAATTTGGCTGAATCAAGGGATTTCGGGGGAGACTTCGGTGGGTTTGCTGAAGCGGTTGCAGTTGTTCGATCGAACTGCGCCGGATACGGTGTTTGTGATGATTGGGATTAACGATTTGTTGCGCGGGACCAGCGACGAAGGGATTTTGGACAACCAGCGGCAGATTATTCGCGATTTGCGGTGGGCTCACCCCAAAGCACAAGTTGTTGTGCAGTCAATTTTGCCCCACAGCGGGGAACAAGCTACTTGGGAAAATCGCGATCGGCTGTTGGCGATTCCTAACAGTCGGATTAGGGCAATAAATCGACGGCTGAAAGAAATTGCTAGTTCGGAAAATGTTTTGTATCTGGATTTGTACCCGCTGTTTGCGGATGCTGACGGCAATTTGCCAACTGAACTCAGCACAGATGGGTTGCACCTTAACGATCAAGGTTATCTGGTTTGGCGATCGGCCCTGCAACTCTTCGATCAGATGCAGTTGAAAAATGAGTCATGAGTTATTAGTCATTAGTTAGAAAGATAAAGGATAAAGTAACATTCTCCCCAACTCTCCCCCTCTCCTCCTTCCACTCTCCCCAACTCAAAACTCTTACCCTCTCCTCAACTCTTCCTCTCGGGTTACTCTGCTATCACTGGCGATGTCAAGTATCCACTGATAGATTAAGAAATATGATAGTTAGCTATTTAGTATAGGGTGATACAGAACAACAGTTTGTACAAATGGTGCAATCCAAAAGGCATAGACCATTAGATTGATAGTTGACGAATTTAGATGAGTCCGGCTATACGAAGCCGGGGGGTTGAGGATTGGGGAATTATCTATTGAAGATTTGTTCCGCTAAAACAGGGACTTAAAACCAAATAACTATTGCATCTAAAATCCTCACATCTAAAATCGGCTCGGTCTTCCCTGAAAATTGCTGAGTATGAAAAGGTACAACTAACGTGATCAAAAAAAGTTTAACGATCGGCATCATGGCGCTATGGCTGTTAAGCGTGCCGCTGACGGGCAATGCCTTAGCTCAAGATGCTGGTGCCGCTGCTGCGGTGGCGCCGAATCCGATCGACAGCGGCGATACGGCCTGGATGTTGGTATCCTCAGCACTTGTGCTGTTAATGACACCAGGGCTGGCGTTTTTCTACGGGGGACTGGTGCGATCGCGCAACGTCCTCAACACCATGATGATGAGCTTAGTCATGATGGGAGTGATCGGCGTCACTTGGACGTTGTGGGGCTACAGTTTAGCCTTTGACGTTTCTACTCCAGCGTCCGAAGGCTTTGGTCAAGGGATCGAAAGCTTTATCGGTGGCTTCGACTGGATGTTCTTGAACAAGGTCACGGCGGACACACCAGATCCGATCGGCTATGCACCGACAATACCCCACCAAGTCTTCATGGTTTACCAGATGATGTTTGCCATCATCACTCCAGCCTTGATTTCCGGGGCGATAGTCGAACGGGTAACATTTAAAACCTATTTCTGGTTCGTGCTGCTGTGGTCTACCTTCATCTACTCTCCTTTAGCCCACTGGGTTTGGGGTAGAGGCTGGCTGCAGGCGATCGGATCTCTGGACTTTGCCGGCGGCACAGTCGTGCACATTAGTTCCGGTGTTTCTGCGGTTGTCGCAGCTTGGATGATCGGGCCCCGCAAAGACCACTTGAACAAGCCCCACACCCCCCACAACGTACCCTACGTCTTGTTGGGAATTGGGATACTGTGGTTCGGGTGGTTTGGCTTCAACGGCGGTAGCGCTTTGGGAGCTGGTTCTTTAGCAACAGTGGCTTTTGTCACCACGATGATTTCTGCAGCAGCCGGGGGTTTAACTTGGACTATTGTGGAATGGGTTCTCAGAGGCAAACCGACAGCAGTGGGAATTGCTAGCGGTTTCCTCGCCGGATTGGTGGGAATCACACCTGCGGCTGGATTCGTGCTTCCAGTGGGAGCGCTTTTGATCGGATCGATCACTTCGGTTTGCTGCTTCTTTGCCGTTAGTTTCCGGGCTAAGCTGGGATTTGACGACTCTTTGGATACCTTCCCGATTCACGGCGTCGGCGGAACTATAGGCGCGATTCTGACTGGCGTGTTTGCGACTAAAGCGGTTAATGCTGCCGGCAATGACGGGCTGTTTGCGGGGAATCCGGGGCTAATCGTGACCCAGTTTATAGGCGTTGTAGTTACTTACGTGTTTGCGGCTGTGGGCACTTTTGTGATCCTGAAAATTTTGGGGCAGTTTATGGAACTGCGAGTGCCGTCATCTGCTGAAGACCAAGGTTTGGATATCGGCGAGCATGGGGAAGAAGCTTACGGTGAGGATTTTGCCGGCGGTTTCAGTTCGTTTGAATCGAGTTCTCCTTTTGCGCCTAAGAAGATTTGAAAATAGCCTAAGACTGACGCACTCCAGCCTGTAAAACCCAGTTTCTTTGGAGATTTATCGACTTCCAACCCCGATTTTTCTAATAAACCGGATTTCTTTGCGGGATTTTGTGCAGAAGAAGGTTTGAATCTGTGATTGGCAGTCAGAGTCAATAATAGTAGTTGGGTTGCCCCGTTTTGCAATTGTTGCAGACGGGGTTTTCAAATTTGAGATGAGAATTCTCCAATGGTTCTAAAATCAAAGGTAATTAACCTAGATTTCAACTCGATACCGCATGGATACTAAAGCTTTTAAACGATCGCTCCAACAGTCTGAAAACTACCACCGCAAGGGTTTTGGACACGAAGCTGAGGTAGCTGGGGTAATGCAGACGGCTTATCAAAGCAGTCTGATCCAGCAAATTCGCGACAATAATTACAGACTCGAACGCGGCGCAGTTACGATCCGGCTGGCTCAGGCTTTTGGCTTTTGCTGGGGGGTGGAACGCGCTGTAGCTATTGCTTACGAGACTCGCCAGCATTTCCCCTCGGAACGGATTTGGATTACTAATGAGATTATTCATAATCCGTCTGTCAATGAGCATTTGCGGGATATGGAAGTTGGTTTTATTGCTGTTGAGAATGGGCAGAAAAATTTTTCTGTTGTCGATAGTGGCGATGTGGTAATTTTACCTGCTTTTGGAGCAAGCGTCCAAGAAATGCAGTTGCTTAATGATAAGGGCTGCAAGATTGTTGATACTACTTGTCCTTGGGTTTCTAAGGTTTGGAATACTGTTGAAAAGCACAAAAAAAAGGATTATACTTCGATTATTCACGGTCAGTACAAGCATGAGGAAACTGTTGCTACGAGTTCTTTTGCTGATAAGTATTTGATTGTGCTGAATTGGCAAGAAGCTGAATATGTCAGCAATTATATCTTGCATGGGGGCGATCGCGATGAGTTTCTTGCTAAGTTTAGTAAGGCTTATTCTGTTGGTTTTGACCCGGATCGGGATTTAGAAATGGTTGGAATTGCTAACCAAACTACTATGCTCAAAACTGAGACCGAGAATATTGGCAAGTTGTTTGAAAAAACGATGATGCGGAAGTTCGGGCCGGAGAATTTGAGCGAGCATTTTCAGAGTTTTAATACTATCTGCGATGCGACTCAGGAACGGCAAGATGCTATGTTGAGTTTGGTTGAGGAAAAGTTGGATTTGATGCTGGTGATTGGGGGTTTTAATTCTTCTAATACTACGCATTTGCAGGAAATTGCGATCGACAAAACTGTTCCTTCTTATCACATTGATTGTGCGGAGCGCATTTTACCGGGAAATCGGATCGAACACAAGCCTTTGGGGGCCGATTTGGTCGTAACTGAAGGTTGGCTACCGGATGGTAAAATTGTAGTCGGCGTGACTTCGGGTGCTTCTACGCCTGATAAGGTTGTTGAAGATGCGATCGATCGCATTTTCGCGATGAAAGCAGCGGCTGCGATTGTGTAATTATATTGTTTCGGCCCTGCACTCGGAAGCATATTTTTCTCAGTGCAGGGCGAGTGTCTCTTTGCGAGTGCGATCGAGCGTCTCGCTCGCAAAAAGATATAATTCTGATGTTAATTAAACTAACTTCAACGCATTAATTCTCTGCAATTACCCGATCGCTCGCATTTCTGAGTTCTGATACTCTTCACCCGCGTCATCGCCTCTGTGAATTTCTCCCTGCTTCCAAAAGATTATTTTTTAAATAAGATATTAAAAATTCGCCTTTTTTTTGGTGGTAAAAAGCTTGACTTGGCTAGTTGGATAATGTATTATTTAATAATGGAAATATTAGCTAAAATTAAATTTATTTGACTATTCCCATTATCTAAAATATACCCCAAAAATCAACTAGAGTCAATACGTAAAACCTTTTTTCTTTGCGCCACCAGTTGAAACTGCCCAAGGAACACGAACGATACAAAACTCGATACAAAAAAGGCGAATTAAGCTTTGCAGGCTATCTTAGATTGTCTGGTGTTTTCCTGAACCACGAAACGCAAGAGAGCGATTTATTGAATCTCCGACTTAAGAGGGATGCGATGAGGAGTGAGGCTAAACTAGACACAAGATCGATCGCACATTTGAGCCTTAAATTTATAGGCTTTAGTCGCCGTTTCTGACCGCGCGAAAAATTTGGGTATTCTTAATCCAGCTACAATAAAAAAAAGCAGGACTCGCACGCCGAGTATTTCATGAAACAATCGCTGACTCCCCAAATCACCGCAGGTATCGGAATGGTCGTAGCGCTGCTAATTTTCAATGCGGCAACTTCCTACCGCAACACTCTCAAGTTACTCGAAAACGAACGCTGGGTAAGCCACACTCACCAAGTTTTAACCGAACTCGAAGCTACGCTTTCTACCTTAAAAGATGCTGAAACCGGACAGCGCGGTTATTTGCTGACGGGAGAAGAACGGTATTTAGAACCGTATCACAGCGGGATCGCCCGCATCAACCAGCAAGTAGTCAGATTGCAACAGCTAACCGCCGACAATAAGCCGCAGCAACAGCGCGTTCGCGATTTGAAAATTGCGATCGACTCTAAATTAGCCGACCTTGAAAAAACCCTCAATCTGCGACGCAAACAAAACTTAGCAGCAGCCGTGCGGCAAATAAAAACCGATAGGGGAAAGGAAATCATGGGGGACATTCGGCAGCAGATAGCCGCCATGACTGCCGAAGAAACTCAGCTATTGCAGCAGCGCGCCCGAGAATCTAAAAAAAGCGCTAATTTGACAATCCTGAGCTTTACCGTTGCGAGTTTAGTAAATTTTTTGTTGATGGTGTTGGTTTACTATTTGGTGAAGCGCGATCGAACTTTGCGCGATCAGGCCGAAATTAAGCAAAATCAACTTTTAGAACAGCTAGAACACGATCGCCACTCCCTACAATTAAGCGAAGAACGTTTCCGCCGCGCCATTATCGAGGCACCGCTGCCAATTATGCTGCACGCTGAAAACGGAGAAGTTTTGCAAATTAACTGCGCTTGGACAGAACTCTCAGGGTACGAATACTCAGAAATTCCCACAATTGAAGATTGGACAGAAAAAGCTTACCACAGCCGTAAATCCCTAGTGCAAGCAGATATTGATCGGCTGCACCAATTAAACGCCCGCATCTCTGAAGGCGAATATATGATTGCCACAGCCAGCGGCGAAACTCGAATTTGGGAGTTTTATTCCGCACCTTTAGGCCAGCTTTACGACGGCAGAAGTCTAGTAATTAGTACCGCCCTTGATATAACTGCGCGTAAACAAGCAGAAGCAGAAATTCGGATGCTCAACGCTACATTAGAACGGCGAGTGGAGCTGCGCACCAATCAACTTCAAGCAGCTAACGAAGAATTAGAAGCTTTCGCCTATACCGTAGCCCACGATTTGCGTGCTCCCCTGCGGGGAATGCAGGGATTGGCTGAAGCTTTATTAGAAGATTACCGTGACATCCTCGACGAACTTGGTCAAGAATACGCCCAGCAAATTGTTAATTCTGGGCAACAACTAGAAGAATTAATCCAAGATTTGCTAGCTTACAGCCGCCTGAGCCGCAGTGATTTATCGCTGCAAGTTTTAGACTTAGAATCTGCTGTGGCCGAGGCAATTGCTATGGTAAAAGCTGACGCTAAATCCAGGCACGCTCAAATCAGTGTTCAATCGCCCTTGCCTGCGCTAATTGCCCACCGCGTTACTTTAGTTCAAGTAATCGCCAATCTGCTCACCAATGCTATAAAATTTGTGGAAGGCGCACCACCCCAAGTGCAGATATGGGCCGAGGAACTTGAGCTGCCTCAAGAGGGAGAGACAGACAGCGATACAGCGGGAAAATTGGAAAGGGGAAGTGTGGGAGAGTGGGAACATTCCCAGTTACTGATTGCCAGTTGCCTATTGCCAGTCCGCATAATCCGTCTGTGGGTAGAAGACAATGGCATCGGTATTGCTCCAGAACATCAAAAACGCATTTTTCGGGTTTTTGAACGGCTGCACGGTATCGAATCTTACCCCGGAACTGGTATAGGATTAGCTATTGTAAAAAAAGGAGTCGATCGCATGGGCGGTCAAGTTGGAGTGGAATCTCAAGTAGGACAAGGAAGTCGATTTTGGATACAACTGAGGAAGCATGACCCAAACGCAGACGATTTTGCTGGTGGAAGATAACCCCGTTGATGTTTTGTTGATGCAGCGGGCTTTTCGGAATGAGACTTTTGCTAATACTTCGCTGCAAATTGTCCGAGATGGAGATGCAGCGGTTTTTTATTTAAATGGTGACGGAGAGTACAGCGATCGCGATCGCTATCCTTTACCTGCGATAATTTTACTAGATTTGAAATTGCCCAGGCGCTCCGGCCACGAAGTTCTGCTGTGGCTGAGACAGCAGCCGGAACTAAAACGCTTGCCGGTGGTTATGCTTACTTCTTCTAGGCAAACACCTGATGTCAAGCGAGCTTACGATTTAGGGGTAAATTCTTATTTAGTTAAACCAGTCGGGTTTGCTTCTTTATTAGAAATGATGCAGAGTTTTAGGGAGTATTGGCTCAACTATACCGAACTGCCGGAACCGATAGAATTTCGTGGTTTGTAGTGGCTGTTTACCGATTTTTATTGCTTGTTTCCTCGTTACCAGGCTGTTTCTGGTAACGAGTGAATTAAGTTTTTAGTGAGGAAGCCCGTCATTTTTTCTTTTAAAAGTGCAACCTCCAATATTTTTATTAAGAGTGAGCGCTCGGCACTCTAGCTAACGGCACCATTATAAATTGTTAAAGTGTTACACATTCTGGTAATTGACGACAACCCAACGGATCGGCTGCTCGTCAAACGCGAGTTAGAGCGGCAATTCTCGCAAGTGCAAATAACGGAAATTTCCGACGATACATTATTGGTGGAAGCACTGAATAGAGGCGGATTCCATCTGGTAATTACCGATTACCAACTACGCTGGACGAACGGTATAGATGTGCTTAAAACTATCAAAGCCCGTTATCCAGAATGCCCGATTGTAATGTTTACGAATACTGGCAACGAAGAAATTGCTGTAGAGGCGATGAAAGCCGGATTGGACGACTACATTATCAAGTCGCCGAAGCATTACGTCCGCCTTCGCGTTGCGGTTCGCGGCGTACTCGATAGAGTTGCCGCCTGGGAACGAGTAGCCCGCCTGGAAAATCGGCTTAATTCTCTGTTAGAACACTTAAATGTCGGAGTTTTTCGCTCGACTTCCGAGGGACAGCTTTTGGAAAGCAATCAAGCTTTTTTGCACTTGTTTGATGCCAGCAATTTAGCAGATGTCCAAGACATTTATGGGCGGCAATTGTTTTTGCAGCCGCTAGATTCAGCGGAGTCTCGGTCTCAAAATCTCGAAATTACATTTCCTTTGGCAGACGGTCGAGTAAAATGGATTCGGTTTACTCAATATCTCTACAGCACAGAAGGTGAAAGTACGATCGAGGGATTGGTTGAAGATATTACCGATCTCAAGCAGGCTGAACTTGCTTTGCGGGAATTTAATGAAACTTTGGAAGAGCGGGTGAGAGAGCGTACTGCTGAGTTAGAAGAAGTTAATGCACAGCTCGAATCGTTTACCTATTCAGTTTCTCACGACTTGCGCGCTCCGCTGCGGGGAATTTCGTTTTTTTCTGAAATGTTGCTTAAAGAGAAAGCCAGCGAGTTGGAGGCTACCGCACAGGATTACTTGTATCGGATTAATGACGCTGCAAGTCTGATGAATACTTTAATCGAAAATTTGTTAGAGTACAGCCGCCTCAGCAAAGCTAATTTGCCGCTAAAAGCAGTCTCTCTTAATTTAATTGTGGCTGGCTCGATCGCGCAACTAGAGGCTGAAATTGCCCAAAAACAAGCTCGGATAACAGTTGTTGAACCGCTACCTACGGTGTTGGCCCATCCTGGTACGCTGCTGCAAGTCTTGGCTAACTTGCTCTCCAATGCTATTAAGTTCGTGCAGCCTGGGATAGAGCCGCAGGTACGAGTTTATGCAGAAGCTGAGGAGGAATATATCTATCTTTGGGTAGAAGACAACGGCATTGGTATTGCAGAAAAATTTCAAGAGAGAATTTTTGGGTTGTTCGATCGCCTGCACGGTCAAGAAATGTATCCGGGGATGGGAATTGGGCTGGCGATCGCTCGCAAAGGAGTCGATCGCATGGGGGGTGCGATCGGGCTGAAATCGACTTTGGGAATCGGTACCCGCTTCTGGGTAAAATTACGCAAGTGCGAGAGTTGAGGAAGCAAGTTCGGCAACGCGCAGTGAATCGGGATTTAAAAAAGATGAGGTTCTACGAAAGAGGGTTTTAACAGCAATATTCTGCTGTAGCTGACAGAATCAATCAACGCGCTTCTTCACACCAGCACACAGAATAAACAAGTAGTATAGTGAGAGTTAACGGAGATCTTGCACCGTTCCCGGCTGAGCAGGCTTTCCGATCTGTTCTACAACCACTTAATTAATTTGCTTGTGGGCGATGCTCCTAAAAGGCTGGTTGAGTATATTACAGGCTGTAAAATATAATAAAATACAAGTAACTATCATAAACTTATTGGCAAGTCTAATTAACCAGCCAAGTGCATATTTAAATTGTCGAGATTGCTTAATAACATATTGTTAAATTTAATAATGTATGCGCCAATACAAAAACTAAAAGCCGAATGCTGTCTATTCTGTTAATCGACGACAACCCAAACGATCGCCTGATGATCGATCGAGAACTGAGGAAAAGTTTTTCCGATTTAGAAATTAAATCGGTTATTGATATCCAAACTCTCGAACAAATCCTGGCAGTCGGGGGTTTTGATATAGTAATTACCGATTACCAACTGCACTGGAGCGACGGATTAACTATTCTCCAAAAAGTTCACAGCCGCTACCCAAATTGTCCGGTAATTATGTGTACTGACAGCGGCAGCGAACAAGTGGCAGTCGAAGCTATGAAAGCAGGCTTAAGCGATTACGTGTTCAAAGGGCGGTACTTAAAGCGGCTGGCGGGGGCAGTGGGCGAAAGCTTGAAAAAACAGCAGTTGCGCGAGAACTACGCGAAAACGTCGGCGCAGTTGGCAATTTCGGAGGAAAGGCTGAGATTGGCGATCGAAGCCTCGAAAATGGGAACTTGGGATTGGAATGTATTAACTGGAGAGGTCGTTTGGTCGGAAGGACACGAACTGTTATTCGGGTTGGAAAAAGGCAGTTTTCCGGGAACTTACGAAGCGTTTTTTGCCTGCATTCACCCGGATGACCAGACCTCGATCGCCCACGCTGTTGCCTTTGCTTTAGAAAACAAAATAGAATACAAGTACGAATTTAGAGTTTTTTGGCCCGACGGCAGCTTGCACTGGATCTCGGGTAGGGGCAAGTTTTTTGATGATGATACAGGTAAATCGGTGCGATCGATCGGCGTGGTTTGGGATATTACGGATCGCAAATTATCGGAAGCGAGGGTGCAAGAAAGCGAAGAAAATTTGCGCTTTGCTCTAGAAGCAGCTAACACCATCGCTTTTACCTGGGATGTCGTATCGGGGGAAGTCCGCCGTTCCTCTAATGCCGAAACACAGATGGGTTTGGGGCCAGACAGCACCTTTGGTACTTTTGAACAAAAAAAGAATGCGGTGCATCCAGAAGACCGGGAAAGGTTTTTGGCAGATGTGGATGTGGCATTAAGCGGCACGGGAGTTTACGAGTCGGAATACCGCAAAGTGCGACCCGACGGCTCAGTGATTTGGCTTCACGACAAAGGGCGAGTGGTTTTTGACGCATCCGGCACACCCCTTCGGCTGTCCGGGGTGGCGATCGACATTACGGATCGCAAACAGTTAGAATACGACCGCGAGCGGGCGTTGGCGCGCGAGCGGTCGTATTTGCGGCGCCTGCAAAAGTTAACCTCCGCGTCAGTTGCTATCAACTCCACGCTGTCGGTGGCAGAAATACTTCAGTTAGCTGCCGATAGCGCCCGCCAAATTCTGGAAGTCCACCAGGTAGCGGTCAACCTCAACCCTGACGCCAACTGGGATGCGGGAATTAGCAAGTTTTCCATGTCAGAAAAATACGCAGCGTGGCAAGATTACTGCGAGGAGCCAGATGGTACAGGAATTTACCAAAAAGTTTGGCAGCAGCAACAGGCGATGCGAATGACTCAAAACGAGTTAGAGGCTCACCCGGCCTGGCGGGGGTTCGGTAAGGCTGCGGCGAAGCACCCGCCGATGCGGGGCTGGCTGGCTGTACCGCTGACGACTCGGGACGGCAGAAATCTGGGATTGATTCAGTTGTCGGACAAGTATGAGGGGGAGTTTGCCGAAGATGATGAAACTATTTTAATGCAGTTGGCTCAGGCAGTGTCGGGGGCGATCGACAATGCCCGACTTTACGAGGAATCTCAGCAGGCAAATCGCATGAAAGATGAGTTTTTGGCAACTCTTTCTCATGAGCTGAGATCGCCCTTAAACGCTATTTTGGGCTGGGCGCAACTGCTGCAGCAACGCAGTTTGAGTCCGGCTGCTACTGGGCGGGCTTTAGAAACGATCGAGCGAAATGCTAAATTGCAAACTCAATTGATTGATGATTTGCTGGATATTTCGCGAATTATTCGCGGCAAGTTGACGTTGAATCCTTGTGCCGTAAATTTGATTTCGATGGTGGAAGCAGCGGTGAATACGGTACGGTTGGCTGCCGATGCTAAGTCGATCGATTTGCGGTTTGCAATTGGAGATTTGGGCTTAGAGACTGCTGAATTTTCCGAATTTGGGAAGGTTTCTGGAAATCCTGAATCTCAGTTAAATCGGAGATTTTGGGTATCAGGAGACCCTGGCCGCTTACAGCAAGTAATTTGGAATTTGCTGACAAATGCGATTAAGTTTACGCCGCGCGGGGGGCGAGTTGAAATCCGGCTTTCGAGAGTTGATTCGGAGGTTGAGCTGGCTGTTACCGACACGGGAATTGGGGTTGCACCGAATTTTTTGCCTTACGTGTTTGACTCTTTCCGGCAAGCGGATGCTACGATTACTCGCAATTATAGCGGTTTGGGGCTGGGTCTGGCGATCGTGCGGCAGTTGGTGGAACTCCACGGCGGCACGGTTTGGGCCCAGAGTCCGGGGCTGAATATGGGATCGACTTTTACTTTCCGTCTCCCTGCGATGCAGGTAAATTCGATCCCAGACGAGGAAGCGGAGGTTTGGGCTGGCGCTGGTAATTTACTGGGAGTTAAGATTTTGCTGGTTGATGACGAGGTTGATTCGCGGGAATTTATGAGGTTTGTCTTGGCAGATTCCGGGGCCACTGTCAGGGTTGCATCGTCTGCTGCTGAGGCGTTTGAGGTGGCTTCGCAGTTTAGCCCGGATGTTTTGGTCAGCGATATTGGAATGCCGGAGGAAGACGGCTATTCGCTGGTACGAAGGCTGCGTTCTTTGAACACGCAGACAGGGAAATTTTGGGCGATCGCTCTGACGGCTTATGCTAGGGATGAAGACCGCGATCGTGCTTTTGCTGCGGGTTTTGACCGACATCTGTCTAAACCTGTTCAACCGGATGTCTTGGTAGAGACTATAGTCCAGTTGAAGCAGCAAGGGCTAACAACTTAAAAAATTCTATTAATAATAGGGAATTGGAAATTGGAAATTGGGAATTAGGAATTGTGTTTTTAGTGACGGCTTTAATCCTCGTAAAAATCGCTCTTACTTGCATTCCTGACTACAAATGTATAATGCTAATTTTACCGGATACGACCTGATTAACCCGACTGGATATCGACGGAATCGCTCAACTGAGAAATATAAAAATTTGTATTTTTCAAACTATTTAACTTCTTCTTGTGGGACCTTGCTTCTAGCCAGCCTAAAATATGCAATTTCTATGCCGATTAGGTGAGGGGTTTGTGTTAATATGCTAAAATATCCAACAACCACGCGGTAATTAGGTGGACAAAATTCAGACAGATATAGAGGCAATTTACTCTCAAATAGAGGAATTGCGACTGGAACGCCAGCAGCTTACTATTGCCGATGCTGTCCCAGCCGGTGATTCGCCCCAAGCGATCGCCGATGCTTATCGGCGTCACGCGAGGGAAAAAGCACAAGTGTCGGCAGAAGTCAAGGGTATAGATGACGCGATCGCGGCTCTGTCTGCTCAACTGGCTCAGAAACAGCAGCAATCGGTAAAGTTGCAAAGAATCACTCCGATGGAGCAGCAAGTTGAAGAAGGAAGAGCGCTCGCTCACGGACACGCGGAACGGATTAATGAACTGGCGGCGGAACTGGCGGCGGAAGTGAAGGGACTCAAAGCTATCGCCGACCAAATTAGTCCCAGCTACTGGCAGGTTTATTACAAGCCTTTTATTACTGGTTTTAAGAGTATTACTGTTCCCTACGTGCGATCGGACGGGGATGTTTGGACTATTGTCAATCGAGTAGTTTAGAGAGGCTACGGGAGCAGAAATAATAAGCGCTCAAGACAATTTTTTTCCTGTCCCTATTCCTCAACCTCAACCTCGCAGCAATTGCTTAATAGTGCCGACCAATTCCTGAGGGTGAAATGGCTTGGCGATGTAAGCGTCGGCTCCTTGTTTCATCCCCCAATAGCGATCGAACTCTTCGCTTTTGCTAGAACACATTACCACCGGCAAATTTTGGGTTTTAGGGTCGCTTTTGAGCCGGCGACAGACTTCGTAGCCGTTCATCCGGGGCATCACGATATCCAGAACGACTAAATCTGGGCGGTTAGCCTTGATTTGCTCTAGAGCTTCTACGCCATCACTCGCTACCGTGACGTTGAGTCCTCTACCTTTGAGCAAGTCGGCGATCATCTCCCGCAGAGTGACGCTATCATCAACAACCATAACTGTACTCATAGAATAATCCCTACCAAGTTTCTGGGTTGAAACGTTCACATTAACGTTTACACTAACGTTCACCTTCAAAGGTGCTTTTCCTGATTGAGATTGCGCTTTGCTAGATGTAGTTTACCCACTTTTGCTGATTTCTCAATCATTTTCTGAGTAATTACCGCCAAATTTAAAGATCCGCGCAATCTCGGTTGACACACAAGGCTATGTCCGTTAGTCTATCATTTTCTTTCTCAAATGGTACTATTATCCAAAAATGAGGGTATAGCTTGGTTGTGCGTTTCCGGTTGAGGACGGCGGCGCTCGGCCGCCTGCATCAACATTTGTCTACTTAGGATTTTTCGTACCTAAAGCCGATAGTTTTTGGTCGTAGAGCGTGTCTAAAACGACCGGGCGCTGGCGGTAGCTGTGACCGGTGTTTTTGCAGCCATTAGCAACGATTCCCAAGACGGAAGCTCCAGAAATTTTTAATTCTTCTAAAACTTTGCGAACTTGCGCTCGGTCTGTTTGCCCAATTTGGACGACCATAATCGTAGCGTCTGTGTGAGCTGCGATCAAGTGGGTGTCTGCCAAGCCTGCTAGTGGCGGGGTGTCATAAATTACTAAATCAAAAAATGCTTGAAATTGCTCCATCAGATACTGCATTTTTTTGGAAGAAAGAAGCTTGATCGGATCGGGGGGAATTTGGCCGGCGGTGAGTACGAACAAATTTTCTTGGTTCGGGGCTCGTTGAATTGCGTCGTTGAGGCTGAGATCCGTGGAGATGGCATCGCCCAGGCCACGCACGTTTGGCAGTCCTAACTTAGCGTGCAGTTGCGGGCAGCGCAAATCTGCATCTACTAACAATACTCTCTGTCCGACTGCTGCTGCTGTGGCTGCCAGGTGCAAAGCTACTGTAGATTTGCCGTCTCCGGCTACGGCTGAGCCGACTAAGAGCGATCGAATCGCCGTGCCTGCACTGAGCAAGTGAATGTTCGTGTAGAGCGATCGAAATGCTTCTAAAAATTGATAGTCCAAGTCGCTCAAAATACTTGGTCCCCCGCTCATCGAACCAGTATCTCTAGGTTCGCCCAGTTCGACTACTTCCACTTTCGAGTTCGATCGAGCCGATGTTAGTTTTCTCTGTCTGGCTGGCGGTCTGCGCTTGACTTTTTTGGTAAACGGAATCGCCCCGAGTATTGGCAATCTTGTGGCCATTCTCAGTGATTCTGGAGTGTGGAACACAGTATTTAGTACCTCTACGAGCAAGCCGACTGCTATGCCCAGTAGACTGCTTAAAATTACTGCCAGCGCTAACTGTTTTTTGGTTTGTTTGACGGTAGCTGTTATAGGCCTGCCAAATTTGTCTAGCGGAATTTCCGGAGGATTTATCAGCACCCAGGGTATTTGCTGCTGAGCCGCATCAATCCGCAAGGCTTCTCGTTTTGCCAAGAAGTCCGACAAACTCTTAGTAACTACTTGCAGTTCCCGCTGTAAATTGTCGTATTGTCGGGTTGTAACTGAAAAGTTTCTGATTTTTTGGTTGAGAGCATTTTGCAAAGCAGTCATTTCGCGATCACGCGCTTCAACTTCTTTAATTTGGGTTTCTAAATTTCCCATCACCACTTCTCTTGCTTGTTGAGTGGCGGTTAAAACCAGTTCTTCCCGACTTTTTCGCAACGCTAAAACTGGCAAACTGTCTTCTCTGTACTGAGCTAATTTTAATGACAATTCCGAGTCGATTCTCTGAATTTGACCTAAGAGTGCGCCGTAAGCTTGTCCTTGGGTCATCAGCAGCCCTTGAGGGTTATTTTCGTTGAGTAGTTTTTCATAGCTTTGGTAGAGGTTTCGCATCCCTTTTAGCTGAACTCTAATTTCTACTTGCTTACCCCGAATGCTTTGAACTTGTTCAGACAGAGATTTTCCCTCTATCTGAGGTTCAAACAAGTTGCTTTGCTGCCGCAGTCTTTGGACTTGCAGTTGCAGAACTTCCACTCTTTCTCGGAGCTTGGGCATCTCCGTATCTATAAATTTAATACCTTGATTAATGCCCATCAGCCGTTGCTGCAAGCTGTAATCTAGATAAGCTTTAGAAATTTTGTCCAATACGCGGTAAATTTTTTTTCGGTTTGAATCTTTGTAGCGAACTTGTAAAATTTTTGTGCCTTGCTGTTTGCCATCTTTCGTGTAGCTGATGCGCTGGATCGACATTTTTGAGATCAGTTCGCTATAGTTCATTTTGGGATACGAAGCCCGCAATTCCTCAATCACTGGCTGCATCATTTTGGGACTTCGCAAAATCCTAATTTGGGTTTCGTAGTCTAGTAAGCTAATTCCTTCTATATTAATTCTTGCTAAGTCGGCAGCTTGGGTGTTGTTTAATTGTTTGGATTGCAAACCTTCAGCCGTGGCTGGTTCTACTAACAGGGAAAAGGAGCCTTCATACTCGACCGTTATGCTTTTAGAAGTGGCGACGATCGCTGTTCCTGCCAGGGCGCTCAAAGCTATGGTGGCTGCTGCCATGACCAGGAAGCGACGGCGCACGACGCCTAACAGCCAGGACAAGTCTAGCTTTTCTTCTTCTCTCTCCTCTACGAAGTGATCTCTGTAGTTCTGAGCCGATAACTCAGGCAGTTTGGCATTCGATTTGGGTGTGAAGGGTTGGTAATCTTGTCTGCTATCCATATTCAGCCAGGGTATTTTTGAGGTTGATGTTTTTGAGGTTGATATTTTTGAAGCGGCCAGGTCGCGGCTGGGTAATCTTATTGTTTCGTTTATTCTAGCCTTTGCCAGGAATTATCCACCTCACCCGCCGCCTTCTTACCTGAATAAAAATCGGAGAACGTTTATAAAATTTAACACTCCCGTAGCTGGCCCGACAGGTCCTATTACAGCGTTCATGCGATCGACAAAATTGACGAGCCCCCTGCGAGATACGATAATCATGTCGTTGTTGCGAAGTTGAGGATTTGTTTCTTCGTTAATTCCTTGAGTTAAATTGACTTCGATCGTCCGTTTAGTAGCTGTACCGTCGTTATTGAGGCGGACTAGCTCAACTTTATCCCTTCTAGCTCTGGTATTCTCGTAGCCAAAAAATCCTCTGGAAATTAAAGCTTGATTCAGTGTGGCATTAGCTGGGAGCCTTAAGGGATCGAGGGATGTTCTGAGTTCTCCTACTACATAAACGTTAATGCCGACGGGGGCAAAGTTAGTGTTGGCGAGCACACCAGCTTCTGCAGGGTTGACGATCGTAGCTTTGGGAACGATGATCGTGTCTCCCTCCTGGAGGATGGTATCTTGGGCGCCGTCGCCGGACTCTAGGAACTGCCACAGGTTGACTGGGATAATTTGTTCGCCTCTTCTGGTGACGCGCCGCACTTGGATTTGCCGGATGTCGGCATCGGAGGTGATGCCGCCGGCTAGCTGAATGGCCCGGATGACGGTGGGGAAACCTTCGCGGCTGAGGTCGTTTGTGGTGTTGCCACCGATGACGACGTAAGCCCCTGGGCGGGTGACTTGACCAACAATGGAGATCGATCGAGGTTTTTCTGGGGGTGGCGAAAAGTTTGCTGTGGCAAATTGACGAGCTTCTGCTTGGTTGAAGTTGGCGACTGTGGGAATCACGATTGTGTCTCTGTCTTGCAAAATGATGTCTTGAGAGATGTCTCCTTCTTGCAAGAATTTCCACAGGTTGACGTTGAGCACTTGATCGGGGCCGTCTCGTTGGGGACGGCGGACGCGGATGTTGCGGATGTCGGCGACACCCGTGACGCCTTCTGCGAGTCTGATCGCTTGGGTGACGGTGGGGTACTGGACACTCGGCGAGGCTCCCGGCCCAGGAGTTAGGGTAATAGTGAAGTTTCCGGGCCTGGTTACTTCTCCGATGACGCCGACGTTGAGAGGGCGGGCGGCGACGAGGCTGACTGTGACTATGGGGTCTTTGAGGACGCGGCGGTAGGCGTTGCGGATGATGTTGGTGGCTTCTACTAAGGTGCGGCCACGGATAGAGACCAAGCCGATCAGGGGCAGGTTGACTGAACCGTCGGAAAGGACTTCGTAGCCGCGGCTGAGTTCGGGTACTTCGAGTATTTCTACTTGGATGCGATCGCCACCGCCGAGTTTATAGCTTTCGGGCGCTCTCCTAACGGGCGGAACCGTCTGGGCTTGGTCTGCGCCTAGGGGGATGGGAAGTTGTGCCGGGGTGCTTCTGGCGTCAGCGATAACAGTGGAAGCAAACAAGACAACACCCACAACCGACCGGGCTATCTGTTTTGGAAAATGGGTGTTAACCATACACCACCTAATTTTATTGACTATGATTTATATAAGTGTAGCCTTTTGAGTGCGGGGCAAAAAGCTCATTATTTTAAGCTATCGCCGAAAAAAGGATGCTCTATTTTGGCTTTATCGCTAATTTCTGTGTTAGCGTGGTTGCGGGTTGACGGCTATATTTTATATCTATATAATTTGATATTGTTGATGACAAAGGAAAGCAATTATGACTCAACCAGTGTCTATACCAAATATGGTGAAAGAGCTGATTTTAGGTACTTCTTCCTTGACATGGATGCTAATTGCTATAGTCGTGATAGTAACTCTACTATTATTTCAATTTGCTAGTTATAAAAAAGTAGGTTTGGCTTTAGAAAAAAGCTTTGCTGGGGTTTACATTTTTATCTCTCCATTTCTGACACAACCTCCTTTTAATTACTTGCATTTTGTTAACTTGAAAGATCCCGATGGTGGAATCTTAAAACTCATACCTTATTTTTTTTACCCCTGGGTAGTATTAATTTTAACTTCAAGGGTTAAAGTTTTTAGTAGCAATTTTATAGAGATTTTTGCCAAGATATTGAGGATGAATCCTTTTTTTTTACTTTATACATTACTTCCATTACTATCTACATTATGGTCTCTAGTTCCTGAAGAAACTCTAAGAGCAGGGCTAGCTTTTTCAGGATTTACTGCTTTCGGGTTTTACATTGCAGCCCAATATAAATGGGAGGATTTATCTCGTTTTTGGCGCTGGGGATACACGGCAATCGGTTTGGCAAGTTTTGTAATGAAACCCCCTGGATCAGGCGATTTTGTCGGCTTAACCCAATCTAAAAATTCTTTGGGGGGAGTCTTAGCTCTCTGTACGGCATTTTGGTATTTGCACTATTCTCAAGGAGCTAAAACTCAGAAAGACCGCTGGATTGCTTTGGGAATGATGTTCTTTTCATTTTACCTAGTAAGGGCTAATAAATCGGGATCTGCTCTAGTGATTACTATCATATTAATAATTGCAGTGTCCTCACTAAATTTTTTAAAAAAATTAACTTTTCAGTGGGCATTTACTGCGATTATATGTTTCCTGGTCGTCAGCATAATTATGACTGTTTTTGTAGTAGACAACCTAGAGGATATTATTGTAGGTGGGTTAGGCAAGGACTTGACTCTAACTGGGCGGACAGAATTCTGGCCGCAGTTAATGGCTGCCGTCAATCAGCGTCCCTGGTTTGGCTACGGATACGATGGATTTTTTCAACAAGATAAGTTAGGAGCGGGTACTCCTGCTTATTTTATTTATACTCCTAGTGGATTTCAACCTGAAAACCCTCACAATGGGGGGATTGGGATATTGTTAGCCTTCGGTTGGCCGGGATTAATTTTAATGATGACTTCCTTGCTGCTCAATTTAGCTTACGCAGTTCGGTATTTGAGTCGTAGCACGTTGGAAGGAGCGGGAATACCTATTTGTTTTCTAGTCTCTATTATTATGAGCAACATCACAGAAGGTTATATTATAGATATAGGAAATCCTTGGCTGAGTTACGTAATGTTGACTGTTCGACTTGCGATAGATAATGCTAACAATAGTTCTAACATTAGCACCAGTAACCCTCAAAGGCGTTCTTTAGCTCGCACTGTCCATTGAAGTAAGCTTTATTGGGCGGAGCGTGGGTCAAGTTGGGGAACATCTCATATTTGTCAAAACACTTCTTCTGGCTCCTTCCTTCTTCCTCTTTCCTTCTGCCTTCTGCCTAAAAACTCCAATTTCTAGGTCTGCTGCAAAAGTGAGATGTTCCCTCAAGTTGTGATATGTTGTTATAGGATCAACCAGTCTAGTTTTGCGAGATTGCCGACCCTGCTAGAACCGCGTTTGTGTTTTGTAAAGATTTAAAATATTCTGATGCTAGATAAGTTAACTGCGGTCAGTCAAAGGCTCGGCCCTAATCTGCGCCAGGTACTCAGCAACATAGCTTGGCTGTTCACTGATCAAATCTTGCAGATGGGTCTAGGCCTGTTTGTCGGCCTTTGGGTAGCTCGCTATCTTGGTCCGACACAATTTGGATTGCTCAACTACGCGATCGCCTTTGTGTCGCTGTTTAGTTCGGTGGCAACGATGGGGTTGGGTACTCTGGTAGTGAGGAATATCGCTCGCGACCCAGAATGCAAAAATGAGACCCTGGGAACGGCCTTCGGACTGCAATTTACTGGTGGCTGCATCACTTTGTTGTTAACTGTCACCGTGATTGCGCTAGTCAAGCCCAACGACACTCTGACTCGGTGGCTGGTAGGTATCATCGCAGCAGGAACTATCTTTAATGCTTTTGAGGCTATCAATTTTTGGTTCCAGTCCCAAATCCAGTCAAAATATACAGTGTTGGCTAAAAATTCGGTATGTTTTTTAGTTGCTGCTGTCAGAATTGCGTTAGTAACAATTAAAGCCCCCCTGCTTGCCTTCGCCTGGGTTAGATTGACAGAGGTCGCATTGGTAGGAATCGCTTATGTATATTTTTATAAGCTTACGGGGAATAAAATTAAGGATTGGCACTTCAGTTGGGAAAAGTGTAAGGAACTGCTATCGGAGAGTTGGCCAATAATTTTGTCGGGATTTGCAGTTTATGTGTACTCAAAAACAGATCAGATAATGCTCGGTGCGATGAATAAAAATGCCGAACTGGGCTATTATGCTGCCGCTGTTAAAATTTCGGAAATCTGCGATTTTTTGCCGATGATCATATCCAGCTCTATTTTTCCCAAATTAGCGAATTTGAGAAAGACAAATTATGAAGAATATCTAAATAAATTTCAAATTTATTCTGATATAATGATATTTTTGTGGTTGGGAGTTGCCCTACCCATATCATTACTTTCTCCCTGGATAGTGCATCTACTTTACGGTGACAAATATGCACAGTCAGCAGCGGTGCTTGGAATCTATGTTTGGGCGCAATTTGGCAGTAACTTTGGAGTAGCACGGAGCACATATTTAAACATAGAAGGTCAGTTGCGCTACGGTCTTTATTTGACTGTAGTCGGATCTACTTTAAATGTAGGGTTGAACTTTTTGCTGATTCCTAAGTATGGAGCTTTGGGAGCAACCACAGCTACTCTGATAACTTATTTTTACGTAATTATATTAGTCAATTTCTTGATTAAGGAATTGCGCCCATTCGCAACTTTCATCTGGCGCTCGCTTAACTTATACAAGGCAGCTTGTAGAATCAGAGGATTAGTAAAGTGATTCAAATTAAACCTAAAATCGAACAGCGCTCGAATTGCCCCTATTGCGACACTGAACTCAATGCCAAAAAAATTTTGTGGCAAGGGATACATATTGTTCTGGACTGTAAGTGTGCGGGATGTGGTAGCGAAATACTCGACGAGTTAAGAGTAGGTCATGGAGTCAGAAACTCTGTCCAAGTTGATACAAACAAAGGTGAAGTTTTTGCAAAATTTGCTAACATAAAAGAATGGCTAGGCAAACCATTACTCAATTCACTCCAAAATCCTCACTCAGAAAAACTGGAGATTGTAAAAGAGATTTTTAAACCCAGCAAGCGGGTAATTATCTTAAACTGTATCGATCATCTTTATGGTCATTCCCTGCTGAAGTTGCTAAATGCACAAAGGCACTTAGAATGCAACTCGGACTTCGGGTTAGTTGTGATAGTTCCTAAGTTTCTAAGGTGGATGGTTCCTGATGAAGTTGCAGAAGTCTGGACAGTACCTATTTCTTTAAAAAATGGTCAAACTTACTATCCCAGCTTCGCCGAGTTTGTAGAGGAAGAAACTAAACGCTTTGATGAAATTTATGTCAGCGAAGCCCATTCTCATCCTAGCCAGTTTGACATCACGCGGTTTACTAGAGTTCCCAAACACAAATTTGAGGAGCCAGAAACAAGAATCACTTTTATTTGGCGGGAAGATCGTTTATTAGTTAACGGTTTGCTGTTCCGAATTCTGAAAAAGCTAAATCAACGAGAAAGGGCATTGCCATTGCAAAATTTAAAAATTCAGCAGTTATTTGAGAAAATTAGGTTGCAAGTACCAGAAGCAAAATTTGCAGTAGCTGGTTTGGGGACAAAAACTAAGTTTCCAGAATGGATTGAAGATTACAGAGTGGATAGTTTTAATGAAAAAGTTGAAAAGGAAATATGCCGTGTTTATTCACAAAGCCGCTTAGTAATTGGTCTTCACGGCTCTAATATGTTGCTACCTTCGGCTCATGCTGGTATGACAATTGATTTGATAGATGAGCGTTGGGGGAACTTTGCCCAAGATATTTTATACCAAGAACGTGACCCCAGAATGGCTAGTTTTCGCTATAGATTTTTGCCCTATCAGACTAGCAATGATACACTGGCATACATAGCGGCTGTGATGCTCCAGAAGTGGTTTAATTTTAAATCACAGATGACTGCTGAGCTTGTTAATTCCGATGTTGAAGACTACTAGAAAAAGTATAGTCGCATAAATGTTCAATTACCAAATCCAAACACCCGTCGCTTTTATCATCTTCAAACGTCCAGATACAACGGCTAAAGTATTTGAGGCAATTCGTCATGCCAAACCTCCCAAATTGCTAGTAATTGCTGACGGCCCACGTCCAGATAGGCCTGGAGAAGATCAAGAATGTGCTGCTGCTAGAGCTATTATTGACCAAGTAGATTGGGACTGCGAAGTTTTGAAGAATTACGCAGACGTAAATCTCGGTTGTCGCCTGCGGGTTTCTAGCGGTATGAACTGGGTGTTTGATCAAGTGGAAGAGGCAATTATTCTTGAGGATGACTGTCTCCCTCATCCTACTTTTTTCCGCTTCGCTGAAGAATTGCTGGAGCGTTACCGAGACGATCAGCGGATTCTGTCAATCTCTGGTCAAAATGTTCAGTTTGGGCGAAAAAGAACTGATTATAGTTACTACTTTTCTCGCTATAATCACTGCTGGAGCTGGGCGAGTTGGAGGCGAGCTTGGCAGCATTATGATTTAGATATGAAGTTGTGGCCGGAAATTCGGGATGGTAATTTTTTGATGGATGTACTAGGAGACTCCCATGCTGTAAAAGTTTGGACAAATACTTTTCAGCTTTGTTATGAAAAAAAATTACAGAGTTGGGCTTTTCAGTGGACATTTGCTAGTTTTATTCAAAATGGTATGAATATTCTTGCAAATGTCAATTTAGCTTCTAATATCGGACATGGTGTAGGGGGAACTAATACGGATGATGTCAACAGTCCTTATAATAATATGCCTGTAGAAGCTATAACATTTCCCATGAAACACCCAGCCTTTGCCATTCGGGATGTGCAAGCAGATAATTTTACGGAAAACACTTTATATGATTACGATCCGCCCTTGCTAAGGAAGGTGCAAAAAAAAGTCAATAAACTTTTGAAAAAATCAGGCAAAGTCACCTAGAAATTTAGAGGAGAGGCAGGGGAAATGAAAGTTGTACTTCTCAATAGTTCTGATAGTGAAGGGGGGGCTGCCCGCGCCGCTTATCGACTCCACCAAGGTTTCCAGGGGATTGGTGTGTCTTCGCAAATGCTGGTAAAAAATAAGAGTAGTGCCGATCGCAATGTAATTTCGTCACAGAATAGTATTGCGAATAAGTTTGACAAGATTATTTCAACTTTATCTAACGCACCATTGCGGCTCTACCCTAAGAGAAACCCCGTTATATTTTCTACAGAACTGCTGCCAGACGCTCTATCGAATCGACTGGATCTACTCGCTCCTGATATTATTAATTTACACTGGGTTTGTGGGGGCTATTTACAAGTAGAAAGTATTCCCAAGTTTAAGCAGCCCTTAGTTTGGACGCTGCATGATATGTGGCCTTTTACAGGTGGCTGTCACTATAGTGAAGATTGCAATCGCTACACTCAATCTTGTGGTAGTTGTCCGCAACTTCACAGTAATAAAGATTCGGATTTGTCGCGGTGGGTGTGGCAGCGGAAAGCTAAAGCTTGGGATAAGCTTAACCTAACTTTGGTTAGCCCTAGTGTTTGGTTAGCGAAATGCGCTCATTCTAGTTCTTTATTCAAAGATTTTCGAGTTGAAATAATTCCTAATGGCATCAATACTCAAAAGTACAAACCCATAAATCGTCACTGGGCGCGAGAAATCCTGAATTTACCTCAAGATAAACAAATTGTACTCTTTGGAGGTGCAAGTGGAACAGGCGATCGCTGGAAAGGATTTAACTTGCTCGTACCCGCTTTACAAAGCCTCAGTAAATCAGGCTGGAAAGATCGGATAGAGTTGCTGGTCTTTGGCTCTTCTCAACCCGAAAATCCCATTGAACTGGGTTTTAAAACTCACTATTTGGGGAAACTCGCAGATGATATTTCCCTAGCAACGGTTTATGCAGCAGCAGATATTTTTGTCGCCCCTTCCGTGATAGATAACTTGCCCAATACAGTCATGGAAGCCCTTGCTTGTGGCATCCCCAGCGCCGCATTTAATATTGGGGGACTGCCCGATCTGATCGAACACTGCTCCAATGGCTATTTAGCTAAACCTTATGAAACAGAAGACTTAGCGCGAGGAATTGCTTGGGTTTTAGAAGATCCCAATCGGCATCAAAAACTTTGTATTCGCGCCCGCCAGAAAGTGGAACAAGAATTTACTTTAGACATACAAGCAAATCGCTATTTGTCTGTTTTTAACGATCTTGTGTCCACTCCAAAGAAAAAATCAGATTTTACGTAGTAAATTTTACCTGGCTATCGCTAAAAGCCACCAAATTGCGAATAATGAACCGTACTAAAATCGCCGCCCTTTTAACTTGCTTCAACCGCAAAGAGAAAACATTAGCTTGCTTACAGGCTCTTTTTAAGCAGGCACTTCCAGCAGATGTTGATATTTTAGCCTATTTAGTCGATGACGCTAGTACCGATGGCACCAGCGAGGCAGTTCGTCAAATCTATCCTCAAGTCAATATTTTTTCCGGCGATGGGAACTTATTTTGGAACGGGGGAATGCGTGGGGCTTTCACCGAAGCAATGAAAGATGATCCCGACTACTACTTATGGTTAAATGATGACACTCTTATTTATCGAGACACCGTAAGTGTCTTGCTAGAAACAACTCAAAAATTATTAGAAAAAGGAGAAACCAAAGCCATCATTGGCGGTTCTACCTGCGACCCGGAAACGGGTCAAACAACATACGGAGGTGTTGTGCGAAATAACCCTTTGCACCCCTTCCGATATGGTATCCTCGAACCAACAAAAGAGCCTCAGGTGTGCGATACTATGCACGGCAACTGCGTATTAATTCCCCGCAGCGTTGTGCAAAAGGTCGGCAACCTCGATCCAGCTTTTGTCCATTATATTGGCGATTGGGATTATGGTTTACGAGCCAGACAGAAAGGATGTACAGTTTGGATCGCTCCTGGCTATTTAGGAACTTGTTATCTCAACCCCCAGGTGACCAAAACGGCTGCTGATAATTTAAGTGAAGGATTAGATAAAATGAGTAAACCCAAAGGTTTATCCTTCAAAGATACTACTCTGCAACCGGCTCAAGAGTGGAAAGTATTTACTCAGCGGCATGGTGGCTGGTTGTGGCCAATTTATTGGCTGCTACCTTATCGCAGGTTAGTTTGGCTTTCAGTGTTGAGTAAACTGGGATTGACTAAAAACAAAACTCAAGGTGAATAGGATGGTTGATAGAAATGAACTCCGCATTGCTTGGCTTGTCCCGGAAGTGGAACTGGGAGCTTACTGGCAGCCTGTTTTGAGGGAATTTACAAAAATTTTTAAGAATACTGTATTTTATACTGGTCGTGTTTGGTCTGGGTTCGATCCTACGCTGCCGGGAGCATCGGCAATTCAGTTGGTAGGGGAGACTACATTTGTCGAGACGGAAAAGATAGAAACAGGATACGATCGCGGATTCATTGTAGTATCGCCTAGTATTATCGGCTATTTACTAAAATTTAGACCTCACGTGGTCTTTCCCCAAGCTTTCTCTTTGTGGACTGTAATTGTTGCGTTTTTAAAACCGCTACTGAGGTGGAAAATTGCGATCATTTACGATGGTAGTTCCCCAAATACAGACTTTCGAGATTCCAGTTTTAGGACATTTGTGCGCCGCATTCTTGTGCGGTTTGCCGATGCTTTTGTTGCCAATAGCAATGCAGGTAAAAAATATCTGATGGAAGTTCTAAACGTACCGGAGGATAAAATTTTTACCCGAACCTATCTCGTACCTGATGCGGGAGCGTTGCTGAAACGATTAGATCAAACTCAGCCACCCAACTTGCAGTTAAAACGCCCGATTTTTCTATATGTAGGGCGCATAACGGCGAGAAAGGGAATTAAAACGCTTTTAGAAGCTTGCGCTATTCTTAAAAGTCTAGGTTATGTTGATTATTCGCTGTTAATTATTGGCAAGGGAGATCAGCGGGAAGAACTGGAAGCATTTATTAAAGAGTGCGATTTTGAAGAGCAAGTCATGTGGGCGGGATGGGTGGAATATGGAAATTTAGGTGCTTATTTTCAGCAAGCTGATATTTTTGTGTTTCCTACTTTTGAGGATGTCTGGGGTATGGTTGTACCCGAAGCGATGGTGTTGGGAAAACCTGTATTGTGTTCAAATGGTGCAGCTTCCTGTGAGTTAATTATTTCAGGGGAGAACGGTTATATTTTCGACCCTAGCAGTGCTCAAGACTTAGCGGCTCAAATGCAAATTTTTCTAGATGATCCTGATTTGATTGAGTCGATGGGAGAGCGTTCACGACAGATAATTTCTCAAAAAACTCCCGAAACAGCAGCTAAAGCTTACGTCGAAGTTACATCTTTTTTGATGGAGAATAGGTGAAGCAAGTTCGGAAACGGATGAGTGTAAAGGATTTAACGGAGAGAGGGAAGAGGGAAGAGGAAAAATTTAGCAATTACCAATTAGCAATTACCACTTAGCCATGAAAGTTTTATTATCTGCGTTTGCTTGCGAACCGAATCTCGGCTCCGAAGAGGGAGTAGGATGGAATACTGTTATCCAATCTGCTAAACATCACGAAAGTTGGGTGTTTACTCGCACGTTTTGTCGATCGTACATTGAAGCCGAACTAGAGCGGAACCCAGTGCCAAACCTGCACTTTGTTTATTTTGATCCGTTTGGGTGGAGCGAAGATTGGAAGGGGAAACAAGGATTGCTGCAACTTCACTACTATCTGTGGCAAATCTGGGCTTATTTTATCGCTCGGAAGCTCGATCGCGAAATTGGTTTTGACATAGTACATCACGTAACTTATGTCAAACATTGGTCTCCCAGTTTCTTGGCGCTGTTGCCACATCCTTTTATTTGGGGGCCGGTGGGGGGTGCAGAAGCAGCACCAAAGGCTTTTTGGCAAGATTTTAGCCGCCGGGGAAAAATTTACGAAACGCTGCGGGCATTGGCTCAAAGGCTAGGAGAACGCGATCCATTTGTGGGTCTGACGGCGCGTCGCAGTGCCGTGGCGCTGGCGACTACGGAAGAAACCGCAGCCAGACTGCGATTTCTCAAAGCAAAAAACGTGAAGATTTTCTCGCAAGTCGGTTTGTCGCAGCAGGAAATTCAAGAACTAGAGCAATTTTCTACCCCGCCTGAGCAACCAATTAGATTCATCAGTGTTGGTCGTCTCTTACATTGGAAAGGGGTGCACTTGGGACTCCGTGCATTTGCGGAGGCGAAGCTGGAACAATCGGAATACTGGATTGTCGGAGACGGCCCGGAAAGGCAGCGTTTGGAAGCTTTGGCCACAGAATTGGGACTGGCAAATAAAGTATTTTTTTGGGGAACTTTATCTCGCACTGAAACTCTTTCTAAAATGGGGGAGTCTCACGTTCTCCTCCATCCGAGTTTGCATGACTCTGGTGGTTTTGTTTGCACGGAAATGATGGGGGTTGGTCGTCCCACGATTTGTTTGGATTTGGGCGGACCGGCTACTCAAGTGACGGCTCAAACGGGGATTAAAGTGGCTGCTACTGACCCCGATCGCACTGTGCAAGGTCTAGCAGAAGCTATAGTGTGTTTAGCCCACGATCGTGAATTGCGAGATCGCTTGGGTCGAGCGGGTCAAACGCGCGTCAGGGAAATCTATGATTGGGATGTTAAAGGTTTATTCTTTGCCCAATTGTGCGAAGATGTATTCGATGGAAAATCAGGATAACTTCTGATGGGTTCGATCGGGCAAAACAAAGAAAACTATATTTTTTCAGGCGGTGAAACGTGGGCGTTGCAATCATTACTGGCTCGGCGGGTTTAATTGGCTCTGAGGCGTGTCAGTTCTTTGCCAAACAAGGCTTAGATATAGTTGGGATCGACAATAATATGCGCCAGTTCTTTTTTGGTGCTGATGGTTCTACAAACTGGAACCGCCAACTGCTAGAAAAGTCTTTGGGTACCAAGTATTATCACTTAGATGTGGACATTCGCGACTATGAAGCGATTACCAATATCTTTCAGCGGTACGGCGAGTCGATCGAATTAGTAATTCACACAGCAGCCCAGCCCAGTCATGATTGGGCTTCCCGTGCTCCGAAAATAGACTTTACCGTCAATGCCAACGGCACTCTCAACCTTCTAGAAGTAACTCGTTTGTACTGTCCTAAAGCGGTTTTCATTTTCACTTCTACCAATAAAGTATACGGCGATACGCCTAACAGTTTGCCTTTAATTGAATTAGAATACAGGTGGGAAATTGAACCAGGCCATACTTACGAAAGCGGTATTCGGGAAGATATGTCAATCGATCAGTGCCTGCACAGTTTGTTTGGTGCTTCTAAGGTAGCTGCTGACGTTTTAGTCCAAGAATACGGTCGATATTTTAATATGAACACCGCTTGTTTTCGCGGCGGCTGTTTGACGGGTCCAAACCACTCAGGAGCTCAATTGCACGGCTTCCTAGCCTACTTGATGAAGTGTGCTGTCACGGGAACTCCTTACACCGTGTTTGGCTACAAAGGCAAGCAAGTTCGCGATAACATTCATAGCGCAGATTTAATTTCGGCATTTTATGAATTTTATAAAGCTCCCCGAAGCGCCCAAGTTTATAATACAGGAGGAGGCCGGTACAGCAATTGTTCGATGTTAGAAGCGATTCAGATGTGTGAGGCAATTGCAGAACGCAAATTTAATTGGACTTACGCTGAAGGGAATCGCATTGGCGATCACATTTGGTGGATTAGCGACAATTCAAAATTTTCCAGTCACTATCCCAACTGGAAAATGAAATATAACGTTAAACAAATCCTACAGGAGATTTATGAATGTAACCGCGAGCGTTGGCTGAAAGAGGATTCCAATGATTGAGCGGGGCAAAAAGAATGTGCTGGGAATATCGGTAAAAGATTGAAGAATACAAGGTTAAACAAATCTTAGGGGAGATTTATGAGTGTAACTGCGAGCGTTGACTTAAAGAGGTGCTCCATGATTGATAAAGGGAAAAAGAATGTACTGGGCATATTAGTAAATGCCGTTAATTATGAAGCGGCTGTTAGCAAAATTATTGCAGCAGCCAGCGCCGGAAAACCAATGTCAGTTTCTGCTCTAGCGGTTCACGGGGTAATGACTGGGGTCCTCGACAGCACTCATCGTTATCGGATTAATCACATTGACTTAGTATTGCCAGACGGACAGCCCGTCAGGTGGGCTTTAAATTGGCTCTACCATACGGAATTGCCCGATCGAGTTTGCGGGCCGAATGCGATGTTACAAATCTGCGAACGTGCGGCGGAAGAAGGATTACCTATCTATTTGTACGGATCTCAAGCTTCTGTACTGGAAGCTTTATCTCGCAATCTTTGCCAGCGTTTTCCCAAGTTAATTATTGCTGGAACTCAGCCTTCTAAATTTAGGCACGTTTCGCCCCAAGAGAAACAAGAAATTGCAGAGCAAATTCGCAACAGCGGTGCAGCAATTACTTTTGTCGGTTTGGGGTGTCCGCGACAAGAAGTCTGGGCTTACGAATACCGCGATGAGTTATCAATGCCGCTGATTGCTGTAGGTGCTGCTTACGATTTTCATGCGGGTAATTTGGCTAAATCTCCTGACTTTTTATCTAAAATAGGTTTGGAATGGCTGTTTCGGATGATTAAGGAACCTCGGCGCCTTTGGCAGCGGTATGTTTTTTTGAATCCGCTTTATATCTGGCTGTTTTTGCTACAAGCTTTGAAAATCAAACAGTTCGACCCCACAGACGCCACGCCGCCTGTAGAAGAAGTATTATATGGTTGAAATTTAAAAGTTTCTTGTGAATTATGGGTACTCACAAGAAAAAATTAAAAAAGCAAACATATCGTAACTAATCGTTCTGAGGTGCAACTGCGATCGCATATTCAATAAAATTTATATCAAATCCGGTGGCCTCCGAATTATAGTGGGAGCTTAAAAGAACGCGATTTTGGGAGCGCTCTCTTAAGCTCCCACTGACATTATCCCAATATATTATTGCGATGCAACCCGAAACTATATTACGCCAGAAAACACTTTTTACATTATCTATGTGGTAAGCTGCGGACTGCACACCTTACATACAAAGTTTGTGCGTCAGTCTCGATCGAGTCAGGTGGATTGCTGGGTCAATAGTCGCATTTGGTTTGACTGTACTCCTGGCATGGGCGATGATGGCAGAGGCTCGCAAAAGTATGGTGAGTGTGTAACCAAACTTGATAATCAAAGCCAAAGTTTATTGCCCTTACCTCGATATTGCTATGGCTTTTGTGCCACAATCCGGATCGAGTCGTACTTGTTTTCATCAGCAGCAAAAATTGTTTTCAGCAGTAGCTTCCAAGCTTGGACTTTACTGTTTTCCTTGGGCTTTACTATCTGATGAGATGCCATTGAATCGAACACACTGAAAATTTTTCTTTCATCATTGATCCAAGTGTTTTCAAATTGGCGATAGTAGCCATTAAACTGGGTAGAAATTATCTCAAATCCTACTTTTTCACAGATAGCGCGAAAGCTCTGCGGTGTGAAGAAATACAAATGCCTTGGTACATCTAGATGCATCCATGCAATCCCTGAGGACTTCAGCCCAATACAAGAGTTATTTGGTACTTCCATCACCAATTTGCCGCCACGCACGAGCAACTGCATGGCATTGCGGAGTGCAAGTAAAGGATCTCTGGTATGTTCGAGTACGTGGTTCATCACAATTATGTCGTACTGTCTAGACTGGACTTCCGGGGGCAAAGATTCAGCAGTACCATAAAGTACATTAAGACCTCGCTGCTGGGCCAACACTAAAGCTTGTTGATCGGGTTCTACGCCCCAGACTTTGTGACCATCTGCTCGCAGTTCTTGCAGCAGGTGCCCGTTGGCGCAACCAATTTCTAAGATCGAGGAGGAAGCAGTCCCGAACTGTTGCTTCCACCATTTACTTGTGACATCTACTCCGCGATCGAAACGCCAAGCTAGATGGGTACGCAATTTATCGAAGAAGGAAATAGAAGAGGCAGATCCGAAGCCTGTAAAGTCTATATGATGAGTATAATACTCATCGATGTCGTAGAAGCTGGCGATTTTGTTGAGTTCGGGTAGAGGATGAATGCACCCAAGTTGTGACTTTTCGCACCAGTACAATTGAAATGACTCATTGTTTGGAGGTCTGCGCCAATCACCGGGTATGAATAGCCACGGTTTCATACTCTGTCCCGATATCGGGCAGACGACGGTAGGGCTTAAGCACGTTTGACTTTGCATTTTAGTTTTCCTTACTTAGGAACTGGATGTATTAATAACCGCTTATGTTAGATCACTCCGGGACTTTATGTGCGAGTGATAATTGTGTTATCCTCAATACAGGAGATGAATGCCTAAAATTTATGAAATTTTGGGAATACCATTCATTACTGAGGCGTGGTTTACAGGTAACATCGAATTTAAGTTAACGCATTTAGCTGGCTTTGTCACTTTTGATAAAAAACTATACCTTCCGCGAGCGGGCGGAGAGTAAGTTTTTCTCTAGTCAAGAATTCAGCAATAATTAAAGTATACATTAAGTTAGAAACATCATATACCTCTAAAGTATGATACTAATAAAAGCATTTGTGCATATACCTAGTAAATAATGAAGCACTTGATTTAACAAGATTTAAACTAAAACCCCTGTTAGTTTTGCCAGTTCCGGTGGAAAGGAAAATAAGTTGGTCACTCGATGGTTTAGAGTTGCTGTGGAAGCGGGTAGTTGCCAAGAAAATTTAACCCGTTAAAGGAGACTTGAGAACATATGGAAGAAGTGCGATCGCCCAGTAGAATTTGATGCTATTAAGTTTGAAAAAAACATCTAAATCTAATGGCGATCGCTCACCCCAACCCTTGCCTTTACAAGACCTCCAATTACCGTGGCTACCTTAATGAAACCTGTCTCAATCATAGGCAGAAGGATTCTTAACGCAGTTGAGTGTACGCCAAAACCATATCGGGAGCCTCACATACTTGACTTTCGGTGACTGGATGAGGCCGCGTTGAGTAAGCAATAGCCTGCATATGTTTTATGCGAGCTTGAAAAGTCTTCTCAAATGTGTGCTGTTGAGCAAACTTCAGCGACTTCAACGACATCGATTTAATTTCTTCCCGGTTGTAGCTGAGTGCTGCAATTTTCTTCGCCATCTGTTTAGGCTGATTCATTGGCACAACCCATCCTGTCTCCGACATTTCTGCAATTCCCTGGAATGCTTCGTTAGCATACCCAACAATTGGCACGCCAGCAGCCATAGTTTCTATGTAAGTACAAGAAGGATCGCCCTGCCGGTGACAGCAAACAAACAAATCAATATTGTTCTTAACAAAGGGGAAAAAATCTGTTTTAAAGTCAGGCACTCCGAGCATTTTCACGCAATCATTAAGTTGATTTGCAGCTATTTGCTGGTGCATCATCTCTTCTAAGTCACCAATACCACTGATGAACATTTCAAATTTCACCTTCAGTTGTTTGAGTTCTCTAGCAACCTCAAGTAAATGATCGGCCCCCTTCATCTTAATAAGGCGACCTGAGAATACTAGCCGGAGAGGCATATCTTGAGAGCGGTTTTCAGTGCGCCGTTCAATGTCAGCTTTTGTTGCTAACATATCCTCTCTAATCCGCGTGTCCAAGAACAACTCTGGGTTGCGATTGAGATGCTTGTATTCTTGGTATGTAGGGGTGCCATTACACTGCAATCCCTCTGCCATTGCGATCGCCTTGCGCTGCTTATATTCCTGACTGTAAGTCCAGATTATTCTCCGCAAGCGAATCAGGGGATTTCTCGTACTCACATTCACGATCTGTTTGCGAGTTTTCAGACTGTATTCGGAAACGTAAATACACGGTACTCCCGCTATTTTACACACTTTACTGATATGGTTCTGTCTGTATTCCGGGGCTGCCAATACCAGCGCACTCTGATGCTGATGTAGTAAAGCTGGGGTAATTTTATCAAAACAAATTATTTCCAGTTTGAATGGCAATAGATCAAGTTTGAATATTTTTGCATCCATCTGGTCGTTGTCTTCTTTCGTTTCTTCCATCATCACAGTAATATCACCCGACCAATACTTGGCTAACTCACCAACTGCTTCAATCAATTTGCGGGTGAGTAAAACTTCACCGTTTGGCAAAAACTTGGCTTTTAGTGGCTGTACGATTGTCAGATTGTTGTTAGTCAGCATAGGGAAGGTAGTTCCTGATTTGAAGTTTTTACGGATGCGGTAGTGAATCTTTGCTGTACTTGGCAAGGGCTGTTGATCGATCTATATAACAGACATCTACCGAATTTAAATTTCGCCGCCTGATACAAGCAACATTTCAGACTCTGTTTGGGAGATATCTAATACTTAAGATGGACGCAGCAACTGGATTAGACCTTTATTATTTAAGGTAAGGTCTGTTTGATATGTCGCCATCATCTGCGATCTACGTATAACTGTCAATAACCTTTTACGAGCTTTACTCAATCTTTATAATTGAGCGGTCAATTATAAAGAAAAGCGCAATTGTAGGGTAAATTTGGTTAAACCAAGGGCTGTTACAAGTGTTTATACTTAAATGAAATTATCTAACTGCTTCTAGCTAGCAAGAATGAGCGTGAGTTGCGAGTACCGCGAGGCAAATGCTTTAAGTAAGTCGGCGCGAAAAAACGCCCCTAGGTAAATGAGGGTCAAGTCTCCAAATGCTCTCTACTGGCTGACTTAAGCCTGTTTACATAGTGTTACATTATGCGGTTTAGTCCCGCCTACCTACTAACTGGCTGACTTAAACTTGTTTACATAGTGTTACATTATGCGGTTTAATCCCGCCTACCTACTTAAACCATAAACTTATAACAAATTTATTAAAACTTTACATAAATAGATATGTTGTAAAATAATAATATTTCTTTACAATTAGCAATGGAAAGCAGAAGGAATAAAAAAAAGAAATTTTACGCTTCTGTCTTCGCTAATGCGAAGCCTTGATGCTGAACTTTTCTTTAATAAACCGGATATAAAGGTGTTTGAAAGCCGACTTCATCACGCGGGGCATACCAAAGTCGATCGCCATCATGGTTTCGGGCAACTTCCAATCCAAAACCTTGAGAGTTTCCGGCTGCAAAAGCGGAAAATCAATCGCCTCTAAATTCGAGCAAAGTCCCAATCTCATCGCCGCAGCTACAGTCGGAACCGCCGCAGGATCGGCATTAATGATTTCCACTAAAGTTCTGTCCAAAGCAAACACATCATCAGAGGCGGCCAAAATTCCCAAAAACTTAGGTTCGCCGCCGCTTGGCCCGTTACCTTCGTGGCCGATAATGCCATCCAAAATCGTCAAATTTGGGTTAATTGCCCGGGCAGTTTCTACAAGCATTTCACCGAATCTGGCGCTATCTTTGCCAGCTTCCATGTGCCACCAAGCCTTCATTTTGCCTGGGACGCAGCCGAACAAATTTTTCACGCCCATTGTCACGGTTAATTGAACGTGAGATTTGAGTTTGGGCAAATTAATCACTACATCCGCTTCCATTGCTTCTTTGCAAATTCGCAGATGATTGAAATCTTCGCTGACAGTTTCGTAGCGTTTTCCTTGAAACTCAACTACTGGCAAATTCAGTTCTTCCAACAGCGGCAAATAACCGTTGGCTTTGGCTACACCCATAGCGCTACCAAAAGCTGGACTATCGCCTAAAAAGGGTTTTCCTCCCGCTTCAATGACCATTTTAGCGACGCAGTAAACCAATTCCGGGCGGGTGACGCATTCTTTTGTAGGGCGAGAACCTGTCAGCAGATTGGGTTTGAGTAAAACCCGATCGCCCGATTTGACAAAAGCCGAAATTCCGCCCAAGGGTGCCAGCAAACTTTCTAAAGATGCTTGCAAGATTTGGCGATCGTATGAATTGGCACGAATTAAACTAACAGCACACATAATTATGAATTAATTTGTAATTGGTTATCGATGCGGGGATAATCTCAATGTAACGCACGCACTGATCACCCTAAGCAGGGTGATCCGCGCGCACCTTACCAAGAATAATCTCAATACAAATGAGTCCTAAGTATTCATCGGCAATCTACCAACTGCCGCCCGCTGCATGGTACTAACTCGCAGCGAGTTAGAGAATACTCCTTGACCTTGCAGGTCAGGAATCGCCGGTTTTACTTCTACTTTCACCAACCGGGCAGTGCAGATAAAAACCGTTTGATCTGCTAAATGGAAAGTCAACCAAGGTTGATTTAACAAATGCAGCACTTCCTCTTGGAATTCTTGTGCAGGCATCGGAATAGTAAAGGTTTCTGCGTGACCTTCCACATAATGAAATGTCACTTGAGTTGTGTTCTCTTTATCTTGAGTTAATTTTGCAAAAGAACCTGCGCGCATAAATTTTGCTCCCAAACTTTAGACTATAAAAAATCCAGAATTAAATCTAAGAAAATTGAATTCTGAATTGTTTAACTTTAACCTGTGACAGGGCTTAGGCAGAACTCAGAAGACAGAAGGCAGAATTAAATCGAGTTCAGCCTTCTAGTGTCTAACTGATACCTGCGAGATCCTATACGTTAGCAGAAGATGTTGGCATCGCACTCATTTTCTCTAAATCTAGAACTTTTGCCAAGTCTTCTGCACTCATTAAACCCTGTTCTAACACAATTTGCCGCAGAGATTTGCCAGTTTCTAGAGATGCTTTGGCGACGGCGGCGGCGTTGAGATAGCCGATGTGAGTGTTGAGGGCGGTAACGAGGGCGAGACTGCCTTCTGCGTAAGCGAGACACCGATCGCCCTTAGCTTCAATTTTGGCGAGGCATTGTGTAGTCAGCGCGCTGATGGTATTGCCCAAAATTTCGATGCTGTGAATGAGATTGTAAGCAATCAGGGGCATCATCACGTTCAATTCTAATTGTCCCGCTTGGGCGGCCAGGGCGATCGCGCTATCGTAACCCATAACTTGAAAACAAACCATCGATGTCATTTCTGCCATCACAGGGTTGTATTTTCCCGGCATAATAGACGAACCAGGTTGCACAGGAGGCAGTTGAATTTCTTTCAAACCCGTTTTCGGCCCTGAGTCCATCAAACGCAAATCGTGGGACATTTTAACGCAATCTTGAGCGAGATTTCGCAGTGCACCGGAGACATTTACAAACGGTGCCATACTCTGCATAGCTGCCATTAAATGCCTTGCTGGTTTCAGGGGGTGGTCGATTAATTCCGAGAGAATTTCAGCAACTTTTTGACAATATTCTGGGTGAGTATTTAAGCCTGTTCCGGCCGCACTTCCCCCCAATCCCAGAGATCTCAAATCATCGGATGCCCTGTCAATTCTCAAGGTATGTTCTCTGAGAATTTGCGCCCAAGCGCCGAAGGTATCGCCGAGTCGAACCGGTACGGCATCTTGCATATGAGTGCGGCCAGATTTAACAATATCTTTGAATTCTTCTGCTTTGTTTTCTAGGGCGACTACGGCATCGGACAAAGCCGGAAACAGAGTCTTTTCCAGTGCCAACAATCCGCCGATACGAATCGCTGTCGGAATCACATCATTTGTCGATTGACCGTAGTTTACATGATCGTTAGGACTAACGCGCTTGTAGTTGCCTTTTTCATCGCCCATAATTTCTAAAGCGCGATTTGAAAGAACTTCATTAACGTTCATGTGGTGAGAAGTTCCGGCGCCGGCTTGGTAGACATCAACTACAAATTGATCGCGCAATTTGCCAGCTAGGATTTCATCTGCTGCTTGGACAATTGCTTGACTGATGTCTTGGGGAATGCAGCCGAGTTCGCCATTGGTGATCGCCGTTGCTTTTTTAATTAAAACGCAAGCATCGACGTAAGTTGATAAAGGTTTAAGGCTGCTAATTGGAAAATTTTCGACGGCGCGCAGAGTTTGAATACCGTAGTACACAGTAGATGGGATTTGTTTGTCTCCCATCGAGTCGCTTTCAGTGCGGTAGGTTGCGGTTGATTGTTCGATCATGTTAGGGAGTTCGTGATAATCTCAAATTATCGCACGTTTAGAGGTAATTTCATTGACGAATGAGGTTGAGAGAGAGGAGTTAATTGCCCAACTGCTGGCCAGTGGAGTTAAGCATAACCCAGATGACATTCTCGGGATTGCCAGATTGTCGGATGCTAAAATTGTTTTTTTGGAGAGTGGTAATGATCGTTCTGGGTGGCAACACATTCGGAATAAACACGCTAATGACTTTGCCAATCGAGGCATTTCTGAAAATCAGATTATTGATGCAGTTATCGCTGCTGTTACTAGGGGCAGATTTTTAGGAACTCAAGGAACTACTAGGGCTATCTATGAGGTACAATTTAATGACGATACTCAATACATTTCTGTAGATATAGCTAGTAATGGCTATATTGTCGGGGCAAACCCTACCAAAACAACATTAATCCGCCGTTTAACTCAGGAAAAATAGTCATGTACACAAGAATAAAGCTGATGACTGATTATAACTATTATCCTCTCTGGGATATGGATGACGTTGGCGATATCGATCCAAGAGAGTTAATGCTGAGTGAGGCAACAATTGAACGGTTACTCAATTGGCAAAAGATTTATGATGGAATTATTGACTGGGATGATCCGGCTTCGGCTGGTTTTGCGAGTACACAGGAAGAGATAGCTTTTGAAAGAGAAGGTATTAGTTTATGGAGACAACTTCAGAAGGAATTGGGGGATGACTACGAAATTGTTTATTTTAGTCAATTGCTGCAACGGGTTATAAATCCCTATAAATCGCGGTTAGGTAATTATTTATATGCCCTTCTGCGAAGGTCAGACTTGCCACAATTTATCCAAAAACGGAGGGGAAATTGGGCAGGAAAAGAAATTTCAAAAAAGCCATTTATTGCTTCTATAACGGTTCCTGTCACTAGGGCGAAAAACAGTGAAAATCAAGAAAAAATTAGAAGCGTCGATGGAGTTCAACTCAATGATTCGCTCTATTTATATCAAGCAAGCAGCACTGGTCATAGACGTGCTAATCCCCCACGTAGAAAGTTCATCTCTCCTTTACCTACGATAAAGAGTGATGAAAAAAAAGATTGAGTTGGTTATATTCCTCCCCCAACTTACAAGCTGCTACACTACTAATAACCGCATCCTCACCCACATTTATGCTCGCCAAAGCAATTTTCGCTATCGCTCCCTACATCTCGGAAGTGCTCTCACCCATCGCCAGAAATATCGGCTACACACTAGGAGAAGCCTTCGGCAATAACTCTCAAAAGTACCGAGATATTCTGATTCCCGCTCCCAATAATTCATCGGATTCGGCTGAGATAGAGCAAGCAAAACAGCGTTATTCTCAAGAAATGCTGGAATACGCGAAGGCCAAAGATACCAGAGACAGGGAATTGTTAAAGCTAACAGTAGCACAAACAGCACGCCGCCTTGAGTTGCAGGAACAGGAACAGCGAGACAGACTGAAGTTGGCAGCCTTGCAGCGGGATTTGATGCGGGAATTGCAAGCAAAGGATATTCAGGTCAAGCTGGCTGAAATTCAAACAATTTGGGATAAAGATACTTGGTTTTCTAAGTTAAATCGAGAGGAAACTAAGCAGATTTTACTCCAGCAGCAACACCGCCTATTAATCTTACTATCACCGCCCAAAATTAGCAAGCGATGCCCGGAAACCTTCTGTCAAGATTTGCCAATTGAGATGAGAAGTGTGGGAGATTTTCTCAGACAGCATTATCCTCAACAAGATGTCTTACGCCCGGTTAAGTTTTATAGCGACTATTTCACTGAGTCTATCGGTGATATTGATGTGGAACGCTTGCAGCGAATTTTATCTCCGGTTCCGACTACAATTTTATATAGCGATATCAGCGATTATGCCGTAACTTTCCGCGTCGGCTTTTGGGGATTCCTGAATAATCAGGAAGTTTCCCTGTTTTCTACCAAAGTTTTTGACTGGGAAGAGGCAAAAGATGCACTTTTAGCATCTGGGGTAAGTGAGAAAAAAGCCCTCCGCATGATTCGGCAGTTGATTGTGGCGATTCACAAGTTACTGGCGGGATTTTTAGCGGATTTGTATTATATCAATATTGACCCCTGCTATGAACCTCAGTTGTTTAATTTAAAGGAGGAATTGGCTGAAGATGGGTTGGCAGCAGAGTGGGTGAAACCTTATTTTGATATTCTTCAGGATATTCAGCGGCGACAGGGAGAACAGTATGAACAGGAGTTAAAAAAGCTGATTGAGCAAGTAGAAGCCGAACGTCAATCTCAAGAGGCTGCCAAAGCTGAAGTAAAACGCCAACAACAAATAGAAAAAGCTGCCAAAGCTGAAGCCCAACGCCAACACCAAATAGAAGAAAAAATCATTAGAAAAGCTCACTCCTTCAAATGTGTAACAACTCTTAATGGCGTAGCTATTTCATCTGTTGATTGCGTAGTTATTAGTCCAGATGGCAAGACTTTTGCTAGTAACAGCAGTGGAAATTGCACCAAACTTTGGAATCTCCATACAGGAGAGCTGATTCGTACTTTTTCTGGGCATTCAGGTGCGGTTTATTGCGTTGCCATTAGCCCTAATGGAAAAATTTTAGCTAGCGGAAGTTATGACAAACAAATTAAGCTGTGGAATCTGGAAACTGGACAAGAGATTAGCACTCTCAAGGGTCACTCAGGTTTAATTCGGTCTCTTGCTTTTAGTCCAGACGGAGAAACTCTTGTTAGTGGCAGTGGTGACCATACTATCAGACTGTGGAATCTGAAAACCAAACAGGAAATCCGCACTCTCACTGGACATTCAAACTCGGTTTCGTCTGTCGCTATCAGCCTAGATGGAGAAACTATTGCTAGTGGCAGTTGCGACAAAACTATCAAACTGTGGAGTCTGAAAACCCGACAGGAGATTTGCACTTTTACTGGGCATTCAGAGTCAGTTTATTCTGTCGCTTTCAGCACGGATGGACAAATTATTGCTAGTGGTAGTGGAGACAACACAATCAAGCTTTGGCATCTGAAAAGCCGACAGGAAATTAGCACTTTCAGAGGGCATTCAGACTATGTTAACTCTGTAGCTATAAGCCCGGATGGGCAAATTATTGTTAGTGGCAGTTATGACAATAAAATCAAACTATGGAATCTAAAAGATGGAGAAACAATTTTCACTCTCATGGGACATTCATCCGGGGTTAATGCTGTCTGTTTTAGCCCGGAGGGAAACACTCTGGTTAGTGGCAGTAATGATGAGAGTATTAAGATTTGGCGGTGTGATGGGTGAAGTAAGACGGAAAGATGAAGATTCTGGCGCGATTTGCAAACATGGAACTACAAAACTTGACTGCGTGAGAAATAAACCGAGAAACACTTAAGGGAAGTAATTGAAATGTCAGAAACAATTAATTTTGAGCAAACAGTGTTAGAGAATCTGCGACTGTTGCCAAGGGAGAAACAACAAGAAGTGCTAGACTTTGCACAATTCCTCGTGCAAAAAACGGAACAGAAAAAGCAGTTACTCAGCGAAAGTTCCGAGTCTAACAGTTCGTCAATAACCGAACCTAGTCTCAAGCTATCACAAGCGAGAAATTGCTAGCCTGCCAATAGCAGAACGCCATAAAATACTAGCACCATTTATACCTGCTACAGCCGAAGATTTTTTGACATATCCTGAATTAAGCGAGTTTTCGGTACTCGATGGCGAAGACTGGGAGGATGACAGAATTCAAAAACTCTCAAAACTATATTCATCCTCAAAAACTTCAGACCAAGCAAGTGAGGTTAATTGACATTTTTTACCCATTTCATCCTCGCCATCTTTCACCGCCACTTGAAAACATTTCTCCCAGATAGACTCAATAAAATCACGATTTAAACTCGGCATTTCTTCTTGACTTTCTTCAATTTCTCGCCGCGCCGAACGAATACTAATAGCCCAGCTAGCAGTTCGTTTTTCAGGTTGAGATTTCCACTTAATAATATGAAGCATTAAACGAATCAACTGGCTTTTTAATGCTCGTTTTTCGGTTCTCCCCATTGCTTCAATTAAAGATTCTAAACCTGCCGTTGCTTCCATAGATTTTCCTTCTTTGAGAAGTGTCTGGACTGTGACAGCCGTTTGATAATGAGAACACACTGCTAACCAGTCCCAATCTTGTTTAGTCAGCATTGCCCTATCCTTGAAATTGCTTATATTCCTAAATTTATCATAGCGATCGCCCCTCAACTCCCCTCTCCCATCCCCCAACAGCCCAACAATACTTAATAAAAACTTTATAAAACTTACCATTTCCGCATAGATTAGAGTTATCCTAGAAAATCCAGCAATCCTGCAAAGCGTCAACCTTCTCGTCACTTATCCAGTGGTTCGATGACTCAAACCCAAAGCACTAAAACCGCCACCCCAACTGCAATTTATTCCTTGACAATTGCTCCCGCCTGTGTATTGCGGGGTCGATCGGCCATCGCACAAGCCGGAGATGCGATCGCCCGTTTCGGAAAGCGGCCGCTAATCGTCGGCGGCAGCAACTCCCTCACCGCCGCCCAAACCTACCTGCAACCAATCCTCGAACAGCAGCAGTTAAAATCCGCCGAAACAGCCTACGGCAAGGATTGCAGCGAAACCAGCCTCGAAACCCTGCGCGCAGCAGCCCAAACCCATCAAGCCGATTTCATCATCGGTGTCGGCGGCGGCAAAGCCTTAGACGCAGCCAAACTCGTCGCTTATCAGTGCAAACTCCCGATTGTCACCATACCCACATCAGCAGCCACCTGTGCAGCTTGGACAGCCCTTTCTAACATTTATTCAGAACAAGGTGCATTCCAATACGATGTCACATTAGCCAGATGTCCCGACTTATTAATACTCGACTACGGCTTAATTCAAACCGCACCACAGCGGACATTAGTAGCAGGAATTGGAGATGCGATCGCCAAATGGTACGAAGCATCAGTCAGCAGCGGACACTCCGAACAAACCCTGATCATTTCCGCCGTTCAACAAGCTAGAATACTGCGCGATATATTATTCCAAAAATCAGCCGCCGCCCTCAAAGAACCCGGTAACGAAACCTGGCAAGAAGTCACAGATGCAGCCGTATTGCTAGCAGGAGTAATCGGCGGAATTGGCGGCGCCCAATGTCGCACCGTCGCCGCCCACGCAGTCCACAACGGCCTAACTCATCTATTAGCAAGTCACGGCACATTGCACGGCGAAAAAGTCGCTTACGGCATTTTAGTACAACTGCGACTAGAAGAAATGCTGCAAAACAATCAACTCGCCGCTAGCGCCAGACAGCAACTGCTAAAATTCTACAGCGAGATTGGATTACCCCAAACTTTAGACAACCTCGGACTCGGAGACATTACCATAGCAGAATTGCAGCGCGCCGCCGACATAGCCTGCAATCCCAATTCCGACATCCACCGACTGCCTTTTAAAGTTGTTCCGCAACAATTAATGGCAGCGATGGTTTCTACCACCGCACCTGTGGGAGAATTAAAGATTAAGAATTAAAACAGTTTGTAGTAAGGACTAAAGTCCTGAAAAGGCTGTGCTAGCAAGGACGAAAGTCCTTACTACAAACCAGGAAAACTGACAACTGACAAAAAATAAATGACCTTGGATTGGATTAGCCCTGCTGACAGGTTGCAAAAACTACCGCCCTACGTATTTGCCCGTCTCGACGAACTCAAAGCCCGCGCCCGCGAACAAGGACTAGATTTAATAGACTTAGGAATGGGAAACCCCGACGGTGCCACTCCTCAACCAGTAGTAGAAGCCGCTGTCGCAGCCATCCAAAATACTGCCAATCACGGCTATCCACCCTTTGAAGGAACTGCCAGTTTCCGCCGTACTATTACTAAATGGTACAGCCGCCGCTACAATGTTGAACTCGATCCAGAAAGCGAAGCATTGCCTTTGTTGGGTTCTAAAGAAGGTTTAGCACATTTTGCGATCGCCTATATCAATCCAGGGGACGTAATATTAGTACCAAGTCCCGCTTATCCGGTATTATTTCGCGGCCCGATTATCGCGGGTGCAAAAGTTCACAACATCATCCTCAAACCGGAAAATGACTGGGTAATTGACTTAGCGGACATTCCCGACAGCGTAGCCGAACAAGCCAAAATACTTTATTTCAATTATCCCAGCAATCCGACTGGAGCGACTGCACCCCGCGAATTTTACAAAGATATTGTGGCTTTCGCACACAAACATCAAATTTTGCTGGTTCACGATTTGTGTTATGCGGAATTAGCCTTTGACGGCTATCAACCGACAAGTTTATTAGAAATTCCCGGCGGTAAAGAAATCGGCGTCGAATTTCACACCATGTCCAAAACCTACAATATGGCTGGCTGGCGCGTCGGTTTTGTAGTAGGAAATAGCAAAATTATTCAAGGTTTGCGGACATTAAAAACTAACCTAGATTACGGTATATTTTCCGCTTTGCAAACAGCAGCAGAAACAGCACTGCAATTGCCGGACAGTTACTTGCACGAAGTGCAGAATCGTTACAGGACTCGCCGGGATTTCATGGTGGAAGGATTGGCAGAATTAGGGTGGAATATTCCTAAACCTCTGGCTGCAATGTATCTTTGGGTTCCCTGCACTCGCGGCATGAGTTCTACTGATTTTGCCCTGAATGTTTTGCAGCAAACGGGTGTTGTGGTGACTCCTGGCAATGCTTTTGGGCCGGGCGGCGAAGGATATGTGAGAATTAGTTTGATTGCAGATTGCGATCGGCTGGGAGAAGCCCTGCGGCGCATGAAACAAGCTAATATTCGATATTAGTCAGTAGTCATTAGTCAGTGGTTATGGGTTATTTGTGGGTTGTTAGTTGTTATTGGTTATTTGTTGGTGATAATAACCAATTATCAACTGACAACTGACTATAATGTTTTAATTTGTTTAATCACCCAATCAAAAGTTTGCATAACTTGCTGGAGGGCAGATTCATCTTGCAAAGTAAACAAAGCCAGACTCGGCGACCTTCTCTCACCCGGTTCTATAGGCAGCGACAGACCGATAGAACTAAACTTATTTCTCAATTCCAGCCAATTTAGCTCCGCATTAAAGGGTGGCTGGGAACCGTAATTGTCAGCAGAAATCTCCATTCTGCCAGCAATATCTACAGTGAATAACTGATAGGGTTTTCTTCCCTTGTGAGGCAATTGAGCGGAGAAACCGCCGTAGGCGTCCCCCGTTCCCCAATGGATTTGAACTTCGGGTTCTTGACTTTTTGCCCACAAGTAAATTGCTTTTGCCATTTGCGCCTCGTCCGCGCCTCGTCTAGCTTTGATTTCCGCAAAAAATGAAGATTCATCCCAGCGCCTTCTTTCGCGCGTTGCGCTGGATTTTTTCTGCTGTGCTTCGGCTGTCTGACCGATGACTCTAGGAACCAGCGTTTTCAAACCATCTTCACTTACATACTGCTTAATTTCCAGGGCTAAAACTTCAACCGGGTCCATTTGTTCGTTGAGAAATTCCACAACTCGGCGCATTTCAGCAGAAATCTCGTCAGCTACAAATACTAAGCGAACTTTACCCGCTTGCAAATTAGTTTTAACTTTCTGCCAAAATAGGTCTTCATTAGCATCCGCACCGAGAAACTCTTCAAAAATCTGTTCAGGATCGCGACCCCGATCGCGACAATTAGCTTCAAACAGAGCAATAATTGAATCAATGGGCCAGTAAAACAACGCATTAGCAGCATAGTCGATCGACTGACCCAAAACTTTTTGCCGCAGTTCGGCATTCGGAGTTCGCCGCACATCCACCAAAGTAGGAACTGCATTTTGGTCGAGAAACAAATGATCCAGCGACCACTGCACCGCTGTTTCCTCATCGCTGGGTGCTGCTTCCCGCGAAATTAACAGCCACCTCCGCGCCGTAGCGCGATCGATTTGGTCTCCCGCGATCAAATTGGGATAAGTTACTAGCAAATCTTGTAACTGGTCTTCCGAGTCGTAGGGCTGTTCCATCATTTCTACCAGCCTGTCGTCATCCTGAATCAGATAAATACCTCCAGCCATGCCAGCCCACCTACTTAATTTTAGATTTTAGATTTTAGATTTTAGATTTTAGATTTCAGGCTTAGTCCAGCCGTCATTAGTGATTGTCCTGCCGTCCAGCCGTCATTGGTCATCGGTCATTAGTCATCGGTCAGAAGGAGTTTTTTGTGGAATTGACAAACAAGAAAAATTCTTGAATTCAAAATTTTTCTTTAATGATGAAGAATGCTCAATGACTAATGCCTTGCGCCTTGTGAACTAATTCTCTAAAGACTGATTACTGATGACGGCTGGACTACTCTCAACTGTCAACTGTCAACTGTCAACTGTCAACTGTCAACTAACTAATACAACCAGTAAATACTCGCTGTGCCGGCCCGGTCATGTAAATCCGCCCAGAAACTTCTGCCCATTCGATTTCCAAAACGCCGCCTGGGAGTTCAACCGCAGTTACCCGATCGCACTTCCCTACCAACACCCCAGCTACCACAGCAGCACAAGCACCAGTCCCACAAGCTAGAGTAACACCCGCGCCTCTTTCCCACACCCGCATTTTTACGTAGTCTGAACGTATCACTTGAATAAACTCCGTATTGGTACGCTGCGGGAATGCTTTGTTGTGCTCGAATTGAGGCCCGACAGTTTCTAAAGCAACAGCCGCAACATCCTCTACAAAAGTAATGCAGTGAGGATTGCCCATGCTGACACAGGTAACAGACCAAGATTTATCAGCAACTTCGATCGGCACATCTATAGCTTTGGCATCCGCAGCAGCCAAAGTTGTTGGAATTTCCGCAGCCAGCAGCCGGGGCACTCCCATATCCACCTTTACTTGACCGTCCGATCGCAATTCCGGGGTAATCACACCAGCCAGAGTGTGGATGCGGTACTGAGTTTTCGCCTCTGACCCTTCCAAATCGGCGATAAACTTAGCCAAACAGCGAATCCCGTTGCCGCACATTTCCGGTTCCGAACCATCGGAGTTAAAAATCCGCATCGTATAATCAGTGTCGTTTTGCCCCGGAAGAGCAAATATCACACCGTCTGCGCCAATCCCGAAATGTCGATCGCACAAATCCACAGCTTGTTCTGGCGTGATCACCGGTTCTGACGAGTGGCGGTTGTCAATCAGAATAAAATCATTTCCCAGTCCGTGATACTTCGCAAACTCGATCGGCATAAAAACAAACCTCTTTTGGTTAAAACTGATTAGATAATTTGATGACCAAATTACCCATTTCCCAGTATTATAAAACTTTATGCAATTTATAGTCCTTTCTATTGAAATATAAACCCATATAATATTTGTAACTCCCCAGGGATATCTAATTAATGCTGATGTCAATGGCTCAATGAATATCGGTCGAAAACTGGCCACCAAGGGGTTTCTACCTCATCTGGTAGAGGCGCTTGTAATTCTGCCAGCACGGGTTAAACGGTATAAACAGAAGAATATGGTTTAAGGTAATATTTGACTATATTTTTCTGAACTATGTCTGAATTTGAAACCGGATTGCCCAGCGTTCGCTTAATACAAAGCTACATCAAAGACAAACAACAGGTGGAGATCAAACTCCTTACCGGCGACTTACTAGCGGGCAGAATTTTTTGGCAGGATAATAGCTGCATTTGCCTCCTCGATCCCTCAGAAACACAAATTCTGATCTCGCGGCCAGCAATTGCTTATCTCAAACCCAACGGCTGAGGAGACGGGGAGAGTCGGAGAGGGGGATAGTGGGAGAATGGAGACGGAGAGATTGGGAGAGGGAGACAGTGGAACAAATCTTCCTTCTTCCCTCTTCCTTCTTCCTTCTTCCCTCTTCCTTCTTCCTTCTTCTTTCCCTAATCGCTAAACAGCTTTTCGATGACTTGGGCCTTGACCAAAGGCAGCTTTAAAGCAGGTTGCGGCACCGGTGGTGATGCCGTCCGCTGCATCAAGCCGAGCTCGTAGAAGCCGCCACACAGCAGCAAACGATCGCCTTCTTGCAAATTCGTAGTTCCGTCGGGCCAGCGAGTAAATTTCCCTTCCCGGCGGATCGCCCGCACCTTCACCCCGTACTGGGTCAGCACATCTACCTCTGACAGTTTTTTGCCGGCCCAAGGGCTCTTTGCTGGTAGCCTCAGCCACTGGCAAGAACTGTCGCCTTGCGGCACTGCAACTTCCCCCTTCGCCAGCAACTCAAAACTGATGAGTTCTTCCGGTTCTCCTACTACAAAAAGTCGATCGCCCGGCTGCAAAGCTGTCTTCCCGTTAGGATAATCAATTTCCTCGCCATTCTCGCGGACGATCGCCATCACACTGACCCCTGTCAACTGGCGTAGGTTAGTTTCTTCCAGAGTCATGCTGGCAATGGGAGAACCCGACGGCAAGTTGTACCACTCGCTGTTCATATCTCGAACCGCCACTTTCAAATCCCGCGAAACCGCCAAAGGTTCGCGCGGTGGCCGCAATTCCAGATAGCGGCTGCTGCGAATTTGCTGCACATCTCGCCCGATCGCCATTGCCGAGAGCCCCATGCCAGCCAGCAAGTGGGAAGACAGTTCTAAACTGGCTTCAAACTCCGGCTGCACGACTTCCCAGGCCCCCAGTTGGTAAAGCAGTTCGATGTCTTTATCTTGGTTCGCGCACACCACAATATCCAAATCCGGGACTAATTCTAAAGCCCGTTTCAGACACAAGCGAGTGCTCATGGGATCGGGAAGGGCGATCGCCATTGCTTTTGCCCGTTCCACCCGGGCGGCTTCCAATACGTGCAAGCTGGCAGCATTCCCGTAAATGTAAGGAATTCCTTGCATTCTGCAATCTTGAATTCTACTTTCTGACTCGTCGATAACCACAACTGAACAGTTGCGGCTTTGCAGCATTTTGACTAAAATTCTACCGACTCGCCCGTAGCCGCAAACCACAACATAATTTTGTTCCGGCAAACTTTCAGCTATTGCCACAGGTTGAGATGTTTCGTCAAAATAGCGCTGTAAAGGCCCGAAATTTTCCGCCCATTTCAATAACTGAGGCACGCTTCTCAACACAAACGGAGTCAGCACGAGGGTGACTGCTGTCGTGCCTAAAATTAACAGGTAAACGTCCCGCGAAACCAGCCCCATAACTTGACCGGAACTAGCGAGTACAAAAGAGAATTCTCCTATTTGAGCTAAGCCCAAACCTGTGATTAATGCTGTTTTTAGGGGATAGCCAAATAGTCGGACGATCGGGGCGATGATCAAGAATTTGCCTACAAATACTAGAAATACCAGTCCCAGAATTAATTCTAGATGGTTCCAGAGAAACACCGGGTCGATTAACATTCCGATGGTGACAAAAAATAAGGATGCAAAAATATCTCGCAAAGGCTCGACATAAGTTAGAGTTTGGTCGGCATATTCCACCTCCGAAATCATTAAACCCGCCACAAATGCGCCCATCTCGATCGAAAAACCCAAATATTCTGTCAGCAGCGCAATCCCTAAAGCCAAAACCACAACTCCCAGCAAAAACAGTTCCCGACTTTCTGTTTTCGCCAGGTAGCGGAGCAACTGCGGTACAAGCCAAATGCCCGCGCCTACAGCACCGATAGCAAATAACCCGATCCGCAGCAGGGCCCACGCTACCGTCATGCCGATCTCTTCTGCTGGCTGATTGAGTGCCGGCAAAACGGCTAGCATTAGCCCCAAAGCCAAATCTTGAACTACTAATATTCCCAGCATGACTTGACCGTGGGAAGTACCGGATTCATTGCGCTCCATCAAGCACTTGAGTACAACTGCTGTCGAGGAAAGCGACAGAATCGCTCCTAAAAACACCCCTTGAGCGGGCGATTCTACCCAGCCTACAGCCAAGGAAATTCCAGTAGTAATGGCGATCGTCAGCACAATTTGCAAGCCCCCCCCGCCCAAACTAATGGTTTTAACTTTCTGGAGTTCGGCGAAAGAAAATTCCACTCCCAAGGCAAACAACAGAAAGGCAACCCCGAATTCAGCCAGGGTGTCTACCTGAATTAATTCTTTAATCAGCCCCAAACCTGCCGGCCCAACTACGATCCCTCCCAGGAGATACCCGAGAATTACCGGCTGTCGCAATAGCGATGCAAAGAGTCCTCCTGCTGCGGCAGCAGCGAGAACTAGAACTAAGTCAACGATCAGTCGGAAGTCTTCTTGCACAAGTTTATGAAAAAAGTATAAAGTTATATTATAGTGTCTAATGTGTTGACTATGTTTGGGGCGTTGACTATAGTTGAGGAACAAGCACAACGGCCACCCTTGACCCAGGTATTTTCTCATGGCACAGAGTTCAACTCCTCACAAAAAGCTTAACCTCTTGCAAGTTTATCGAGGGATTGCGGCTGTTTTAGTGGTAATGTTTCACCTCAACGATATGAGTGCTGAAAGATTAAATCAAGTTACTTTTTTTAATTTATTTCAGGCCGGGTGGAGCGGTGTTGATTACTTTTTTGTATTGAGCGGTTTCATCATGGTGTATGTTCACCGATCGGCGATCGGTAAAAAAGACCAGTTAAAATCGTTTTTAGTCAAACGTGGCGTGCGAATTTACCCGATTTACTGGATAATAACTCTAACAGTTTTGTGTTTCTTTCTAGTAATTCCCGGTTTTGCTAACAATAAAGATTTAAGTTTGGGACAGGTAATTGTGTCGCTGCTCTTGATTCCTCAAAAGGACAAGCCCATTCTGGATGTAGGTTGGACTTTAACTTACGAAATATATTTTTATATATTATTCAGCATAGCTATTTGGCTGAAACCCAAACATTCTGCGCCTATACTTTCGGCTTGGTTATTGGTAACGATTTTAAATTTTTGTAAACTTATAAACTTTCCCAAATCTTTTTTCTTGCTAAATCAAGTATTTGGCAATATGAATCTAGAATTTGTTTTGGGCTGCTTGGCTGCCTATATTGTGATTAAATATAATAATAAGATCAGCAAGTACAGGTGGATATTATTTGGCATAGCAAATGTAGGATATGTTATTTTAGGAATGTTCGTCGCATGGGGAAACACAGACTTGGAGCGCGTCACTACTTTTGCAGTGCTAGCAGCTCTGTTAATCATTGCTGCCACTTCCATAGACCTCAAGGATTCCCCAAAACTTCCTGCTTTTTTAATTTTCTTGGGAGATGCCTCATACTCGATATTTTTGACCCACGGGCCGCTGATTTCAGCAAGTACAAAAATTCTGCAAAAGGCGAATTTAGGAAAATATTTTGACGGTTTCTTTGCTCCGGCTCTACTGGCATTGTTCGCCGTAGTTTTCGGTTGTATATTCTACTCTTTGATAGAAAAACCATTAACAGTTTTTATGCGGAAAAATATTGTTGAAAAAATGTTTCGTCCCAAAGTACAAGGCGGAATTTAAAAAATCCGAAGGTGGGCTGCTTTTGGAAGCTAATAATTCCGAGACTGTCTGCTGTGAAATTAATCTCCTTCTAACGGGTTATTGTTACTTTCGGACTCCCAAGCCTAAACTGTGATTTTATTCCTCAAAAACCCACTCAGTTGAGATATTTAAACTCTATAGTGACAAGCCCTCGGATGCCCCAGATTATGGGGATAATGCACAGCCATCTCTATGCACTCGCGATCGAGTCAATTGCCATTGAACGTCTGATTGTGTCCAGCCAGGAAAGTCAAACTGACGAGGAGTAGGTGAAAGCTGCAGTAGCGCCTGTAAAGACTGCGCTAGAGGCGATCGACTCCCTAACTGCTGGACACCCGTATGAGCTCGGTCACGAACTGAGCATTGCCGATTTCTACCTAATTCCCGCCTTCACCTACCTATCGCAAACCCCAGAGTACGAAGCAACGATCGCGCGAACTTCAAAGCTGCGGACTTGGTGGAATGAGGTCAGTCAACTTCCCAGTGTAAAGAAAGTCTGTGCTTGACATCTGTACACTTTATAAATCAAGGGTTTACAACCATGTCGCATTTATTTGAGCCATTGGATCAACGCGGTGTTACATTCCGAAATCGCATTGCAGTTTCTCCCATGTGTCAATATTCAAGCGTTGATGGATTCGCGAATGATTGGCATTTGGTTCATCTCGTCAGTCGAGCCGTAGGAGGCGCAGGGCTGGTGATGACTGAAGCAGCAGCAGTCGAGCCTGAAGGACGAATTACGCCGCAAGATTTGGGAATGTGGCAAGATGCTCACATTGAAATGTTGGCGCGAATCGTCGAGTTAATTCACCGCAACGGCGCGGTTGCGGGAATTCAACTTGCTCATGCAGGTCGAAAAGCCAGTACAGCACTTCCGTGGGATGGCGGCGATGTGCTTTCGGAATCTCAAGGAGGATGGACTTCGATCGCCCCTAGCGCCATTCCATTTGAACCCGATAGCCCCGCCCCGCTCGCTCTGAGTATCGAAGACATTCAAAAGTTGACGGCATCCTTTGTCAACGCAGCTCAACGCGCTCTCGCAGCCGGATTTGACGTAATCGAGATTCATGCCGCTCACGGCTACCTACTGCATGAATTTATGTCTCCCTTGAGCAATCAACGGACTGATGACTATGGTGGCACTTTTGAGAATCGCATCCGGTTTTTATGTGAAGTCGTAGAAGCGGTGCGAAATGTTTTGCCGGATAAAACACCGCTTTGGGTTCGCATCTCTGCAACCGATTGGGTTCCAAATGGTTGGGACATTGAACAAAGTATTGTACTCAGTTATAAATTAAAGTCACTGGGCGTTGATTTAATCGATTGTTCTTCAGGCGCAATTGTACCGGGTGAAAAGATTCCGACGGGTGCAGGTTATCAAACTACCTTTGCCGATCGCATTCGACGCTCCGCGAACATCGCCACCGGAGCAGTTGGTATGATTACTGCACCCGCGCAGGCCGATCACATCATCCGTACAGGTCAAGCAGATATGGTATTACTTGCTAGAGAAATGCTGCGCGATCCTTATTGGCCGATGCGGGCTGCGAAGCAACTACGTCAATCCGTGCCTGCTCCTATTCAATACGATCGCGCTTGGTAATTAAGCGGATTGGCGATCGGTTTTAGGTGAGCAGATTTAATCAATTAACAGGAGTGAATATGTCTGAGATTCAAAACAAGGTTGTCATCATTACAGGAGCAAGTAGCGGTTTAGGTGAAGCCACCGCTCATCGTTTAGCTGCCAGCGGAGCCAAACTCATGCTTGGTGCCCGCCGCGAAGATAGACTCAAGGACTTGGTGGCTGCAATCGAAAAAACAGGTGGCACAGTTGCCTATCGAGTCACCGATGTTGCCGATCGCGCCCAGGTGCAAGCATTGGCTGACGCAACGTTGGAAACCTATGGGCGCATTGATGTGCTGGTCAATAATGCGGGTTTAATGCCACTGTCTCCCCTTGACCAGATTAAGGTCGATGAGTGGGATCAAATGATTGATGTCAACATTAAAGGCGTACTTTACGGTATCGCAGCAGTGCTGCCCACTATGCGCCAACAGAAGTCGGGGCACGTAATCAACTTGTCGTCTGTTGCAGGACATAAAGTATTTCCGGCGGGGGCAGTTTACTGTGCTACCAAGTATGCCGTGCGAGCGATTTCCGAAGGGCTGCGCCTGGAGTCAAACGGTGAAATTCGTTCTACCAACATTTCACCCGGTGCGGTTGCGACTGAGTTGACCAGTACCATCACTCATGGTGATACGGCATCAGGGGTGAATCAGTTGTATTCAGTCGCCATTGATGCCGATGCGATCGCCCGGGCGATTGCCTATGCCATCGAGCAACCCGGTGATGTGGATGTCAACGAAATGATCATCCGTCCGACTCGTCAGGAGTTGTGAAGTGGGGCGCATGAAAGTCTATCGGCTCAAGTGAATTTAACCCAATGGCTCAACGGGAGACCGAATGGCTGGTGAAATGGACTACCTTCGAGGTTGCACAGGTAAGCCGTTGCTGCTGATTCATAGTTGGGCGGGAAGCTGGCGATCGGGGCATCCCATCCTTAACGAGCTCGCTGCTAAACGCGATCGGCTTGCTTACGAAGAACTCAGCAAGGTGCGTCGGCGGGTTCGATCGCACATCCCCTCGCGATCGGTTGGCACTTCCAATCTGTTTGTCGGAGGGCATCGTTGTGTCGATCGCACCTTCCCCCCTCAAACCCAACAAGATAATCAATCTAGAAACCATAATATCGGATAATTGTAAAGCAATTCACCAAGCCAACAGCATGAGTATTGACCAATTAAACACAGACTACGGCATTGCCGGGAACCTCACCTTCGCCACCGGAAACGGTGGTTTCCCGATGATTCACATCGACAACGGTCAAGCCAAAGCCTTAATTTCTGTGTATTCCGGTCAAGTTCTCTCCTTTCAACCAGCCACCGAAGCCACAGACTTGATGTTCGTCAGCGAAAAAGCCTACTACGCCGAAGGGAAAGCCATCAAAGGCGGTATACCCATCTGTTGGCCCTGGTTTGGCCCAGATCCCGATGGCTTGGGGCGTCCGAGTCATGGGTTTGTGCGGAATCGCCTCTGGAATGTGCTAGACACCGCCACAACCCCAGACGGCGCCACCAAAGTCACTCTAGGACTCAAGGATACCGATGAAACTAGAGCAATTTGGCCCCAAGCCTTTGAACTGGCGATCGCAATTACGATTGGCACCACCCTCACGGTAGAATTAATCACCCGCAATCTAGGCGACAAAGCATTTCCCCTCACGCAAGCTTTCCACACCTATTTCCAAGTCGGGGATATCAACCGTGTGCAGGTTTTAGGTTTAGAAAATAGCCACTATCTTGATAAAGCGGATGGTGGTGTCGAAAAAACTCAAGTGGGTGCAGTTGTAGTAACAGGTGAAGTCGATCGCATTTATCTCGATGTCACCAATGAATTAGTCATTGACGATAGGGCCCTCAATCGTCGGATTCGCATTAAATCATCGGGTAGTAAATCCGTCGTAGTGTGGAATCCCTGGGTGACAATTTCTGCAAATATGGCAGATCTTGAGGATGAAGATTATCAGCGTTTGCTGTGCGTAGAAACGACCAATGCAGCTACAGATATTGTGGAAGTTCCCCCTCATGGTGAGTTCCGCTTGCAGGCAATTTACAGCGTTGAACGCGACTAAGGAATTAGAGCTTAATTTTAGCGGTGATGGAGCCAAAATTCCCAGTAAGCGGTTCAACATTTCAATTGGATATTTTGGGCGTTGCTGAAATCCCACCCACAAGACTGGGATTGTTTCTTTAAATACAACTTAAATGCCGATTAGCTGATTGAATTGAAAAACTCTGTCACCCTAATGACTAATAATACCAAATCCCAAATTTCTCCCCTGTTGATTTCTTAGTCTGCGCAGGACGTTCGGCGAAGCTGAGTCGAACCGTCTAGCCACAGACAAAACTTTGTATGATCGGTTTCAACCGCCGACTCCGATCTTTTTACTTACCATCAATTATTATGCAAAACTTCAACTGGACAAAACTTCAAAATGGATCAGACATTCGCGGTATCGCCCTCGAAGGCGTTCCCAATGAAAAAGTCAACCTAACGCCCGAAATTGCGACAATCTTAGGTAAATCCTTTGTCAGTTGGCTGGTGCAAAAAGTCAATAAACCAGCTTCAGAATTAACGATCGCGATCGGGCGTGACAGTCGCCTATCAGGACCAACCTTAATGCAAGCAGTCATGGAGGGAATCGCCTCAGTTGGTGCAACCGTGTACGACTTTAAAATGGCCTCAACCCCCGCCATGTTTATGAGTACCATTACCCCTGGTTTTGATTGCGACGGCGCGATTATGCTCACAGCTAGCCATTTGCCATTTAATCGAAATGGTTTAAAGTTTTTCACTCCCAAAGGAGGGTTACAAAAGCAGGATATTACAGATATCTTAACACTAGCCCAAAGCAATTACTTTCAGCCAGCCTCATCGCCCGGTAAGATTACAAAGCATGATTTCATCTCAGTTTATGCTAACCAATTTGTTACAAAAATTAGGGAATCAGTCAATCATCCCGATAATTTTGAGGAACCACTAACAGGACTAAAAATTGTTGTGGATGCAGGCAACGGTGCTGGCGGTTTTTATGTTGATAAAGTCTTAAAACCTTTAGGTGCAGACACCACGGGCAGTCAGTTTTTAGAACCCGATGGTACTTTCCCCAATCATGTGCCAAATCCCGAAGATAAACAGGCAATGCAGTCGATTTGTCAAGCGGTAATTGAACACCAAGCTGATTTTGGGATTATTTTTGATACCGATGTCGATCGCAGTGCGGCTGTCGATCAAGTTGGCAAAGAAGTAAATCGCAATCGCTTAATTGCGTTGATTTCTGCGATCGTATTACAAGAACACCCAGGCTCTACCATTGTTACTGATTCTATCACCTCCGATGGCTTGACACAATTCATCGAACAAGATTTAAAAGGGATTCACCATCGCTTTAAACGCGGCTACAAAAATGTGATTGACGAGTCGATTCGCCTCAATGAAGCCGGACAGGAATCATGGCTGGCGATTGAAACCTCGGGACATGGAGCTTTGAAAGAAAATTACTTTCTGGATGATGGCGCTTATTTAGTCAGCAAATTATTGATTAAATTGGCTAAATCCAAGTTAGCAAACCAATCTTTGCCAGATTTAATTGCGAATTTAAAAGAACCCGAAGAAAGTGCAGAATTTCGGATTAAACTTGGTGTAGATGATTTCAAGGCTTACGGCGAGCGCGTTATTGAACAACTGCAACAATTTGTCTCAACGCAAGCAGACTGGAAAATAGTTCCCAATAACTACGAAGGTCTGCGAATTTCCTGCACGTCACCTAGCGAATCCGGCTGGTTTCTGTTACGCTTATCACTCCATGATCCGGTGATGCCTTTGAATGTTGAGTCTAATGTTAAGGGTGGTGTTGCTCACATAGTGGCTCGGCTTTTAGCTTTTTTCCAAACCACAGAATCCCTTGATTTTTCGGCATTATCGACCTAAGTGTTACTCGTGTCAGACTATTAATCAACCAAACACAAGGAGGAATTTAATTATGTGGCTTTTAATCATAAAATGTTCTGCTGCAAGCTGGGATACTCATTCCAAAGCTTTCAAAGCGATCGCTGCCAAATATCCTGCCACACCTCTTTCTTCCAAAAAGATGAAAGGCGATGCTCAACGCATCATGGAATATCAGCTTGAGGATGTCAATGATGTAGAGGAATTTATGGAAGAATGCTTAACCTTAAATGGTTTCACCGCTACCTTTGAATCCCTATAAATTTAGGTGATTGATTATAGCCATTCTCAATTTTTATCTCATACCATTTTAGAGGGGAGATTTTAAAATAGGGAATAAATACTGTATTGCCCAAAACAGGCTACAATAACTAGAGAATTTGAAGAAGGTTCTCGGCAAATAAACTTATTGCCAAAAAAGAATTGATTTAAAAGTAGAGGAGTTAAAAATAATTATGTTGTAGCGCCGTGAACTATAACTAATAGCAATGGTTGAAAGTTATGCAATAGTAGCTAGGGTGGAAACGGTAGTGTGAGCGTCTGGCTCAATCGGGCTTTCCTCCCGGTTCTACGGAAATTTTTATTATTCTTATCACCTCAAGTTAAGTATTTATTTAAGTTAGTCTCTCATCTCCAGATATTTGACCAAGCTTTTTACCTACGGCTGTTTCTCTCGAATCATTGCGGATTGGTATAGTTAGTCTAGATATTAAAAATATATCAGCGAGACAAAGGTTAAGGACAGCTAGTGATGGTAATGACTGTGAATCGAGACAACTGTGCGCTAAGTACGGAAATAATTACAGGTCGGATTTTGCGGTGGGGGCAGTTGAAAGCAAACAAGCTAACCGCCAGTTCGATCGGGGGAATTGTTGCTGGCTTTCTGAGTTTTGCCCTGCCGGTGCAAGCTTTGCAGGTAGTTGTGACGCCGACAAATCCCCAACTGGGAGATACGCTGTCAGTAATGATTCAGGTTGACGGTAACGGCGGGGAAACTCCAACAGTTTCTCTACAGCAAAAAAACTACCCCGCGTTTTCGATCGGCAACGGTCGCTTTCGGGCTCTGCTGCCGACGACGCCGGTAGAGAAACCCGGTGCCCGCCTTCTTCAAGTCGCAGGTGATGGACAAGTGCAGAAGTTGAGCGTGCAAGTGCGCGGTCGAGATTTTCCCACCCAATCCATCTGGCTTCCGCCTGGGAAAGACGAGGAAGGTACAGATGCCGAATTCGATCGGGTAGACGCATTTAAAGCACTGGTGACACCCCAAAAATTTTGGGACGGCAAATTGTTGCGCCCCAACTCCGGCGAAATTACCACTATTTACGGGGTGCGACGCTATTATAATGGGGTATTTGCTCAAGACTACTACCACCGCGGCGTGGATTACGCGGGTGCTTACGGTTCCCCTGTAGTCGCACCAGCAGCAGGCCGGGTGTCTCTAGTGGGACGCGAATCTCAAGGCTTCAAAATCCACGGGAATGTCGTTGGTCTCGACCACGGTCAGGGGGTAGCAAGTATTTTGATGCACCTCAGCCGGATTGATGTCAAGGAAGGCGATGTCGTGAAAGCCGGTCAAGTAATCGGTGCTCTGGGGTCAACAGGGGCTTCCACAGGCCCTCACTTGCACTGGGGACTTTACGTGCATGGGCAGTCCGTCGATCCTGTACCTTGGCGGCTTCAGGGAGTTGAGTAGGAGTTTTTACAGGTTTTGACGGATTTATCAGTCAATTATGGGGTAAGTTTGTGGCTAGGGTGTGCAGATAACTGTGATGGGTGATCAGTATTGAGTTAGGATTTGTATAAAATTTCTCAACTCAACTCTCAAAACTCGAATCTCAAGACGCTAAAAATCGCGTCTTCACAAAACTTTATTGATGATGCCGTTGAGCGGGGACGCATATATGAGTATTGAAAAAATTGTTGAACAGGCTTTGCAGGATGGCTATTTAACGCCGTCAATGGAAGCTGAGGTGGGACGGATCTGCAATACGGCTTCGGAATTGTCGATCGAAGAGTACATGGCTCTCGATCGTCTGATGGGCTCTTTGTTGACTGGCGAAGTTGTAGTTCTGCCACGCAAACAGTTCATCAACGTGATGGAAGAGTTGGTACTCAGCGATGCGATCGCTAGGGTGGCCGAAATTGAAGCGACGAGCGACCTTAGTCTGGATGTGGGAGATATTGCAGCTTATGCTTTAAATAGGCTGCCACCTCTGTACGCTACGACGGAAGAGGGAGCTCACTTTCAAAGGGCTAGGGCTAAAGAGCAACTTCACGATTTGATTTCCAAAGAAGTCAACGCAGCGATCGCCCGCAACTTGGACAGGCCCGACACCCCAAACCCAACAGCTTTGGGCAAGTCTTCGGGAAATGAAGTTCTTTCACAGCTAAGCACTTGGCTGCAAGCTAACGCCACTAATTTTGAGCCACAGCCTTAGTACGACCCCAAAAGCTCTATTTATGGTTAAGTCGATCCCGCTCAATTCAGAAAGCGGGATTTTTAGTTTCTGAGCCAGTAAGATTCATCTGAAGGCAGAAGCCATAATTCAAGAACAAAAAATTAAAATTTAAGAGTTTTCTATTTTATGTAAAAAATAAAAAACTCCCTCTTCCTTGTTCCTGAAATCGGTTACATCCGTCATAGAATCCGTTGCCGAACTTCCTTCTTCCTTCAAACGATTAATTGCTGCTGTCAGAAGACTCAGCCGAAGGACCGACAGTAACTTTTGTCTCTCGCTTTTCGCGTTTTTTCCGTTCCGCTTGGATGACATCTTGAAGCACTATTCGTGCTTGAGCCATTTTTTCCAAATTGCTGCGGTACAAATCTAAATCTTTGCTAACTTTGTCTTCTGGCAAGTGCAAGGCCGCACTGACTTTAGCGATCGCGTCGTTTCGCGTTTCTTGGTCTTTTACCAAGTTAGAGTCAGCTTTTTCTAACAGCGAGAACAAACCGATCGCGAACAAGCGGCTGTACTTAAATTGAGGGTTGCTGGCGATCGCCCCTAAAGACGCTTGCAAATCCGCTGTATCTTCAAAGCTGGTAGAGCGATCGAGCCACGAGAGCAACTCTTGCCCGGAAAGTCTATCTGCCAAGCTTTCCAATCGCTGAGCGTCTTGCTTGTAGCGCTCTGGATCGTCTTCTAGGGACTTGCACAAAGCGTTAAAAATCGAAACTCTGTCTGCTTCTGGGGCGTACCCAAGCATGAATCGATCGAAAGCTGTCACTACACCCAAAGCATAAATCGGGTCGTATTGAAAATCGGCATTCGCCGAAAGCAAGTGCATTTCTACCATCAACTCTTCCACCACTCGACGGTAAATTGAGTTGATCGGTCGAGTGTGAATCGTATAGAAACTTCGCTTAGTATCTGAAACAGTACGGTTATTGTTCACCTGAGTCTTATAGATAAATAATTTTGCCGTAGCGGGCGTGCCAGCGCGGCGTGAGTAAAGTCGGGGAGTCTATCTGCGATCTGGCTGACAAAAATTGCCAGTTTTTTAAGCGTTGCCGCCTCCTTGCGAGACAAAATTTTATCAAAAAGATTTTACGCGCGATCGGCAGCAACAATTAATATGTCGCAATAGGACGGAAAAACCCCAGTATCTTTACAATCATAGCTTAGCTGGGATCGCTCATAAATCTAATCTTCTGACTTGCCCAGCCTTGATATGGTCTTACATATCACAATAACTTTTTCTTGTCAACCCAGATCGTGAAAAATCAAAAAAACATGACAATTTCTCCTGAATTAATAGCTTTAGCCCAGTACATGGCGGGCGAATTTGACAACCGGGAACAAGCGCTAGCAGAGCCGGCGTGGTACGTCCACCTTCGTATGTGGCAAAGACCACTACCCGTTCCTTTATTTTCTGAACCCAGCATTGCCCTGTTTGCCGAACAAGCCAACATTCTGGAATTAGACAAGCCATACCGCCCCCGCATCGTGCAACTGAGGCACTCACAGATAGCGCCAGGACTGATTGAAGCTCAGTATTATATGTTCAACGACATTACAGCCGTCAAAGGAGCCGGTTGCAACCCCGACTTGCTTGGAAAGCTAACGAAGGAGCAAATCCAACTCCTCCCCGGCTGCACCCTGTCGGTTGCAGTGGAAAATTTAGCCTCAAACAGCTATCGCTTTCGCGCATCTTTGCCGGAGGGCACTCGCTGCGGCTTTGCCTACGGGGGGCAAAATTACCAAGTAGACTTGGGATTTGAAGCCGCAGGCGAGGAATTTCTCAGCTACGACAAAGGAATAAGCCCCACGACAGGCAAGGCTATCTGGGGAGCTTTAATGGGCCCTTTTAGATTTGTCAAGCGTCAGGATTTTGCTGCTGAGATATTGGTTTGAAGCAAGAAGCAACAAGAAACAAGGAAGAAAGATTTAGCTATCTAGGATAGAAGGCAAGACTTTACCTTGACCTATTCTTCTACTTTAGTGTTTTGGTGAACCTCTCAACCTCTCAAGAAAGGAAGAAAGCATAAGGAAGCTGGCAAGAATTTACCTGCTTCCTGTTCTTGTGCAGGGTTCCGGCGCATTTTGTGAGCCTCAAGCTTAAATTGCGCTTACACCGCAACCGATGCAAGCGGGAGTGGTCAACTTGCGCGCGGCACCCCCTCTAGAGCTTCTTCTTCCGTTTCAAAGATTTCAAACACAGAATCCATCATGGTGACTTCAAACACCAGTTTGGCTTCGGGATGAACATTGCAAATGCGAAAACTTCCCTTAACTTTATCCGCATCCCGCATACCTGCTACAAGTGAGGTCAGGCCAGAGCTATCGATAAAGTTAACCTGACCAAGATTCACTACAACATGGCGGCTAAGTTTGGAAATACACTCTTGCAACTTGAGGCGGAATTGCCAAGCTGTAGTGATGTCCAACCGTCCTGTCGGTGCTAAGACGATAACTGTTGTACCGTCTTGAAGCGTGTGGGTTTTTTGATCAATATGAATCACTGACCCTTCCCTCAAATTTATTATCTATCGCGGTGGTTACTGTCCCAGTAGTTTAACTCAGGTCGGTGACTGCTGAGGCATCCAATTCGCCCAATCTTGCGGTTTTAAGAACTTCGAGTAGAGTTCGGCTTCGGGAGAGTTGGGTTCTGGCTCGTAACAGTATTCCCAGCGTACCAAAGGTGGCAGGGACATGAGAATCGATTCGGTGCGTCCGTTGGTCTGCAAACCAAAGGTCGTGCCTCGATCGTACACCAAGTTAAATTCAACGTAACGGCCGCGGCGGTAAAGTTGGAAATTACGCTCGCGATCGCCGTATTCTTTCGATCGGTGCTTTTCAATTATGGGGGTGTAAGCCGGCAAAAATGCCCGACCGCAGTCCTGTACAAAGGCGAAGAGCGACTCCCAAGTCCTAGGTTCCGGCACGCCGATGTTGTTGCTGCACTCAGCGGCCTTGCCTTTGACATGATGGTCGCGGTAAAGCGCGCCTTGAGCGCTTTGATAGTCAAAAAACAGACCGCCCACGCCGCGGGTTTCTTGGCGGTGAGGCAGGTAGAAATATTCGTCGCACCAGAGTTTAAATGTCGGATAATATCCGGGATGGTGGCGATCGCAAGCTGCTTTCAAAGTTTTGTGAAAATGAGCTGCATCCTCAGCCAACGGGTAATAAGGAGTCAAATCCACACCGCCACCAAACCACCAAATCGGCCCAGCCTCAAAATAGCGGTAATTTAGGTGAACCGTAGGCAAGTAGGGATTGCGGGGGTGCAGCACCATAGAAGTGCCCGTTGCATAGAAATCGTGACCTGCAGCTTCTGGGTGCTTTGCCAGAATCAAAGCCGGCAAACTTTCGCCCCACACTTGGGAAAAATTGACTCCCCCTTGTTCAAAAACATTGCCTTCGCGCATGACGCGAGAACGTCCGCCGCCACCTTCGGAGCGTTCCCAAGAGTCCTCCTTAAATTTGCCAACGCCATCGAGTTGTTCGAGGGATTGACAAATTTCGTCTTGTAGGCTTTTCATAAATTGGCTGACTCTAGCTCTAGAGTCAGCCGGCGGCAAAAACGGGGAAGTGGCGGTTTTAAGTGTTGTAGAAACTGTCATAAAATTTTCTGTTGTCAGATTTGAGTTTTAGATGGGCGATGAATCCCAAATCCAGTCGTCATGTAATTATGCCACCGTAGGTCTGCAAATGATCGCTATGAAGTTACATTAAAAAATAGCAATAAAAATATACTTAAACCTGCGATCAAAAATTCGCTAACCCAATTGCAGAGCTATGGTGGAGAACACAATGCCCAATACACTCGATGTTAGTTCAGTCTTAGAAATCCTGCGACCCGTGCAAGACCCCGAACTGCAAAAGAGTTTGGTGGAATTGAACATGATTCGTAACATAAAAATTGACGGCGGTGTCGTCAGTTTTACTTTAGTGCTGACAACGCCTGCTTGCCCGCTGCGAGAATTTATTGTCGAAGATTGCCAAAAAGCGGTCAAACAGTTGCCAGGAGTCGAAAAAGTGGCGGTGGAGGTGACAGCCGAGACGCCGCAGCAAAAGGGAGTCGTCGATCGCCAAGGCATTGAAGGCGTTAAAAATATTATCGCAATTTCCAGCGGCAAAGGTGGCGTCGGCAAAAGCACGGTGGCGGTAAATGTGGCAGTAGCGCTGGCGCAAACCGGCGCTAAGGTGGGTTTGCTGGATGCGGATATCTATGGACCCAACGACCCAAATATGTTGGGTCTGGGGGACGCGAAAGTGATGGTTAGGGACGGGAAAAGCGGGGAAAGCCTCGAACCCGCCTTCAACTACGGCGTCAAATTAGTGTCGATGGCATTTTTAATTGACAAAGACCAGCCCGTCATTTGGCGCGGCCCGATGTTGAACGGGATCATCCGACAGTTCCTCTATCAGGTGAATTGGGGCGATTTAGACTATCTGATTGTCGATATGCCTCCGGGTACTGGAGACGCGCAGTTGACAATGGCGCAAGCGGTGCCGATGGCTGGTGTGGTGATCGTGACGACGCCGCAGACTGTGGCTTTGTTGGACTCCCGCAAGGGGTTAAAGATGTTCCAGCAGTTGGGAGTGTCGGTATTGGGAATTGTGGAAAACATGAGCTATTTTGTGCCGCCGGATATGCCTGACAAGCAATACGATATTTTCGGTTCTGGTGGCGGGGAAAAGACTGCTGCTGAGTTGGGAGTGCCGCTTTTAGGCCGCATTCCGCTGGAAATACCCTTGCGGGAAGGTGGCGATTCGGGGGTGCCGATCGTGGTGGGGCAACCGGGTTCTGCTTCAGCTAGGGAGTTGCGGGCGATCGCGGGCCGCATTGCCGGTAAAGTTTCCGTAGCAGCCTTAGCCTAACAAACTCTCGTTCCGAGGCTTTGCCTCGCGTCTTCCGGTTGACGAAGATTTGCCTAGTTCTCAGGCTCTGCTTGGGAACTAGAAACGATAAACGGTAAGCTATAAAGAGCAAACTTAACATTCAAACAATTATGATTTTTCCAGGTTCGGCAGTTCGAGTTAAAGATAAGGGTGAGATTTACTACGCCTTTCAAGGACAAGTCCAGCGAGTTAGCGACGGAAAGGTCGCGGTACTGTTTGAAGGCGGGAATTGGGACAAGCTGATTACGTTCCGCCTGTCGCAGTTGGAACTTGTCGATGCTACGGCTGGCCGCGCGAAATAGTCAGCGGTCATTAGTCATTGGTAATGGGTAATCTGTAATTTGTAATTGGTAAAGTACCCAAAACCAGGCTACTCAATGAAAACCCTTGACTAATGACTAATGACTGATAACTGATGACTAATGACTAATCACTAAAACTATGCGTTTACCTTTACCCCAATTTGCTATAAAAGAGCGCCATCCCGATCGCATTGCTGAGGTGATCGAGACGGCAACTTCAGAGTTTCTGGCTCAATGTTTGGAACCGGAAGACTTAAGCTTTCCCGTGATGCCGCCTTTTGGGAGTTGGGTGAAGGCCGAGGATGAAGAGTCGAAAAATCAAATTTACGGCGTCGTTTATTACGCTACGACTAGCCCGATCGACTCGGTGCACAGAGCTCGCGCTTTGGGTTTGTCGCTGGAAGAGTTGCGGGAAGAACAACCGCAGATTTTTGCGATGCTCAAAACCGAGTTTCGAGTGGCGATTGTTGGGTATGAGGCTGCGCCGGAAAGGTTGAACGGTCACGGCCCATCAAGGGGTAAAATTTATCAGTATTTGCCGCCGCGCCCGCCGCAAATTCACCAGGCGGTTTATCGCTGCGAACCGGATGAGGTGATTGATTTTACCGTGCAGTTGGATTTTTTGAGGACACTGCTGGGGGTGGCTAATGCGCCGGTGGAGGCGCTGACGGCGGCGGCGATTCGGGAGATTTATCAGTTGCGGATGCGCGATCGATCTTGGTTGGTGGAAGCGGGGAGAAGTTTGAGTGTTTTGCTGAAGGATGATTACGATCGGTTGCGGGTGATTTTGAGTCAGATTCATCCCTAGGGGGAAGCTGGAGTAAGATAATCAGGACTTAAGGCAAAAAGTGGTTTGACACGCTACGGATAGCAGTAAGTTCGCAATCCACACCCTAAATAATTAGGTTCTGCGTAAGTCAAGGTCAGGTTTTTTCGGAGAAAAAATATTTTATGTGGGTAGAGATAACAGCAGTAAATCAAGTTCCCGAATGGGGTGTGTTGAAGGTAAAAGTTGACGAAACCTCAGTGATTTTGAATCGTCAAGGCATGAATGTCACTTGTTACCGTAATGCTTGCACTCATTTAGAATATCCGATCGACATGGGTAAGGTAAGCAGCGGCATCATTACCTGTCCGTTTCATAAGTATCAGTACAAATTAGATACTGGTAAATGTTTGAATGCACCCAGCGATTCCCTGGAATCTTATCCGGTAAAGATTGAGGGCGATCGCGTTTTTGTGGACATAGATTAGTTATTCGTTATTCGTTAAGTCCGACAGGGGTTTAAACCCCTGTCTCATAGCTAAAGTCGTCTCAAGACGACTGTAGATTAATATGTGATATCAAGTCCGGCTTAAATACCCCCTCACTCTGTTAGTCTGCGGAGGCAGACTTTGTTTTTGTAGTAGCGGTTTCAACCGCCGAAACATTGAGGGAGTAGCCAACCCGGATTAAATTTCAACCTACCGTTTTCGCACCCCGCTGACGGAGGAAAACCACCAAAAGCCCGATCGCACCAACCCCCAAAAGCAGCCATTCTTCCGGTTCAGGAACCCCCGAAACATTCAGAGGATTATTCGGCTTACTCAACTCCTCCTTACCCGATTCTACCTCGCGTTCAAATCGATCGCTCTTAGCTTCCGCTGCTTTTAGCTGCTCCCTTTGCGCGTCATTAACTAACACAATCATTGAAGAATAAGGCGTCACCACTTGGAAATTTTTAGCTACGGCGTGCATCGCATCCAGTTGCGTCAGTTGATTTGAACTTTTCTGCTTGCTAAGTGCAGTTATCAACTGTCGCGCAGCAATCGGTTTAAAGCCTTCATTTCCGGCATTTTTCGGATCTGCGACTGCCGCCGATTTGGCGGTTTTTTTCGACTGCGGGGTTTTGGCATAACTCCAAGCATAGCCGTCAACAACGCTAACTGTAGATGGGCCGGAAGCTGCTGTGGTTGCTACTCGCTGCATCGCCTCTTTCATATCCGTAGCAACTCCACCGCCGCTATCTTGAATCACCTTTAAAGTTGCGTCGTCGTAGCCGGGGGGCAAACCTCCCAAATGCACTGTCCATAGGGGTGCAGAGATGGAAAGTTTAGGTTTGCGATCGTCCGACAATTCGTAACTATGGCGATCGCTCACCACAAATACAGTATCGTAACTTTTATCGCCCCGTAACTGTGCAAACTGTTGCAGCATATCTTTGAGCTGGATTGTACCGTAAAACGTCACCTTTGCGGCATCGAAATTGCGTACATCTTCCACAAACTTAGGTGGCATTCCCGCAGCGCTGGCGACATACAAATCAACACCATTTTTGCCTGCAGCATTAGCTTTTAACCATTCAAAAGTCTCTTTTACTTCCTTACTTTCCGCCGCCATGCTGCGGGAAGTATCCAGAATAACTGCAAATTTTTTGCCTTGGGGTAGCGAGTAATTGGCATCAGCCAGCGGCTTAGCAGAAATGATATTTCCTCCCGGTAGAATCGCCTGCTGCGCTGTTAGAGGTTGCTGTGCGACTGCGGGTAAAAAGGGTGGCAGCCAAGTTTCTCTTGCTTCTTTCCCGCTGTATTTTACCTCTTTTCCGGCGATCGTGCGGCGAGTATTTTGGTTCCAAAAAATGTTGCGTTTTTCAGCCAAAACAGGCATAGCCCAACCCTGCGGCTGCCGCATGACTTTGTAAGTAAGCCACAGGTGCATTTCCGTTGGCCCGTCTGTTTGGGTGAATTCTCGTTTTACCGGAATTGGAAAAGCCCGCAAGCGGTATTGTTTGGGGCCAATTTGTTCTAACAAAGCCGGATCTACTCTTTCTGCTACCTGTTGATTGTAGACTTGCTGGGCGGCACCTCTAGGCGATACCGTAAATACAAAACGTTTGTTTAAATCGCCAGTGTCTCCCAGCCAAACTCCTGTAACTGCGGCGCTTTCCGGCAGCGAAAAGTAGTAGAATACTTCTTGCAAGTTCGGCGTTTGATTTTTGTAAACTTCGTAGAGTTGAACCTCAGCCCAGTCGCCGTTTTCTTTCACTGTCACTTCTTGCGACTGCAACCACACTTTTTTCTCACTGACATTCAGCAAACCAGCTTTAGCTTCTTCCTGGTTTGAGGTTGACTGTACCGCGTGTTTTACTGCTTCGGTGTCGCCTTTTTGCAGTTCCGTATCGAAGAATTCTCCGTAGAGTTTTTCTGCTTTTTCCACATCAGCACTAGAGCCTTGATACAAAAACGGCGACATTAAAACATTATAGCTGTTCTGCACAGTTTGAGCCACTCCGTCAGGCAAATTCAAACTATTTTTGTATATCTCATAAATGTGGTTGTTTTCTCCCACAGTGCTGAGGTAGCGGTAAGGGGACAAATAAGCATTGACTAAGCCGGATCGAATCATATCAGACTTGGCTAATAAAGTTTGGCGAACCGTGTCGTTTGCAGGGGGAGTCGCCAGCATTTTTAGTGCTGCCACTTGTGGCTGCTGCTGCAAAGCGGAGAAAATAGCCAGCCAAGCTGCTATGACTCCCAAACTTCCGATTAGCGCTTTATTTTTCCCGTATTGTGCAGCAAAACTATGCCATATTTTCCGCCCGGAATGAATGTAGAGAAAGCCGTACAGCGAAGGCATGACAACGAACAAGCTACAGGTTAAACCAAACAATATAAAGGATAGCGGTATCCAAATTAAAGCCCAGACCCACGCCCCGTATTTAAACATCTCCAGAAATGGTGAAACCCATGTAAACTTGAAAAATTGAAGAACGAAAAATAAGAATCCATAAACTGTATACAAGGCCACAGGTAAAGCGTAATAAATCAGCAATATTGCCGCCAAAATGCCAACTACTACCATTAAAGTGTGACATCCTAATTGCAGCCACGCACTTCGCTTTTCTCCAATTAAACTGAAAAAATGAGGCTGTTTATTATGGGAATTCTGGGAATCGAAAATATTTTGAACATTTTCTTTTCTACCCAGATAGCCGTACAGCATTTCCACTGAAAATGCTGCAATGCACAAAGCAATAGTAGCGATGATTTGAGAACTAGCTGGAGTTAGTTCTCGCAGCAGGAACAAGCGGAGCAAACACAGCAAAAATAGCGGTGCTTCTACGCCGTAAAACCAACGCATTAGCTGTAGGGGTTGCTTGCTAAAACGCCTAGCTCCTATTACAGTACATACAGTGGGTACTGCAATCGTAGCTGCCATCGTCAAAGAAAACTCTAAGGGGATGCTGCCATCGATTGTCGCCATAATTAATGGCACTCCGATAATCGGCAAGATTCCCAAGTAAACAATCGATAAAAAAGTCAAATTCCACAGCCAAAAAATTGTTTTAAAAACTCCATCAAATACCTGTTTAATTTTCATTCATTTCTCCTTGTAAGCTTTCTTTAACGGTATCGTATACATTACTAGCAAACTTTTTTACTTCATAGTTTTCGGCTTGTAGCGAACTGTCAAATAAAATGGAAACTAGCACCCAGTTGTGGTTGTTGTGAGTGAGGTCGCTGCCGATACGGGACATGAAGTTATCTGTAGTTATATGTGCAGATTGCAGCCAGTATGCTGCTGATAATTGGTTGTTTTTGAGAGACAGCCAGCGCGCTGTTACTGAAGGAGTTAGTTGTTTTTTTTCTATGCGATTGACGGGAATTCCGCTCGCTACAAAACACAACTCGGGGGCGTGGTAAGTTTGCCAGGATGTGCTCGCTACTGTGAGCATGGAACCGCGCAAGTTGCCCGCGACAAATCTGATTTTTTGTGTTTGGGTGCCGGGGTAATTCCCAAAGAATTTTTCTTCGCTGGGATTCAGCGGGATTGATTCGGAGACAATCGGGTCTAGAAATTTCAGGGGGGCGATCGCTAATTTTTCACTTTCTACATGATACAATTGAGAAATTGCACCCAAAACAGCCACCGCCACAATTAGTCCCGGTTTTGCCAAAGGCTGATTTTTGAGTATTTCTAAATCCCGTTGCGAGTTAAAATCAATTTCTTTTGTTTCGTGAAATTTTGGAACTTTTTGCAGCATCAACCAACTTAAGAAGCAAGCGCCGATTAAACCCACAATTCCTAGCGGTACGTGCAGCATTTCTGCATAAGTTGGCTGTTGGAAAACTTGGGCAACCAGCACTAGCACGGCAACCCGCAAAGCGTTAGCAGACACCAACATTAAGAAGTTAGCAGCGCATACTGCAAGCCATTTTAAACTCAATTTGCGACCTTCTAGCCAGGTAGCAGCAAGCAAAAATAGCGTTCCCACTAAGAGAGTTTTAATGCCGCTGCAAGGCACGTCAACGTGAGCGATGCCGTTTTCCAAAACGATAATATCGTAAGAAGAAATAGCCCCAATGTGCAGCAGAGAAAGCAACTGTTCTACTACCTGAGCAGTGAGCACTCGTGCCGGCAAACCTAAGCCGCTATTCAACTGACTATTAAATGGTAAAATACAAGCCAGCAAGCCGGCAACGGGCAAGTTTTTTCGCCAAAAGTTAGGCTCCCCAAATAAGCCGCACAGCCCGTAAGTTCCGAGGATAAATAGCAGGACAGTAACTTGTTTGATATCAATTATGTACTGAAGGGCGATCGAGAAAATACCCGCACCCAACATCAACAGCAGCGGATCTCGCCTCAAAACGAAATTGGGTGAAAATCCCGGCGGGCGATCGGAGTTCCGGCTCGATCGCACTACTAATGCTACAATCAGAAAACCAATTACTATTTTGTACAGTGTGGGTATCTCAATAAACGAGGATAACAGCCACTTAACTGCCAAGATATTGGCCCAAAACCAAGCAAGCGCCAGCAGAAAAGGAGCCAGCCAAACCAAATTAACCGCAGGATGAGGAGTAACAGAACCTGGAGTTGCAGAATCAGTGATATTGGTGCGCTGCATGATACCGCTTGACATTCACGTTGGTGACATCTTAGCTCAGCCAAATTGGTAATGTCTAGACCGATTATTTAAGTTTTGTCAAGCTTCGATTTTCTCTACAGAGAAGCTAGCGTTATAATAATTAATTTTAGCGGAGGTAAAAATGAGCGAAAAAAGCCCAGGATACAAAATTGTTAGCGATAACCGACAAGCGCGCCATCTCTATGAAATTATAGAGACATACCAAGTGGGAATCGAGTTGAAGGGAACCGAAGTCAAATCTATTCGGGAAGGAAAAGCAAATTTGCGGGACGGATATGGCTTAGTTCGGAACGGGGAACTGTGGCTGATAAACGTTCACATTTCGCCTTGGAGAAGTGCTAGCAACTATTTTAATCACGAACCCCGCCGCACCCGTAAATTGCTGATGCACAAGCAGGAAATTCGCAAATTAATCGGCAAAGTGGAAGAAAAAGGCTTGACTTTAGTGCCGTTAAAAATGTATTTGAAAGGCGGCTGGGTAAAACTTGATATCGGTTTGGGTAAAGGGAAAAAACTGTACGACAAGCGCGAAGATTTGAAGAAACGTGAAGATAAGCGGGATATGGAAAGAGCGATGAAGCAATTTTAGTCAGAGTCATTAGTCATCACTCATTAGTCATTAGTCATTAAATATCTCCAAAAAATAAACTCAAACCTTTGCTACTCGAAGGTTGAAAGTTAATTTATGGAGATGTTTATTAGTCAGGAGTCATTAGTGATTCATGATTGGTGATTGCTGATTAATGATTGGCTATTTTAAATCCATTTCGGTTCATTACTCATCATAATATTTTTCAAAATCCCCCCTTGAGGATTTTGAGGACTTCTATCGTCACTACAAACTTAATTAGAGTTATTTGACTGGAGTCCATCTTACAGCAGATTCTATGTTGATGAACTAAACCCCAGCTCGTTCTATCGCCGTACGGAAACGGTCCAGGGTAAGTCCCTACACTTCATAAAGCTGGAATACGCTGTATCTCCTCATAGAGTCGCATACTGTCGATCGACTGACCGCTGACCAAGTATTATTACTTAGGCAAGGGGAAGAGTTTTACCTTCTTCCTGCTTCCCGCTTCCTTTTTCCTGAAAATATCCGGATGGCTTGTGGAGCCTCATGAATGATTAACCTATGCTCGAATACATCTGGGTAGTGGGAGCATTCCCCAAGGATTCGGCTGTGGACTAACAAACTCTTATGAGAAATGGGTTCAATCATGAGTCATTTCGTAAGATTATGATGCCATTAGGGTGGCAATTAAAACTGGCAAACAAAATATCGCCTAACTCTCAAGTTAAAAAATGCTAAAAATGACACCATTAGCTAACATTTTCAATGCTATGAAAGAGCCAGCAAAAAAGCCTCACAACTCCAAGTGGGGAGCCTTATTGCTGATGCTAGCAGTAGGCTTGGGCGGCTGGCAAATTGGGTTGCCGGAACTGGCATCTTTTTTTAATAATAGGGCTTTTGAAAACTACAAAGCTAATCGATTTGCTGATACTCAACAAGCATATGAGTTAGCGCTCTGGGTAGATCCCAAAAGCCGAACAGCTCTTTACAATTTAGGATGGCTTTGCGAAGAGGTGCAAGATTTACAATGCGCCCAAGGAAAATATCTGCAAGCTGCAAAACTCGGTCTGCCTGCTGCTTACAGCAATCTGGCTCGGTTATATATAGTTGATCAAAAAAACTATCCGGCTGCCGTTCACTTCCTGTGGCAAGGTTTGAAATTAGCTGAGGACGATCAAGTAAAATATTCTTTACTCAAAAATTTGGGATGGGCTCGCCTGGAACAGGGTCGATATTCAGAGGCATTGCAACATCTGGATGAAGCGATTAAACTTGATAGTGAAGGACCAGCAACTTACTGCTTAAAAGCGCAAGTCCTAGAAAAAATGAAAAATACTAAGGCAGCGCTACCGCAGTGGAAAATTTGTCTAAAGTATGCGGATTCTCAAGAATTCGATGAGGATATATGGATAGGGATGGCACGTCAACGATTAAACGAGGAAAAAACAAATAAATGAAACGCACAGTTTTGTTTTCATCAACCATACTGGCAATTATAACGGTACTGGAGCTAAGTCAAGCCTCAACAGCACTGCCAACTCCTTCGACTGTTAAAATTACCGTTAATGAATCAGTCGAAACGCCGTTCGACTCTAATCAAGCGAGGAGGAGGGGGTGCAGAGATAGAGATGGTGGAAAATATCCGTGTCCCAGATTCATCATGCCTTCGGAGAGCGAAGAATAAGAGTTATTTTCAATAAATTTTGTAGAGTGTACCATCACCACTTTACAGCAACAGGTATGTAGTATGTATTAGTAGTATGCAGGGTGCGCCCTCCGCACCTTATAGCATTTGAGATTTGAGATTAATAATTGAAGAATTGGAAATAACTTATGGCTATAATGGTTTGCAGCTTGCATAAAGCTGCATTCTTTTTTTGGCTCTCCTGAGTTTATGGTGTAAAATGTACCTAATAATACATTTACCGTTATGAGCTTCCATCTAGACTATCTCTTAGCCTTGCCTGGAGTCAGGGTTGAAACTTGTACTCAAGTTGAGGGAACAATTTTCTTGGGACTGAGCATTTTATCAGAAGGAATTGTTTGTCATCATTGTAAAGATTATACCGAAAAACTGCATCAAAATCGACCAATTCTAGTAAGAGATTTGTCGGTTTTTGGTCGTCCTGTGTATTTGAAAATCCCACGGCGGCAGTTTTACTGTCCTAGTTGCCAACGGTATCCCACAGAAAGAATAGATTTTTTGGATGTTAAAAGACGGCATACTCAACGATACGAACAAAATATTTATGAGCGTGTAAAACAATCGAGCATGGAGCAAATTGGACGAGAAGAAGGACTGAGTTATGACGAAATAAAAGGAATATTTGAGCAGGTAATTAAGAGCAAAAAAAAACTAATGGAAAAATCACCAAACGAATTTCTATCGACGAGATAAGTATGCGAAAAGGTCAAGGGAATTTCGTGACTGTTGTTAGTGACATTGGTGAGGGTAATTTAATTGAGATGATTGATTCTCATCGCTCGGAAGAAATCATTGAAATCTTTATGAAACAGCCGATTGAGGTTCGGAAACAAGTTGAGGAAGTGAGTGTTGATATGTGGGGGGGATTCCCTAAAGTTATCAAAAAAGTATTCCCAAATGCCCTAGTTGTTATCGATCGTTTTCATGTAATGAAAGTAGTTAATAAAGACTTAAATAAGTTACGTAGAGCAGCCGGAATAACAGATAGACAAAGTAAATATTTATTATTAAGTAATCGAGTAAATTTGAATCCTCTTCAGATTGATAAATTAGAATTGACACTAGCAAAATCAGAATGTTTGAGAATTGCGTATGAGATGAAAGAAAAATTTAGAGAAATATATGAGACTAATTTGACAGTCAAAAAAGGGCAGAATAAAATCAAAGAGTGGCTCAATCATGCACAAGTATTTTTTAGAGAATCTGCATCAACAATTGAAAATCATTTTGAGGGTATTTGCAACTACTTTCTTAATCGCACCACAAGTGGAGTCATGGAAGGAATCAACAATAGGATTAAGTTGATAATGCGACAAGGGTATGGTTTTTCTAATTTTAATAATTTTAGGAATCGCGTATTAGCTTGCTTTTCTGATTAAATAAACTTATAACCATAAGTTCAGGAGAACCCTTTTTTTGAACTGGTATAACTCCTAATCATTGCTGTATCGGCTATTGCTGGAATCCGCACTGTGCGGGGAGAAAATCCCCGCCAGCAATTCTATCTACTCGCCCTCCGTCAAAGCTGAATCTTGCGGCTGCTGGTGTGAGTTTCTGTAAAAACTAGCAATAATCGCCACCATCAACCACCAAAGCATATTAACTTCCGGCCGGTACCAAACTGTATCGACAAAACCGTGGGCCATCATGCCGGCTAAAGTTGCGATCGCCCCAATCAACCAAAATCCCTGATTCGATTTGAGATTTTGGATTTGAGATTGGGGATTTTGGGATTCTTCCTCTAAACTAGAGATTTTAAATTGTGAATCCCGTAGATGTTTGATCTGCAACAAACCTTGATTGACGGTGACAGTCATCAGCCAAAGGAAACACATTAAACCGATAAAACCGGTTTCCACCGCAATTTCCAGCAGCACGGAATAAGCGCTCAAAGCAGTAAATTTCGGCCTCATATAAAGCGGATAAACTTTATTAAAAGCAGTGTTTCCCGGCCCAATTCCGAGAATTGGTCGATCGCGAATCATGTCAATCACCGCCGTCCAAACATTAATCCGAAAATTGTTGCTGCTGTCACCTCGGCCGATAAACATACTCGAAACTCGATCGCGCAGAGGCTCCACTAAAGCCACTCCCAAAATTAAGGCTCCCGCCAAACCTCCTAACCCTAACGGCAGCGCCCAATTTCGCCAGAACCGAGGCATCAAAGGGCTGTACCAGTACCACAGCAGCACTAAAAATACCACCAGTAGAGCCACAAAACCAATCCAAGCACCCCGGCTGTCGGTGTAGCGCAAACACGCGCAATTTACCACCAGCATTGTCAGCGCTAAAACTTTTGTTCCCCATCCTTTCCACACAAAAAGTGCGGCAGCGCTCAATGCAATGGCCGGCAGCAAATACGAACCAAGCAAGTTAGGATTTCCCAGAAAGCTGTAAACTCGCGTGACATTGGCTTGAGTAGAAGTCGGATCGTTCCAAGTAGCTAATGGTGGCACTTTATCAATCCACTGCCGCACGCCGTAGAAACTGACAATTAAAGAGACGTTCAAAAATACGGCAATTAACCACGATCGCCAACGGGGCGATCGCAATATCCGAGCCATCAGCGCAAAAAACAGCAAATACAGCGTTAGCTTGCTCCAACCAGTAGCAGCGGCGACTTTCACCGGCGACATCGCCGTTGCGACAGTGGCTATGCCCCAGTACAGCAGAACCAGCAAATGAATCGGCGTGAAGGGGATCTCGCGATCGTCCGAAACAGTCAGCAGCACCCAAAATGCAGCGCTAGCCGCCATCAACACCCCCACCAAGGCATTGTTTACAAACGGCGCCAAACCGAAAGTCAAGCCCAGCAAAACAAAACCCAAGGGTTCTGCCCACTGCATCAGCCAGCTACTCTGCCGCCAACTGCGTAAAGAGCCGATCGCCAAATTGAATAAATAACTTCTACTTTGCCACTGAGAGAGCGGCAAATTTGCCAGAGTTAACTGTTGCCAAACTGAATTCATTGCTATTTTAGATTTGTACTTTGTAATCGGTAATTGGTAATTGGGAATTGGTAATTGGGAATCGGGAATGGGGAATTGATAATTGAAAAAAGTTGAGTGATTTTTCTTCCTTCTTTCATCCATTAAATCCTGTACACTGCTTCTTCCTTCTTCCTTCTTCCTTCTTCCTTCTTCCTTCTTTAGCCTTCCAACAATTCCGTAGCATTTGTGCAGGGCAGCCAGAGCACGTAGCGATATCCAGATTCCGGGGCTCCTTGAATTGAGAGTTGACCGCCTTGAATTTCCACCAATTGGCAGCAAAGCAGCAGCCCCAAGCGTTCCCGCGCCCCGTAACCAGCTAACACCGGTGCGGTATCCTCTGCATTCTGTGCCACCAAAGCCGCCAACTCAGAAAACGCCAGCGTTAATCGCTGCGAACCCTGTGTCGGGAGTTGCGGTTCTCCGGGAGAGTCGATTTCGGAGCTCGATGGCGAACCGCTATCAGATCCGGCCTTCAACAAGTAGTCGGTGTAGAGTTTCGCATGGGGCAAACTTTCCCCTAACCAAGGATGAAAAACCCAAACTCCGATGTTGATACCGTCTTCTTTCCGAGAAACGTGGACTCTAATCACGCTGCCTGCCCCAGCAGATTGAATAATGCTAAAAATTAAGTGGTGCAGCATTTGCTGAACCTTATCTTTATCTACCAACCAGATGCGCGACCCGGGCCCCATCGACAAATTAATTTCTTGCTCTCGTCTACTTGCTGCCGACGACAGGATTGTCACCACCTGCTGGCACAAAGTTTCTATATCGACTGCGGTTCGCTTCAAGGTGAAAGCGGAATCATCTAGTTCTGCCAGTTCCAAAATTTCTTCAACTAGCGATCGCAAAGAGCGGCTGCTGTCTTGGATCACGTCAATATATTCTTTTTGCTTGCTCGTTAAGGGGCCATAAATTTCTTGTTTCAACACGCTTGCCATGCCGAGGACAGAAGTGAGCGGTGTGAGCAATTCCTGCGCTAAATTATTGAGCAGTTTTACTTTAATTGAGTTAGTAGACAAATCGATAGGTTTGTTAGTCATCGCTAATTTTTATTGGTTCATTGTCGAGCGAGGGTTTGCGGTTCATTAGACCTATTCCAAAAGTTTATAACAATCTGTTTATAATTCACCACAAAAAAACGTAGTGAAGAAAAATATATATTCCTTCTTCCCTAGAAGCTCTTCCTTCTCTGACTAATTAAGATTTAATCATTGCTTCTAAAGCTGATTGCAAGTCTTGAGTGAGATCGGCAACTGCTAACCTGCGGCTGGTTTGATATCGATCCCAACGATCGCTCACGGATATGGGTTCGCCCACGGTCATTTGTACCTGCTGTTTGCCCAACTTCGGTCTGCCGAAAGGATTTCCCCCTTTGATGCGAGCCAGTACGTCCCACAGCAGTAAAGTTGTTTCTGCCAAACGTTCTGCTGTCAGTTGTTCTGCGACGTACCTGCCCGTGACGGACACGAAACTTTCTACAAGTCTCATGTGCCACATCCGAAGACTTGCTTCTTCAGCAAGGCGATCGGCTAATCCTCTTTCTAAGGGAGAAAGTGCTGCAATATCTTTGATATCTTCTCGATAAATATAGTCCCAGCCTGCTTGTTCCACACGGCGGCAGCGGTCTATTAAACTGCCTTTGGGCTTTAAGTTAAAATATTCTTCTGCTACTTGCAAACCCACGTCTAACAAGGCTTGCAGTCGAGCTATCATTACTTCATTGTCAAAATCATTTGTCGGTTTTTCGGGAATTGATGATGGTAAAATAGATATTTTTGGGGGTAAGTTTTTATGATAAAAACGGCTGTAAAACTCTTCCATTACGGCTAGTAAATGGCTGCCCAGTCGAATCAGGCGCAGATATTGGAATTTGTGATTGTGGTTTTCGGTATCGGGATTTGCCGCCTCTAAATTAGCGAGATCGGTGCGTTCTAAGGGTGGCAGTCCGCAATCAATTTCTAATTGAGTTAAAAGTTTTTCTAGGGGTTGCCAAGGTGGGTTGACATAGCGGTATTGAATGCCGATCGGCACAATTAAAACTTTTTCAGTGCGTCCGGCTTTCAGCAAATCTTCAACGCACCAGAAGCCCATTTGAGCAATTCCCGGTTCGAGGGGGCTAACTATTTCATTGTGACCGTTGGTGGCGCCTTCTGGGGCGGCGGCGATCGGGAATTGGCTGTTGGCAAATAAATTGCGGGCCGATCGCAATCCGACGCGATCGATCTTCCCGCGAACAATCGGAGTGCCACCGAGTTGGGAATACAACCAGCCGACGCCCGCACCGGCCCACAGGGGAATGCCGCGATCGTAGATAAAGTGGGAATGTACCGGGAATTGCAGGGGAATGCCTTTGGCGCGCGCTGCCTGGGGAACGAGTTTCCAAATTAGTTGTCCCAAACAGTAGGGATCGTCTGAGTTAGGGTGGCGGAAGGCTAGCAAGAAGCGAACTTTCTGATTTTGAAATTGGTGGAATAGTTCGGCGAGGGTTTCGACGTTTTCGGCTTGAACCTGGCTGATACTCGTCCGAAATCGCAGCCACCAGGGGAATATTTGCTTACAACCTTGCATCACTAGCGGGTTGTAGGCTGGGGGTATAAATTCCAGCGGTGGCTGAACTTGGCTAATTGAATTGGGCATTTTGGGATTTTAAATTTTAAATTTTAGATTTTAGATTACTAGGTTAGGGTAAAAACTGCCAATTTTTAGAATGCTGAAGTTTTTTTATTAACCGCAGAGGACACAGAGGACACGGAGGAAGAGAGGAGATAGCAAAGCGTGTCAATTTAACGTCAAAAGTATTGCCCGTGTGGGATCGGATATGATGTCGAGTCGATCGACCTCAATATTTTGGTCGGGGCGGGTTTACGGGATTTCTGGCTTATATTACAACTTGGGGGTGAACCCGGCAACACAAGAATTACCAAAATAATTTGGTTTAAAGCCCCGTCCTTGTAGGACGGCTTTCTTTGCTATACTTACGCTAACACGACAGGCGTAACTATGTTGGTATTTGAGGCAAAACTTGAAGGAACGCAGCAGCAGTACGAGAGGCTAGACGAAGCCATCCGCACTGCTCGCTTTGTTCGCAATAGTTGTCTCAGATACTGGCTCGACAACTTGGGAATCGGCAAGTACGAGTTAAGTGCCTACTGCGCTGTCCTAGCCAAAGAATTTCCCTGGGCCGCTAAACTCAACTCGCAAGCGCGTCAGGCTTCTGCTGAAAGAGCTTGGTCTGCAATTGCGCGGTTCTACGACAACTGCAAAAAAAGCAAACCAGGGAAAAAAGGCTTTCCGCGCTTTAAGAAACATCAGACCCACGGCTCTGTTGAATATAAAACAACAGGTTATAAATTGTCGTTCGATAGACGTACTATCAGTTTCACTGATGGTTTTGAAGCTGGAAGCTTTAAGCTGTGGGGAACTCGCGACCTACACTTCTATCAATTAAAGCAGATTAAGCGAGTCCGGGTAGTTCGTAGGGCTGACGGTTACTATGTGCAGTTTTTGATAGACCAAGAGAGGTTAGAAAAGAGAAAACCAACTGGTAAAACACTAGGTTTGGATGTTGGCTTGACGCACTTTTACACCGATTCAGATGGTCGAACAGTTGAGAACCCGCGTCATCTCAGGAAGTCCCAGAAAGCACTCAAACTACTGAACCACCGTTTTTCGAGAACAAAAAAAGGCTCTAAAAACAGAGCCAAAGCGAGAAACCGATTAAGCAGAAAACACCTCAAAGTAAGTAGACAGCGTAAAGATTTTGCCGTGAAATTGGCAAGATGCGTAATCCAGTCTAGCGACTTGGTAGCCTACGAGGATTTGCAGGTGCGAAATTTGGTCAAAAATAGAAAGTTAGCCAAGTCTATTTCTGACGCTGCATGGTCTAATTTCCGGCAATGGTTGGAATATTTTGGCAAAGTGTTTGGAGTGGTAACAGTCGCTGTGCCTCCGCACTACACTTCGCAAAATTGTTCTAACTGTGGAGAAGTTGTTAAAAAGTCTTTGAGTCAAAGAACGCACCGCTGTCAGCACTGCGGTGTTGTACTAGACCGTGACTCGAATGCAGCAATCAACATACTTGAGTTAGGACTTCGTACCGTGGGGCACACGGAAACGTTAAACGCCTCTGGAGACATCGACCGCTGCATTGGTGAGGTAACTCCTCAATGTAAGTCGAGTCGTGGAAAGAGGAAGCCTAAACAGTGATGTTTAGAATCCCCGACCGTTTACTGCGGGGAGGATGTCAAGATTATTTTACAGGACTAGATATGAAACCATCATCTTTTTTACCCCCCTGCCCTTGACAAGGGGGATGCGAGGGGGTCAGAAACTCGATTAAAAACGAGATTTATCCTCAGTTTCCGCCTTCAACACAAATTTTTGCAATCCAAAATCTAAAATCCTTCCTATTGTGCGGCTTCAAATATCATTTCCTGAAAGTTAATGACATCCGATCGCGGATCGCAGTGGGTGACTTTGACTTCTAGCCGATCGCCTATTTCGACCGATCGACCAAATCGCATTGCCAATTCTAAACCCAAATCTTCCAATAAAATCAATCCGAGATTGCTGTCTTCCCTCAGCCAGCGCAGCATTAAAGCTTCCCAAACTTCATCGGGGTTGCGCCGCAAATATTCCAATCCCCAATAGCGGTTAGTTTGGCGTTCGACGGTGGATGCTTCTTTAACTGCGGTGCCGAGACACATCACAATGTCCTGTATTTCTTCAGCGGAAAAAGGCAGCGGTTCGCCCCGCAGGTGGGCTTTGATTTGGAAGTGAGTCAGCAAATCGGTATAGCGGCGGATCGGAGAAGTAACTTGAGTGTATAATTCCAAACCCAAGCCGGCGTGGCGTCCGGGGGTAAGGCCCATTTCGCTGCGGGGCATACACCGACGCACGGCGCAAGCACGGGCGGGGCCAGCAGGTACAGCTAGCAGTTCTTCATCAGGAGGGAGTTCGGGCTGTGGCTGATAGCGGTAGGGTATGGGCAGGCTATGAGCTTGACCGTAGCGGGCGGCTAGTTCGCCTGCTAAAATCATCATTTCGGCTACTAGCATCCGGGCTGTGGAGTCGTCGATGACGTGGATTTTGATGTCGTCGCCGTTGACTTTGATGACGGATTCTGGCATAAAAATGCTGATTGCGCCTTGGGCTTCCCGCCATTTTTGGCGCAGTTTTGCTGCAGAGGCGATCGCTGCTATTTCCGGTTCTGCTTCAATTCCCAACTCCAGCATTTCGTCTACGTCATCGTAGGTCAAGCGGTAGGTGGGTTTTATGGTGCTGATGTGGATGCTGTAATCTTGAGCCGCGCCGATTTCGTCTAAGGTGACGCTGAAGCTGAGCGCGCTGCACTCTTTGCCTTGAATTAAACTCATCGGCCCGGTTGCCAAAGCTGGGGGAAACATGGGAATCATTCCCGTTGGCAGATAAACCGTAGTGGTGCGCTTTCTGGCTTCGAGGTCGAGTTCGTCTCCGGGGGAAAGCAAGCGGGTGGGATCGGCGATGTGTATCCACAGGCGCTGCTGGCCGTTTTCGAGGAATTCTAAGCTGAGGCCGTCGTCGATTTCGGTGGTGCTTTCGTCGTCGATCGTGTAAACCTTGAGGTGAGTTAAATCGAGACGATTTGTGTCCGAGTCGGTTGGGGGATTGTCTAGGCAGCGTTGCGCCACTTCTAATACCTTTGCGGAGAATTGTAGGGGAATTTGGCTGCGCCGCAAAAACAGGTTTTCGTGGGTACTCCACAGGCCGAGATCGACTAGGAGGCCAAATGCTGCTTCGGGGTTTTCGGATCGTTGTAAGCTGGCTAAAGTTTCTAAGGCTGGGGTGCGGTGCGTTGCTTCTTCTCCGAGGAGGGCAAAGCGTTCTAGGGCGTCAAGGCGAGTTCGATCGCTGTGTTCCCAATCTACATTTTCCCCTGCCAGCCGCTGTTTGACTCGATCCCAAAATCCTTGGGATTCTTGGTGTCGCTGCTGTTCTACTTCTTGCTGGTGTTTGATTTCGGCTACTTGGGCTGCCGGTCGCGGTTCGTAGCGATCGCCCTTTTGTTTGAAATACAGTTTGTCTGTTGATAGCAAACAGTAAGCCGCGTAACACTGGGCCGGACTGCGTTCCGAAAATAGCAGCATTGCCAGGGATTCGGGATCTGCTGTTTCTCCGTCACCGACTAAAAGTTCCCAAGCGACTTCCAAACTCGACGGATCTGAGTATGCTTCTACTTCTTTGAGAAATTTGGGAATATCGGAGGGTTTGTAAGTTTCTCCGACTACTTCGTAGGTGATTTGTTTGGGCGGTATGCTGTGCGGTTGACCGTTTTCGTCTACCACGACCCAGTTTTTCTTGCCGTCGGGGCGATCGGCAACTGCCAGACGGCGGTCGCCGTGCACTCTAAATTCTACTAACGTTCCCTTCTCCACTTGCCAGCTTTATATTTGAGATTTTGGATTTTTACAGTAGCCACTTATCGAGTTTCGAGCTTGCGATTTTAGATTTTGGATATTGGCAATTTTTCTGGTCAATTGTGAAAGTTAAAATCTAAAAAGTTGTTTTTTCTTCTTGCTTTTTTTTAACTTTTGACTTGTGATTAAGACTTGCGCTGCGGCGACTATTAACCCTATTTTGCGATTATTTCGCTGCATTCTTGCTGCACTATTAATGACAGAAAGACGTTCTTTTTGCGCAAGTCTTATTCCCAGTCCAAAATCTAAAACCCAAAATCCCAAATCCTGTTAACCTTCTTGGTTTACGAAGGGCATCAAAGCTACAATTCTTGCTCTCTTGATGCTTCTGGTCAGGTCTCGCTGCTGTTTTGCAGTCAAACCGGTAATCCGGCGGGGCAAAATTTTACCGCGTTCTGTGACGTATTTTTTGAGCAAATCAACATCTTTGTAGTCGATCGGGTCTCCTGGTTTGATGGGCGAAACGCGCCGGCGAAAATAAGTCATGGTTTGTTATTTTTTGACTGTTGTTTGTTGACTGTTGACTGTGAGTTTTTAGTTATTAGCCGTTAGTTGCTAGCCGTCAGTAAAGCATTTGTTAGTTATCTGCTTTTCGCGGGTCAATATCAATTGCCAACAACTGATGACTGATGACTAAGGACTAATGACTAATCACTACTTGATCTCTTTGTGGGCAGTGTGCTGGTTGCAGTGGGGGCAGAACTTTTTGAGTTCTAGCCGCGCCGTCGTGTTGCGACGGTTCTTGGTGGTGGTGTACCGAGACACGCCTTTGGAGCGTTTGCTTACGTTTGTACGGCACTCAGTACACTCTAGAGTAATTATGATGCGGACGCCTTTAGCCATAATTCTAAATAAATTTCGACTAATTTAAACACAATTTATTATCTTCTCACATTGCTCTGCACTTGGTCAAGCAATCTTCTAACTTTGATGTCGAGGGAGTAGCCGCGGCGGGTTCCGATAACGATCGTCCCGCCGATGCGATCGTGGAAAGCTTGGGGAAACCTTTCGGCGGAGGTAAGGGCAACGCTACAGTCGATCGCCAGGGGCAGGATCAGCAGCAAGACGGCAGCGTTGGTAGATGTGATCCCAGCTATACCTGCGAAGGCTAAGGCGGCGCAAAAGCCCAGTAAGGCTTCGCGCTTGCAAAGTTCTTGCACTCCGGGAGTCCGGTGGAATCTGGTATCGGCAATTTTCATGTCCAAGGCCCAGCGCCCCAGACTTTGACCTTGGTTTTTCCTGACGATGGCTACGCGCAGGATCAGCCACAGCAGGACAAAAAATATGGTTTGGACGATCGCATTATTGCCAAGAAGCAAACTGGGCAGCCAAACTGCGATTCCGTCGATGCAGAGGGCCGCGGCGCGGCGGCCGACGGATACTTTGGGAAGGAGAGGTACTAAATCGGAACTCATAGGCAAAAAGGTCGATCGCCACTAGCTACTTTTTGATTTTAAGCTCTCGATTAATCGATCGGCATCAATGGCGCGTAACTCAACGTCAAAGCCAACCGCTAATTATTCAAGCTGAAAAGGGATTTTCGCCAATTCCCAACTGCTTTTTCGAGTTTTCCACCTCTTCCCAAAGTTTTTGTATTTGAGTAAATGCCTGTTCCACAGAGATTTTACCGTTAGATGTCAAGGAACTGATGTAACCCACTCGCTGAGAAAACTCTTGTAAATTCGCATTAAATACCAAATTCTCTGGCTTTACTTCACCGTAATAGCGATTTTGAGGATATAAAAAATTTGAATTGGCTACCATTGCTTTAACCTCGCATGAAAACTTGTTCCCTGAACATATCAATATTATAAACCGTGCTTCCCTTTTAAAGATGTGCTCTAAGTAGCAAAAATCATGTGACATTTGGCGATTTTTTTTGTGATGGGAATTACACAGAGACATGATGGCGATAAAAAATTGAGTAATTTCACGTATACAATTTACGCAGATAAGGTGAAGAACCCGGTTTTGCGTTAAGGCTGATAACTTCGGATTTGGCGTAAAAACCTGGTTTTTGTTAGTCGAGGAGTCACTTATTGAAATAAGTGACAAAAAAACCAAAAATGGATAATATTATTGCCGACATAAATAGTTAGACTTTTAGTAGGAAACTGCATAATGTCTCCCAATGTGCGATCGCCTCGTCCCAAAGTCCCGCTAAGGCAAGTGTTAATCAGACTTGCCATCGCCGTAATTACTGCTATTATCGCCTTCAACATCCCTTACTCCTTAATCCCCATGTTTAAAGAACCCGTATCCGAAGCAACGCCGCCACCAGAAATCCAGAACGTGCTCGCCGGCAAGCGCAAAATTGTGACAGTGGGCGACAGCATCACCGAGGCTGGGAAATACCCTGGAGGTTACGTTTGGCTGCTGCAACGCTATCTGAATGCCCTTTATCCCGATCGCAAAATCGAAATCGTCAACGCCGGAATCTCCGGTAACAGGGCGACGGATATGCAAGCCCGCTTCCAGAAAGATGCGATCGACCAAAAGCCAGATTTAGTGATGATTAATGTCGGAGTCAACGACGTTTGGCACGCTTTCTTCGACTTCCAAAACCGTCAGTTTTATCCGCAAGGCAAATTGCCCAAGGGAGTGCCACTGGCAGAATATCGGGAGAAAATAACTCAAATGGTGTTGGCGGCAAAAGCCGCAGGAATTCGAGTTGTACTGCTTTCTCCTACTCCTATCGGCGAAATTCTCGACGGCCCAGAAAATCGCAGGTTGCAAGAGTATATTGCCGCGATGCGAGAAATTGCGTTGCAGAATCAGTGCTTGTTTATCGATTTGAATGGGCCTTGTCGGGAAGTTATCGGCACGTATCAAAAACACGCGGGCAAGACTCTGAATTTGTTAGCCGCAGATGGAGTTCATCCCAATCCGTCGGGATATCGAATTATTGCTTTTACTATCTTGCGCGGTTTGGGCGTACCTGCAAAGGATATTGAGAATTTAGAAGTCAAAAATTGAATCTTGGAATTTAGTTAGCTGTTGACTGTTGATTGTTAATTTAAAGTATGCAGGCTACAAGCCCCTTTATCTCTGGGGGAAATCTTTCAAATCTGAAGTTTCAAATCTCATATCATTCAATCGGCGGATGATACCGATTCAACCAACAGCTACCGATAATCACCAACGCCACCACAACAATAATTTCTGTCCAAAAAAACGACAAAAAATCGCTTGCAGTTCCCACCGGGGGCACCCCCGGTTGAGCATTGCGAATAGCGGGAAAAGCAAACAACATCACAGCAGTCCAACTCAGCATTCCCACTTCCGGCAACTTGCCAGATTTCATCACTTTTAATGCTAGCAAAAGCGCCATAATTGACAGCACCCACATAATAACAATAATCACTAAGGCAAAAAATTTCACCGGGATTGAGCGAGTTGCAGAAACATCAATATAAATAAAAATAGAGGAATTTTCTTCCATCGGCTTATAACTGATGTCAAAACCGGGAACATCGGCATTAAAATTAAATTTTAGAGGAACCGGGTTTAGTTGAAATGGAGCAAACTTTTTACCAATCGAAGCCAGCGGATCGAGCGAAATAGCTACTTTAGCAATGTGCTTGTCGAACGGATAATTGTTAATCTTTCCCTTTACCAAATTAAATTTTAATGCAGGCACAATCATCGGTTTGCCTTCTTTAAAGGTAATTTCCGAATCCTGTACATTTGCGCCGTTAACTGTCATTAACAAGTCTTGAGCTGGGTAAGTTGGCCCTTTTTTATAGATACCTTTGAGTTCAAACTGCAAGCGGGCTTCTAATTCGTTCTTAATGGGATCTACTGCAATTACCGTCATTTTGACTTCAACCAAGCCTTTGGACGATACAGCGCTTTCTGGAGGTGAATTGTAAGGCTCTTGGGCGTTAGCTTTGTGAGAGTAAATAGATAAGATAATTGCCAAAATTATGGTCAGACTGCCAATTAAAATAAGTATTTTTTTGAGATTGAATTTGTTGACAGTTTGCATTTATTATGGATATTTTATCTTTTGATTTGTTGTTAAGATTTACCAGAGTCTCCCAGTCCGCCCCTCCGCCAACCCGTCAGGGCTTTAAACTTCTGTCTCATCCCTAAAATCGGTGAAAACTGACACCTTGTACCATTTTCAGGAACAGGCCCGAAAGCCTATTCCTGAAAAGTTCAATTTTCTTTCTTGTGGGGTGGGCATCGTGCCGGTCCACAGTAGGGCAACTACGAACCGATAGGAAGCAGTACCTTTGGTGTAAAACTGCCGTGCAAACCGTAGGGAATGTGCTGTTTTAAATGCAAGCGCGCTAGGGGCCCTTTGGTGATGTCACGAGCATCTAAAATCACTAAGGTCGATCGATGATTAGCTGCATCATACATTAAAAGCAGCAGCCAGCCGTCATCCTCAGCAACAGCATCGGGACGGAGAACAAACACCGGTTCCCCCGCAAAACCGCGCGGCGCCGCACTCCAAATTTGCCTTTCACCAGTCACGAAATCCATTTTGAGGATAGCTTGCAAAGGAGCATTTCCCGTCGGAGCATCAGCAGCACCGATGTAAAGATATCGGTAAGGTTGTCCCACATTATTGGGATGCAAAGTGGGAAACTCGCAGCACCTAGTTTCTACAACTTGATGCTGCACGGTTTTGTCTTGCAAATTTAACTTAAAGCGCCACAATTCGCCCGCTGGAACGCTCTCAAAATCAACCTCGCGAAAATCGCCGTCCGCTTCTACAGTTGGAAATGATTCGTAACAAACTGAGTCAATAAAAACTTCGTCTCCTTCTTCCCAAGCGTTGCAGTGGTGGAAGACAAAACAAGGTTCAGTTTCTAATATCTTTACCTCGTCAGTGCCGTTGCGGGGAATTAAAATTGCTTGCGTTGGCTTGTTTGGCGAAAATTGAATGCACTGAGAGGCACTCCGCAATCCTAACACGAATGGTAGAGGATTAAATGAGACGGGATTTTGGAAGAATATGCAGTAATTCGGGGTAATTACCATGTCGTGCAGGAAGGCAAAACCCGGTATTGCATGGGCGTGACGCTGCAAAAGTTTGCCGCTTTCATCGAACTCGTAAATCGTGATGGTACTCGACAAACCGGGCTTGACAGAAAAGTTTACCAATCTGTCTCCTTTGCCATTTTTCCCTTTTTCAATTCTGGGGTGGGCGGCGAAGGCTTCACCGGGTTGTAAAATGCCGTCTAGGGTGTCTAAGCCGAGTGTTTCTAAGGTGCGGGGGTCGAGTCTGTAGGGTGCTGCGGCTTCCCAAAGCGCTAGCAGTTTGTCGCCCCAATAAATGATGTTGGTGTTGGCAATGTTTTTGATCTTGACATCAAAGATGTTGGCTAGCCAGCCCCCTGGCTTCTGTGTGCCGAAAACGCCTCGGTGGAGAATTTTTCCGGCTTCTTGTTCGGCGAGATAGCCTTCTGTGCGGACGAATCGGTTGCGGAAATGGGCGCGGCCTTCGGATATTGCGATCGCACAAACCATCCCGTCACCGTCAAATGGGTGGTGGATTCGTTGGCCGTTGACATCCAATAATCCGGGCCCGTTGCGAAAGAATGTGCCTTGCAAGCCGGGGGGGATTTCGCCTTCTATGTCGTCAATCCAGTAGTCTGATTCGTTGGGTTGAGATTCGTAGCCACGCTGCCAGTCTGTGCGATCGTAGGATGATGTTGTGGCTGCTGTTTGAGGTTGGGAAATCTGTAATTTTTGCATGGGTATAATAAGCTTTTATTGATTTAACCGCAGAGAAAACAGAGGGCGCAGAGACAAGGATAGTCGGAGAATTGGGAAACACAGTTAAATTCATCCATGTATCCGTATCAAAATCCGTGTGTGCCTTCCTTTATTTGCTGTCTGCGGTGCGGCTTTGTGACCTTACTGTTGGTACTAAGTCGGGAAAGTATTCGGGCATGAAATGCTGTCCACCAGGTTTGGAACTGCCCATTTCTGGTTCTAATACGGGAAGAGAATTTTGATAATTTGGATCGTTGCTTTCTGTACTGTCGGCGGGCAGCCAATTTAAGAACGGTAGGGGCAGAAGTGTGGACAGGTTTGTGATGACGACTAGCAGCCAGAGGTTATCGAAATTGCGATCTGTAATTCCTAGCAAGTGGGTCAAAAGTGCGCCGCCTTCGTGGGACAAAAGTCCTGCTAAATTTGTGATTGACATCAGCAGCGCAAATAAAGTTGCTTCGACGCCTCGGGGACACAACCGGGCGGAGAGTACCAGCACCGGCATATAAGCAATTTGTCCGATTACTGTCAGGATCAGGCTGTCTCCGATGCTGAACCATTGATCGTCAATTCCTAAAGCTCGGTTGGCATGAGTTACTAATAATAAAGTAGTCATCCCCAAAGCAGTCGCAATGACCGTTGACCAGCCAAAAATTACTCGAAATGGAACTGTTTTGAGGAATCGTTGAAACAGCCAGACGCCGGCGAGGGCGGCAATGCTGGTAACGAGGCGTACTCGGCCGAGAAATTCGGGTTGAAAGCCTAATTCGTTGGTGGTGAAAAAGAAGAAGGCAGAGTCTGAGCTTGGGGTGGCTTGCCAGAGGAAGAGAAAGGCGGTGGGCAGCCAAATTGTTTTTTGGGTAACAGCTTGCCGTAGTTGTTTGAATTGGTCTTTGACTGTTTCAAAGTCGGTTCTTTTGTTGGTTTTTTCTTCGGCAATTAAGAAAGCTGTTGCTGATACAATTAGCGGGAAAGATGCGGTGATTAAAAATATTGTGTGGGTGCTGAATTGTTGCAGCAAGGAACCGCTGAGGTAGGCGGTAATTAGTCCGCCGAGGGCTGCAGCACCCCAAGATAACGATTGCAGGGAACCTGCGTCGGTAACGGATTCTTTTCTAGCCCTTTCCACTACCAGGGAGTCGGCGATTACGTCGCTGACGGCGAGGGAGAGGGAACTCAGGGCGATCGCGCCTGTAGCTGCCAGCGGTGTGTGTACAATTGTTGCGAGGCTCACCCATGCTAAGGTTCCCAGCAGCCCGGAGAGGACGATGTAAGGGCGTCTGCGGTAGCCGAATATCGGCAAGCCGTCGGACATGAAGCCGAACACGGGTTTGATAATCCAAGGTAGGGCTACGACGCCCAGCATGGCGGAGACTTCTGCCGGACTCATACCTAGTTCGTCTTTGAGAAAGAAGCTGACGGCTAAGCGGGCTAGTCCGAGAATGCCTTGGACGAAGTAAATCAGTAATATGGCTATGAGTTCGGGGGTTGGCTCATTCCCAAAGAATACTTTTTCTTTTAAATATTCTTTGAGTTTGCTGACGCCGGAGGGGGAAACGAGCATTTGAGCAATATTTCTTAATGAATCTCAATATTTATAACACATTCTTAATGAGTTGGGGGAACTGTCGGAGGTGGGAGGCGAGAGTGGCGTGGATATGGTAAATGCTATAAAATTGTATTTATCTTGAATTGAAGCGTGTTTTGTAATAATAAAAACAGAAAAACGAACCGCGAAGGCGCGTTAGGCGAAGCCGCGCGTAAACCCTATGACGCCAAGCAAGAGAAAGAAGAGAAAACTCACAACTGTTGTCAGCTTTGTTATATGATTATTGAGCCTAAAAATGTGCCGGAAATTACGGGTTCCAAGTACCCTCAGCAATTCCAATATGCTGTTGCGGGGAGAGTTAAAAAACGCTTGGGCGATGCTGCCGGATTGCAGAATTTTGGGGTAAATTTGGTGAGACTTGCGCCGGGAAGTTGTTCTGCTCTCCGGCACTGGCATACCCGGCAAGATGAGTTAATCTATGTTCTGGAAGGGGAAGTTACTCTGATTACAAATTCGGGTGAGCAAGTGCTGGAACCGGGTATGGCGGCGGGTTTTCCGGCGGGTGATGCAGATGGGCATCATTTAGTCAACCGCTCGAATGCAGATGTTGTTTATCTCGAAATTGGCGATCGCACTCCGGGAGATAGTGCCGAATATCCCGATGACGATCTAATTGCGAAAGCTAACGGGAATAGTTGGATTTTTACTCGCAAAAATGGCGAGGTTTATGAGAGTTGAAAATTTATGAATTAAGTGAATCTTGGGACTGCGGCGGAACACGCTTTGTGGTATCGCATTTATCAGAAAGATGAGGTGTGAGATAACAATACGACAGTTTTTAAGCAGCTAAAGTAGCATAAGATAAGACTGAAGGAAGAGCAGGATGATTGTCAATCAAATCCGGATCTAAATCTCACTTATCAATAAAAGTAGAAAGTAAGTGTTTATTGAATTCCCGCCGTTTATAAGAAAAGATTGAAAACACAAACGACTTGGCAGATGAATGACCACTATAGAGTGGATGTTTGGCTAAATTTAAGGAAATAAGACTGGCATTAAAATGAAAATCAAGCTGTGGTAAATGACCAGCTTGACAATCAGACAATCCTGTAAATTGCTTGGCCTCACGAAAAATAAATTCAATCTGGAAACGAGCCTGATAATATTCAACAATTTGTTCGGGAGGTAGGTGAACATCAGTGCTAAATAATAAAGCATTTGTGATTTTGCCGTTGGCTTGAACTTCATAGATACAAGCCAAACTAATTTGGCAATTTAAACAACAACTCGCCTAAAATCACTGTAGAGATTGAAACTGCCGGTTTTATTTATTTAACAAAATTAAGATGACTCCAATCATGGGAATCAACCTTGTCATCATATTTACGAGGAGTTCCCAGTTTATTTTTTTCGCCTTTATAAAGATAGCGTCAGTTACCATCAACTCTTAGCTTGCTAATAAAGTCTAAATTTAACTCCCGCACAGCCTCCCATAATTTAGAGCGATAGTAATAGCAATCAGCGACCAAATAACCTACAGAAGTTGGGAAGAAATAACGAGTATTCTTCAAACTTTGTGCATAGTCATTAACTCTTGTGATGTCAGGCTTTGAAGTTTGAGATTCCTGTTGTTTGCGAGTGTCTTTTTACCAGCAATTATTCTGATTTTCGGGCAGTTTTTTCACGGGCTTTATTTGAGGACGTGATGGAGTTTGCTGTACGCTTAAGCTATAATATAAACGACTCTCAATTTCGACAATAGAAATCACAGCAATTTCCCACCCCTGTTCCGATTTACCAGCTACACCATTATAAAAATAAGCTTTACCGTCAGTTTTTGGGTCACGTTTGCTCAAAAAACAACCCTCAATAACAGCAATGACTGTGTGTTCAGGATTCAAAGCAAGTTCAAGAAAATATTGAGTAAATTGTGCAAATTTAAAGCTTTTGAGAAAGTGACGACGGTAGTTTCTTTCGCTCAAATAACTATAACGACTGAGATTGGTAAAATTGACCTTGTCATAGACAAGTAAAATAGTTTAAAATAAAGTGACTAAAAACTTCTTTGGGGGTTGACTCATCCCTGGGGTTTATTCTAAAGATGGATTCAATAATCTTCATAACGCAATCTATTAAGCTTGTGTATTTTTATATTTCAACCTAAAACACCGCCGTTTTTTCTGTTTATTTTGGGTTCAGATTGCACTCACTTTTTTCGCTTTTGTGCTTTATTGCGAGCGCATCCCTCTTTAAAAACTGTCCGGAGTATTGATTAATACTACAAGCTTTAATTAGCTTTAACTTGATACAAAAATGGATAAAACTTTTTCCTATTCCACAATTATCTACAGGCTTGGGTCAATTAAGATCGTTAATGAATTTTTACCCAAATCCCTTCTCTTACGTGATAAATGAGAATGAATTCTTATTTTATTCTGCCGCTTAGTCACAGAAGAGGGATACAGCATATTTCCTATAGATGTAGAGCGCGAGCAACCGGGTTTTTTGAACAGAATCACTAATGATGCGAGAACTGTAAAGAAGCCCCGTGAGAGCGCGGTGTACTTCATAAGCCTGGAATAAGCTGTAATAGTGGGAATTATAAGAAGTGGTACAAGGAACACTTAGATAACACCATTTATCGTCCACTGATTGCTCAAATAGTGGAAAATTTGAAATCAAAACAAGTCGATAAAGGCTAAAGCTATCAAAGTAAGGGTTTGGCGAGAATAGCGATCGCACCCTGACCCCTCAAAACAGCGTGTGAAGTGCAGCTATCCCGCTCTTAATCGCTGGCTCAAGAGTCAAAAACGCCACATCTAAAGCTGAGCTAGCTCTCATTTACTTTGCATATTGTAATTATCAATAAAAGCTATCATTTTTTCTCAGTAGCTTTCCGCTGCTCCCTTCGGGTTTTACAGCAAAAGTTAAATACGCCTGAGCTTATCTGCACTGAGCGAAAAGTTTTGTTACAATAGGTAAGCTGTTACAAATCGTAACTTATGCTGGTTTCTATTTTAATAATTGACGTTGCCCTCGTTGCCTGGTCTTTGCACTTAATGCAGGAGGCGATCGCGCAACGGGAATTTTCACTAATGCTAGCCGGCACCCTAGTTGCGGTCTCAGCCGCCGCTCTGCTAGTCGTCTACTTCCTCATGGGGTCTTGTTTGAGCCATTTGACCGAAATATCGCAACACACTTACTAGATCATAGTAGGGGATTGACCATTGTCCAGAAGCGAGGAGACTTTTTTGTAAAAAAAGCCGAAAGCCTTGCCAATCCAGGGTTCAAAACTAATTTCCTCAAAAAGCTTGACAAATATTGGTCAGTTAAGGCATGATTGAGAGCGCGAAAAGAAAGGGGAATTAGCTCAGTTGGTAGAGCACTACAATGGCATTGTAGGGGTCAGCGGTTCGAGCCCGCTATTCTCCATAAATCAAGATTAGGGATACATCACTGCTGTGTCCTAATTTGTACCAAAACAGTACCAGCGCGTGGTTAAATTTGATCGCGAGTTGTACCTAAACAGCATGGGCGTGTCCTTAAATTCGCTCGCGTCACACACCGCGAAAACCAATTTTCCCGTAAAATCAAAACAGTCTACCTGCAACCAAAGCGCTACCTGTGGCAAAGTCAACTGAACCCAGCAATCCAGAGAGTCCGAGCCAACTTGCCCGCACGCCTCTGTACGACCTATCATTAGAAATCAAAGGCCGAATGGTGCCATTTTCCGGGTGGGAGATGGCGGTGCAGTACGGAGGCATCAGCAGCGAACACCAAGCAGTACGACAGCAAGCAGGAATGTTCGACATTTCCCACATGGGAAAATTTGGTTTGAGAGGGAAACAAGTAATAGAAAAATTTCAACCCTTAGTACCCTCAGACTTGAGCCGCTTGCAACCCGGTCAAGCTCAATATACAGTCTTGCTAAATGCCAAAGGCTGCATCTTAGACGACATTATTTTCTACTGCCAAGAACCCGACCCTATCACTAGCGAAGAACGTGCAGTAATCATTGTCAACGCCGCCACTCGCATCGCAGACAAAGCATGGATAACCACTCACTTAGAATTGAGCGAACTCTGTTTTACAGACATCTCCGAAGATAAAGTTTTAATTGCCATTCAAGGGCCAGAGGCTCTTAACTATCTCCAGCCTTTTGTGGAAGAGAACCTCTCACCAATTAAGGCATTCGGTCACTTAGAAACAAATCTGTTGGGACAGCCGAGTTTTATCGCGAGAACTGGTTACACCGGCGAAGATGGGTTTGAAATCATGGTGGATGCCGAAGTAGGAAAACAACTGTGGCAAAAATTGTTAGCTGCTGGCGTTGTGCCCTGCGGTTTGGGCGCGAGGGATACGTTGCGTTTAGAAGCAGCAATGGCTCTTTACGGTCAAGATATCGACGACAATATCACGCCTTTAGAAGCTGGATTGGGTTGGGTTGTTCACCTCGACACCAAAGGCGATTTTATTGGCCGTGAGGTTTTGGAACTGCAAAAAGCGAGTGGAGTATCCAAGCGGTTGGTAGGGTTAGAAATGCAGGGGCGGCACATTGCGCGCCACGGCTATCCCGTAATATGTGAAGGCGAAAAAGTAGGAGAAGTGACTAGCGGTACATTATCGCCTACTTTGAATCGGGCAGTGGGCCTCGCGGTTGTTCCGGCAAAATTAGCTAAAATCGGTCAGCAATTAGAAATCGAAATTCGCGGGAAAAACTATCAGGCTAGTGTGGTGAAAAAACCATTTTATCGATCGCCAAACCGCCCCAGTTAAATTAAGCAGATAAGCCTTAATTCAGGGGCGTTGCTCATAGCAACGGTTCACAATAAAGTATAAGTGTATGTGTTGTTGTGCAACGGGCTAGAAGCCCGTTGCTCATCTTGGTCAAGAAGACTCATCTACTAGCTTAGCAAATTGTCGCAAAGTTGCAGCATAGCGATCGCCCGCCACATCCATCAAATCATTATGACCGGCCCCATCAACCCAAAAATTTAATTTCGGCTGCTTCGCCGCTGCAAACAACTGCTGTCCATGCCAAAAATGAACCACCTCATCAGCCTTACCATGAATCACCAAAACAGGCGATCGAACTTTGCCAATCTTATCAAGATTCACAAACTTATCAAAGGGTAAAATCGGAATCCGCGTCAACACCCGAAAAGCCGAAACAAAGGAACTTTCAACCACCAAACCGCCGACTTTTTGCCGCGAAGCCAAATCAATTGCCGGCCCACCCCCCACAGAACGCCCGTAAAGAATAATTTGCTTTGCAGGTACTCGCAACTTTTGGGTTAAATAATTGTAAGTAGCATCAATATCACGATAAGTATTATACTCAGAAGGCTTTCCCTGACTCGTGCCGTAACCTTGATAATCATAGCCAAACACAGCAAAGCCGCTATCTCGAATCTCTCTGAGCAGCCACAAAATGCCGTCCAAGTCTTCCGCATTTCCGTGACTGTAAAGTATGGTATATTGAGCTTGCGGGTTAGGAAAATGAACAGCAGAAATTTTCACGCCATTAGCTGAGCTAACTTTGATAACTTCCCTGCTATCACTCTGACTAGATGGGGGAGGTTGAAAAATTAGTCGTTCTGAAAAAAAGAAACCGTAAAAACACAGAAATGCGTAAATAAAAATTAGAGATTTCATAAGTCGTTTGAGAGAAAAATCTCCGAAAAGCAAGCGTTTAATATTTTTTTTGTTCGAGTTAGCCATGACTAAAGGCTCATAGTTGAATAAGATTTAACTAATACTTTTTTATTGCGAGAAAAGACATGGCACTAACATACCCCGATGACTTGAAATACCTAGACACTCACGAATACATTCGACTCGAAGGCGAAATAGCCACCATTGGCATTAGTGCCTTTGCAGTTGACCAACTCGGCGATATCGTATTTCTAGATTTGCCAGAAGTCGGTGCAGGGTTGGAAAAGGGAGAAGCTTTCGGTACAGTGGAGTCAGTGAAAGCCGTTGAAGACTTGAAAGCACCAGTTACCGGTACAGTTGTAGAACGCAATGATGACATTATAGAGTCTCCCGAAAATTTGGCGGAAGATCCCTATGGCGCTGGATGGCTGCTGAAAGTGCGCGTTGACAACACCAGCGAAGCAGACGATGCTTTCTCGGCCCCGGAGTATCGAAAAATGGTGGAAGGGGAGTAGTTATGAGTTTAGGGTTGGGAGTTGGAATTTGGGGCTAGGACTGGTTGATTCCTCGATTCCTCCACCATCCGCCAGGGGTTGAAACCTCTGGCTAATAGCACAAGTCGTCTAAAGACGACTGAAATACCAAGTAGTTGGGCGGGGAGTTGCGATAAGTGCGCCTTAATCTACAGTCGGCGACCGACGACTTTAGCTATGAGACAGGGGTTGAAACCCCTGTCGGACTTTGATACACGCAAAAAATCTTGCTTAGTCGGCGACCGACGACTTTAGCTATGAGACAGGGGTTTCAACCCCTGTCAGACTGTCGGACTTTGATAGACGCAGAAAATCTTCCTGGTTTTCTTAGCAAAATGTTACAAACAAAGAAGCAAAAGTCTATTCAGGAGAATCCGCCTTGGTACTCTACAGCCCTCAACTTGAACCCAGTCAGCAGCAAAACCTTTCCTCCATCAATGGTTTTGCGGGCCGGCACATTGGCCCGACACCCAGCGAAATCCAGCAAATGCTCAATGTTTTGGGCATTTCCAGCCTCGATGAGTTGATTGACAAAACGGTTCCTGCGGCGATTCGTATTTCTCAACCCTTACAACTTCCCGCAGCGCAAAGCGAGTACAGCGCTTTGTCAGAATTGAAAGAAATTGCTGCAAAAAATCAGGTATTTCGATCGTACATCGGCACTGGATATCACGACTGCATAACTCCCCCCGTCATCCAGCGGAATATCCTAGAAAATCCCGGCTGGTATACAGCTTACACTCCCTACCAAGCCGAAATTGCTCAAGGGCGATTGGAAGCTTTGCTGAACTTCCAAACCATGATAATTGACCTTACGGGTTTGGAAATTGCCAACGCTTCTTTGCTGGATGAAGGGACAGCGGCGGCGGAAGCAATGGCGGTGAGTTACGGCGCCAGCAAAAAGGGGGCAAAAGCGTTTTTTGTTTCCCAAGATTGCCACCCTCAAACTATGGAAGTGGTGCAAACTCGCGCTAAGCCCCTAGGAATTGAGGTAATTGTCGGCGACCATCAAAGCTTTGAGTTCGATCGTACAATCTTCGGCGCTCTCCTGCAATACCCCGCCACAGACGGCGCAATTTACGACTATACAGATTTTATTCGATCGGCACACGAAGTCGGCGCATTAGTCACAGTCGCCGCCGACATATTGAGCCTTTGCTTGCTCACACCCCCCGGCGAATTCGGCGCGGATATAGCCGTAGGAAGCACTCAGCGCTTCGGAGTGCCGATGGGATTCGGAGGGCCCCACGCAGCCTATTTCGCCACGCGAGAAGAGTTTAAACGGCAAGTTCCGGGGCGAATTGTTGGCGTTTCTAAAGATGCCAACGGCAAATCTGCTTTACGTTTGGCCTTGCAAACTCGCGAACAGCACATCCGCCGCGAAAAAGCTACTAGCAATATTTGTACTGCTCAAGTTTTGCTGGCAGTGATGGCGAGTATGTATGCTGTTTATCACGGCCCGTCTGGACTGAAAGACATTGCTGAGAAAGTATGGAGTTTAACGGCACTTTTGGCATCCGGTTTAAGAAGTTTCGGATACAAAATTGGTTCTCCACATTTCTTCGATACTGTGCGGGTAGAATTGGGAGATAAACCGCTGTCAGAAATTCTAGAAGCTACTAAAGTTCGCAAAATTAATCTCCGAGTTTTCGATAATTCCACAGTGGGAATCACGTTAGATGAAACTGTCAGCGTTGAAGATGTGCAAGAGTTGTGGAAAATTTTTGCCCGGGATAACGATTATATCAGGGCGGACGGGCAGAATGCTCTCAATATTCCGCTGGATGCCGACGCATTGAGTGGCTATTTGACATTACCAGATTTTTGCGATCGCACCAGCAGCTATCTCGCCCACCCAGTTTTCAACAGCTACCATTCAGAAACAGAACTTTTGCGCTATTTGCACCGTTTAGAAGCCAAGGACTTATCGCTAAATACATCGATGATTCCCTTGGGTTCTTGCACAATGAAATTGAATGCCACAGCAGAGATGATGCCAGTGACTTGGGCGGAATTTGGCAAGATACATCCCTTTGCACCCCGCGATCAAACTCGTGGCTATCAAATGATGTTCGTGCAGCTAGAACAGTGGCTGGCCGAAATCACCGGTTTTGCGGGAATTTCTTTGCAGCCAAACGCCGGTTCTCAGGGCGAATACGCGGGTTTGTTAGTTATTCGTCAATACCACGAACACCAAGGCGAATCTCACCGAAACATCTGTTTGATTCCCCAGTCAGCCCACGGTACAAATCCGGCTAGCGCGGTGATGGCAGGGATGAAAGTAGTTGCTGTAGAGTGCGACTCTCAGGGCAATATTGATGTCGCAGATTTACATAAAAAAGCCGACAAACATAAAAATGAACTCGCAGCTTTGATGGTGACATATCCATCTACGCATGGCGTTTTTGAGGAAGAAATTAAAGAGATTTGCGAGATAGTTCACAACTGCGGCGGACAAGTTTATATGGACGGCGCGAATATGAATGCTCAAGTTGGTTTGTGCCGCCCCGGTGATTTTGGTGCTGATGTTTGTCACTTGAATTTGCACAAAACTTTCTGTATTCCTCACGGCGGCGGCGGGCCGGGAATGGGGCCGATTGGGGTAATGTCTCATTTAGTAGAATTTTTGCCCAGTCATTCTATTCTTAACAGTCAACAGTCAACAGTTAACAGTCAACAAATATCAGTTGGTGCTGTTTCCGCCGCGCCTTGGGGAAGTGCTAGCATTTTGCCTATTTCTTGGATGTACATTCGGATGATGGGAGGAGTAGGTTTAACTGAAGCGACAAAAGTAGCAATTCTTAATGCTAATTACATGGCAAAACGCTTAGAATCTTACTATCCGGTTTTGTACAAAGGGAAAGCTGGTTTGGTGGCGCACGAGTGTATTCTAGATTTGCGTGCACTCAAAAAGTCTGCGGCTATTGAAGTGGAAGATATCGCTAAACGATTGATGGATTACGGCTATCACGCGCCGACGGTTTCTTGGCCGGTTGCTGGTACGGTAATGGTGGAACCGACCGAAAGCGAATCGAAGCAGGAATTAGACCGTTTTTGCGATGCGATGATTGCAATTCGATCGGAAATTGCGGAGATTGAAAACGGTAAGACTGACGCGCAAAATAACGTATTGAAAAATGCGCCGCATACCGCAGAATCTCTGATGGTTGATGAGTGGAATCGTCCTTATACTCGCGCGCAAGCGGCTTATCCGGCACCTTGGACTCGCGAACATAAGTTTTGGCCGGCGGTGGGGCGGATAGATAATGCGTTTGGCGATCGCAATTTTGTCTGTTCTTGTTTACCAATGGAGGCTTACAGTCAAGGTTAAATAAGTCTCTCCGGGGCAATGGGCACCTTACACATATACTCTTGTGGGGTGCTTCTAGCCCGCCCAAAAAATAAAATTTAAATGTATAACAGCTTATCAAGCTAGATAAACGCGCCGAAAACAATGTAATACAAGAATCCCCACATCCCCAGGTAAAATAAAAAATGAATAGACGATTTTTGTGGTTGGCTCCCGAAAATAAATCGCGTTGGATTATCCTATTATTGTTTATTGTTAGGTGTTTTGGTTGCTTTGGGGGTAGTGGCAACAACAGCTTACATTAAAACTGTAGTTTAGACTAACCAAAGATGAGAACGGTGGCAAAAGAAGAACTAGAGCCACCGTTAAGGAGAGAATGAGGGTGAAAAAGAAAACCTATCCACTCCTTAAATGAACAGTGAACGATTAAAGGACTTTCGTCAAGCAGCATACGAGTTATTGGTACGAGCCAAGGATGCAATATTCGAGCTGATGGATGCAGTGTGGACCACCAGAAATGCGTCATGTTTAGCGGAATTTTCACTCAATCCATTATTCAAGCGTCAATGGCCAAGCGTCTATGAAGCCTTACAGGACTGTAGGCCAGACCGGAAAAAACTCATGGAGTTGTATCAAGAGCAATTAGAACAGCAAGTACCTGCAACAGAACATATATTAGTGGCGATCTATCATACTGCATGGGGGAGACAATTCGCCAAAACCTTAAAAGACAGAACCCATGAATATTAGAGGGGCTGCATTGTGGGACAGGGGTACAGTACCATTGCGTGGATACCTGAGGCTCTGCGTAAGTTGGGCATTACCCCTACTCCATGAAAGAATAAGTAGTGGGTCTTCACCCATACTTCAAGCTGCTTCCCAACTTAAACTTGTCTGTGAACAGAGCATCAACAAGCGTATTAGCAGTCTTAGACCGAGAATATGGCAATGCAACTTGGGTATTAGCGCTAGCGCAAGCTTCCATTCAAGCTGATTGTTTAATGAGAGTCCGAAAGAATGCCTGCTTGTGGTCAGCACCACCGGTCAATAGTGGTCGCGGTAGACCACGGAAACATGGGCAAAAAATGAGACTCAACGACCCAACCACATGGCTCGAAGCTGATACTGCGATCGAAATTGACGAACATCCAGAGTTGGGACAAGTCCGAGTCAGACAATGGCTTGACTTGCATTTTTATCGTGTCCCTGGACAAAAAGTCAATTTAATCCTGGTCGAAAGAATGAAGCCCATGTCAAACGGTCAGCCGTTTCCACCCTTATGGTTGGCTTGGGTGGGAGAACGAACTCTACCCAAGCGAAACTGTTTGGTTTAAGTATTTACGACGTTTTGGAGTGGATCATTGGTATCGATTTGTTAAGCAACGATTGCATTGGACATTGCCTAACTTGAGAACTCAGCCAACAATGTGAACGTTGGAGTGATTTAATGCCGTTGATGAGTTGGCAACTCTGGTTAGCTAGGGATTTAGTGGTCGAGAATATATTACCTTGGCAATCTGAAGCGTATCAATTTAACCCCTGGACGTGTTGCCCAATCAATGTTTTCGGTTTTAGTTGACATTGGTACTCCTACGAAATTGCCTAAACATAGGGGAAAATCACGCCTGTTGGGAAACAGGAAAGGTACGGACTCAGGCACCATGCTATCCCACTGTCAAAAAACGGGTTTCTCGACGTAAAAAGTCTTCAAGATTAGCTGTTTAATCTTCTAGTTTTTGAGTTTTTGAGTAACAGCTTGCCTGAGCTTAAAAGGTGGCTACTTTTAGCTGCGCTCATTTTTTAGTCTAAACTACAGTTTGAAAGTGTCAATGTAGATTGGATTTACGGCTTAGCTTTCCAGACACAAGCCACATTCCAGGAAACAGTAAATAAGACCTTGCAATTAAATCCCCATCGCATTCCCGTCTTTAATTTTGCCTATGTTCCCTGGCTCAAACCGGTTCAGAAACGAATGCCGGAATCTGCTTTGCCGACTGCAGGGGAAAAGCTGAAAATTCTGCAAAGTACGATCGCCCAACTGACACAAAATGGCTATGTGTTTATTGGTATGACTCACTTTGCCAAGCCTAATGATGAACTAGCTATCGCGCAACAAGCTGGGCAACTACATCGTAATTTTCAGGGTTATACCACTAAGCCCGAATCGGATATGTTGGGCTTTGGCATGACTTCCATCAGTATGTTGTAGGATGTGTATACCCAACACCACAAGCGATTGAAAGACTGTTATCAGGCGATAGATGGGAAGGAATTGCCGATCAAAAAAGGTGTGAGACTGAATCAGGACGATCTAATTCGGCGCACAGTAATCATGGAATTAATGTGTCAATTCCAACTGTCGGTGCAAGATTTGGAAGAAAAATACCATCTCGGCTTCGATCTCGATTTTAATGACTATTTCGCTGAGGTTTTGCCACAACTTGATGCCTTAGAAGCCGATGGGTTAATCAAACGTTGGGGTGATGGCATTGAAGTAACCGCGCTCGGCCGCTTGCTAATTCGCAATATTGCATCCGTGTTTGATAGCTATCTCATCCGCAACTCCAGCCAACGGTTTTCCAAGTCCCTATGAATCATCGTCAGATTTGTTAAAATAGTCACGGACGGATAAATACTTTCATAACCGAGTTGTTGCGTAAATTATAACCAATTCAACAAGGAAAAAATCAATGTTCTGTGAACAATGCGAACAAACAGCAAGCGGACAAGGATGCCATCAGTTTGGTGCTTGTGGGAAAAGTCCCCAGGTGAATGCTATCCAAGATCTGCTGATTTATTATCTGCGGGGGTTGGCTCCGATTGCCCTGAAAGCAAAAGAGTTAGGCCTTGATACTCATGCAGTGGATGTCTTCACCTGCGAAACGATCTTTGCCACGATGACCAATGTCAACTTTTCCGAAAAGCGGTTTGTTGAGTATCTCCAGGAAGCGATCGCCCATCGCGCCAACCTCAAGGCTCAAGTGCAGCAAGCAACAGACCATCCACCGACCTGGGCTGCAATTTCCGACTTTGAACCCAACTTTGAGGAGAGCTTGGTTGAGCAGGGTGAGCTGATTTCATCTCAGTTCCTCAGTCAGTCTGGCTTGAATGTGGATATTTTCTCACTCAAACTCACAGTGTTATATGGGGTTAAGGGTCTTGCCTCCTATACCTTCCACGCATACGAAGTGGGACAGGAAGACGAGCTGGTGTATCGTTTCATTTATGAGGCACTGGTCGCCCTCGATAACCAGACCTTGAGCTTGCAGGACTGGGTGAATCTTGCTCTTGAGGTGGGAGCCATCAATCTGCGATCTATGGAACTATTGGATGCCGGACATACCGGTACCTATGGGCACCCAATTCCCACGCCTGTTCCCCTCAATCCACGGCAAGGGAAGGCGATTCTGGTTTCAGGACATGACATCAAACAACTCGAAGGCTTACTCAAGCAAACAGCAGACACTGGAATTACTGTTTACACCCACGGCGAACTTCTACCAGGCCACGGCTATCCCAAACTAAAACAGCAGTACCCCCATCTCTATGGTCACTACGGCACTGCTTGGCAGAACCAAACCAAGGATTTTGGCAAGTTCCCCGGTGCGATCGTGATTACGACCAACTGCTTAATGCCAACCCATTCCTATTATGAAGATAAACTCTTTAGCGTTGGCCCCGTGGGCTATCCCGGTCTGATTAACTTGAGTGCGATCGACAATGGCACACCCGATTTTACTCCCGTTATTGAGAAAGCACTGGCACTTCCCGGCTTTACTGAAGATGCACCCCCCAGGGAAGTCACAGTTGGTTTTGCCCACAATACAGTCCTAGGGGTGGCAGATAAAATCATTGAGGCTGTGAAACAGCGTAAAATCCGCCATTTCTTCCTAGTAGGGGGCTGTGATGGAGCCAAACCCGATCGCAACTACTACACAGAGTTCGTAGAAAAAGTGCCTGATGATTGTGTCGTGCTAACCCTAGCTTGCGGTAAGTTTCGCTTCTTCGATCGACAAATGGGCGACATTGACGGACTACCCCGCCTGATGGATGTTGGTCAGTGCAACGATGCCTACTCCGCGATTCAGATTGCTGTAGCCCTAGCCAATGCCTTTGAGGTAGGTGTCAACGATATACCCCTTTCCATGATTCTGTCCTGGTATGAACAAAAGGCAGTAGCCGTCTTGCTAACTCTCTTGCATTTGGGGATTAAAAACATTCGTCTAGGGCCCACATTACCGGCGTTTATTTCTCCCAATGTATTCAAGCTTCTGTCGGAGAAATATAACTTGCAGGCCATTACCACCCCTGATGCCGATCTAGCAGCTTGCTTGAGCTGATTAGCAGTCATTCGCTAAGTCTATTCAGAGCGATTCATCTGCGTTTATCTGCCCTCATCTGCGGTGAAAAAAAGAGAATTTATCGAGCCGCAGATGACAAGGGATTGACGCTGATTCACGCAGAGGTCGAGAATAGAGATAGGAATGGGCGAGCGATCCGATGGAGATTCATATTCTCAAAGATGGCAGTCGGATTTTCACAGGCTACCGGGGTCAACTGAATTTAACTGAGTCGGAGTTATGAACCCGATCGCACTAAGCATCAAGCATCCAAGCAATACACTGTTGCATTTGATTGCTCATTGTTTCTCGATCGGCATTATACCTGCGGCCGTGTCCCGGCAACACCCATTCAAACGAGTAATTAGCCAAATTATGCATAGATTTGATTTGTTCCGGCCAAGAATACCAACAGACTTCGCGAAAGCCAACTAGCTGCTGCAAACTTTCCGACCAAGCAAGATGATCGCCGGTGAACAAAAACTTGTTATTGTAAAGCAAAACTGTGTGACCTTTCGTGTGACCTGGAACAGGTATAATCAACAAGTCATCTGCTAGTTGATACGATTCGCTGGGCGACAATTGAATTTCTACACTGCGAGTACCAGTGTTAATTTCGTCAGCATGGAGAATGCGATCGCAGCCAAAATGATCGCGGTATTGTTGATGATCTGCCACATCATCGCGGTGAGTCAAGTACAGATAGCGAATGCCGCCCATTGCTTCTATGTTTTTGACTAGCGGCGGCACAAAACGGGGAGAATCAACTAAAATGTTTCCTTCAGGACGGACAATTAAATAGCTGGCTGCCGCGTAGGATTTCTCAGAGTGGTAACCGCAGTGATAGACATTTTCTGCTACGAGTGCGGGTAACAGTTGCTGGGCTTGTTTGATGCTTTTGGGTTTTTCTACAGTGCCGATCGAACTTGTGGGACAAGACAAAAGAGCCGCGAGCGATCGCATTTCTTCAGTTTCATTAGTTGGCTGGTGGTAAACCGCAGACTGTTCTCCCGCTTGACCAAATACTTCAGGTGCCATCCACCGACAAGTATCACAGTCAATGCAGGTATTGTCTACATAAAAGTTACCGTTAATATTTTCAGTACGCCTCCGATTAATGTTAGCCATCTTTCTACCTCTTAATAACCCATATAAATTATGGTAACTTACTATAATGACTACCCCCGACATCCCGCCGGAGGTTTAAACCCTTCTCACAGACCAAGCCGATTAAAACTCACCTCTTGCAGCATTCTCAATAACGGGCAAGATGCCCCTTCCACAAGAGATTAATTTTCTTGTGGAAGAGGCATCTTGCCTGTTCATAAAAGAATTATTGACAATGGTGCAAGATATAAGTTTCAATCAACAATTCTACTGCTGCTGATCCGCTGGAAAAGCACCCGCTTTCACCGCCACAGTAACAGGTTGTCCGCCTCGGCTCAATTCAAGCTGCAGATCGCTGCCCACTGTACTTTTCTCAACAATTTGCTGTACGCTGCCAGCATCGGTGACTTCTGTACCGTTGATTTTCTTGATGACATCGGCAAGGCGAACTCCAGCTTGTGCCGCCGGAGAATTTTTCGCAACTCCCAAAACCAACACGCCTTTATCTTCAGTCAGCCTCAATTTGGTGTTGGGATTTTGATTAAATTCTCTCTTGATTTCGGGAGTAATGCTCAACATCCGAACGCCGAGATAAGGATGTTCGGCTTTTCCTGCTGTTACTAATTGGTCGGCAATTTGTTGTGCTCGATCGATCGGAATAGCAAAACCCAATCCTTGAGCGCCTTGAATAATCGCCGTATTCATGCCGATAACTTGACCGCGCTGGTTCAGCAGCGGCCCACCAGAATTGCCGGGATTGATCGCAGCGTCGGTTTGAATAAAGCTGACGCGCTTGTCAGGAACACCGACATCGGCGCTAGAACGGCCTGTAGCGCTAATAATGCCGACAGTTACAGTATTGTCCAAACCGAGGGGATTACCGATCGCGATCGCCCATTCTCCCGGCTGTAACTCTTCAGATTTGCCCAAACTCACCACAGGCAAATTGTTAGCTTCTATTTTAACAACAGCCACATCAGTAACTGTATCTACGCCTAAAACTTTGCCGACAAATTCGCGGCCATCCTTCAGTTTTACCGTCACCGTATCCGCCCCGTTAACGACGTGAGCGTTAGTCAAAATGCGGCCATCAGAACCAAAAACAAAACCCGAACCGGAACCCCGTTCTACCCGATTTCCCGGTTGAATGGGAGATTCCGAACCGAAGAAGCGGCGGAATTGCTCGGGTATCTCATCTGGAACTTGGTTCGTCACCGTGCGAGACGAATTGATCCGCACCACGGCCGGGCCGACTTCCTGCACAACTTTAGTGACAAAATTAGAGTCTTGAGAGGGCAGTATATTCGCAGGCAATGCTGAGATTGGCGCTGTAGTTGAAGGTTCCGCTTGAATGGCGTTAGAACTTCCCGGAACTTGAGAAGTTAGGGCGTTGCACCCAACAGTTGCGGTGGAGCCGACCAAAATGAGGGATAAAAAAGCAAGTTTTTTCGGCAAATAGAAACGGCGAGCACGCTGAGAGTCAGCAGGCCTATTTTTGGTTGACATAGTATTGATTTGGTGAGAGTTAGAGCGAGAGTTATAATTATGCTTTTGCATTTTTAGCACCTACTGTAATTAAATTGAAACTAAAGGTTATTTAATTTTAATTCAAGCATTTATGATATCTGCTTGACTGGTGGGGTTTACCCTACAAGCTGGGGTAGAAACCGGACAGTCGCAGGCAAATTGTCTGTGGATTCCAGCTTTTGAGTGTGATCGAACTGGGTCGGCACTGGCGAATTGCTGTCTGAGTGCGATAATACAAACTACGGTAGCCAGCTCGCATATTCCGCATTTCCCGGGAACTTTTCACTGGATTGATATCCGAAGTCAACAACAATCTTGCTTGCACTCAAAAAAACCTGGTTTCTACGCAAAATCTTCGTTGTCAGCGAGCGACGTTAACCTATAAACGGAGTTTTTGACCCCGCCTGCATCTAGGAAGGATAGCAGCTAAAGCACCGGAAAGCCTCACCCTAAAGCAGGAAGTAAAAAACCTCTAAAGCCTCAAGCTAAAGTGCCAACTAAACCTAAGTCAAAATAGCCTGCAAAAACTATCTTCAAATCTAAAACTTGAACCTATGGAGGAATTTTATTTCTCCATAGGTTCAATGGAACTAACCGAATCGATTTCCCTCGACTTTTTCATCGAACTTTCCAAAACATCAACAGTATTCTTAATAAAACCAGCCATCGGCACAGCAACTAACAAACCTGCTACTCCTGCCACCTTAACCCCCACCAGCAGCGCCACTAAAATCCACACAGGATTGAGGCCGATAAAACCGCCTAATAACCGAGGAGCAACCCCGCTTTCAATTATTTGCTCAATTACTGTAGCGACAGCTAAAACTGTGACGCCAAGCCAAAAGTTGTTTAATGTGATCAGCAAACTGACAATGCAAATACTGAAAGGTGCCCCGAAGGGAATCATAGTCATTACACCCACGCCCAAACCGAACAGAAGTCCGAAGGGAACTCGCATAATTAAAAAAGCAACAGTGATAGACAATCCCATTAAGCCCGCCAAAGTTGCTTGCCCGACGAAGTAGTTGTGGAAGCTTCGCGCCAGCAACTCTCGCAATTGAAGGCTCTGCTTGGAAGGAAACCATTTAAACAATCCTTCCCATACGCGATCGCCGTGCAAGAGCAAGTAGAATGTCACGACTATTGTGAGGAGGAAATTCAACAGACTGTCTGCAGCACCCAAGCCAAATTTGAGAATTTCGCCAGTGAGAGACTGCAATTGAGATGAAAGTCGATCGCTCAATTGGGTAGTCAAACCGCTAACATCAATGCGAAGATTGCGATTTTCGGCCCACTGGTGGAACGCTTCAATCTGTTCTGTGCCAGAAACTATCCAAGTCGGCAGCCGGGTGGCGAGTTCAGTGATTTGGTTTAGCAGAATGGGAGCCAGAGTGAGACCTAAAACCACCAATAGCAGTAAAGTCAAAAACAATACCGACAAAACTGCTCGATCGCGCTTCAAGCCGTATCTGTGCAGAAAGCGCACTGGATAATCTAGCAAAAAAGACAGCACTGTAGCCACTACCAAAACAGTAATCAGGGCGCGAAAATATTCAAAGACTAGGAGGGCTAACCAGCAGTTGAGTACCGCTAGGGGAAATACCAGTCCGTAAATCCACCACTGCGGCAGTTGAGTGAAACGTCTCATCTAAGTTAACCGAGTTAAAATTTGAGATACAAGATGTGAGATTGGCGCTGCTATTCGCCCTTCTCTGTTAACCATTTTATAGTGCATTTTTTTATACCCGACTGCTGAAAATTCCCAGTTGCTCTGCCAAGGGAAATTGGGTTGCTGGCAGGCAGTGCCTGCCACAACCATGTTATATCGTTTCCGCTGGTATGGATATATTAACGGCGAAACAAATATTTTTTGCTGTTGGCAAGGCAGCAGTTTGCAGCGCGGGATTCAACCTTTTTCCCCGTGCCGTTCGAGAGCTAATTGAATTAAACGGTCTACTAATTCAGGGAAAGAAATGCCGTCCGCTGCCCACATTTGCGGATACATACTGGTAGCTGTAAAGCCGGGAAAAGTGTTGATTTCGTTAATCAAAACTTCTCCGGTTGATTCAATGTAGAAAAAGTCTACTCGCGCTAGACCTGCCGCATCTATAGCCAAAAATGCTTGCACTGCCATTTCTTGGATTTTTGAGACGATCGCAGCGCTGACTTTTGCCGGGATTGAGCAGTCTGCTTGTCCCTGGGTATATTTAGTTTCGTAGTCGTAGAAATCGCTTTGAAAACTAATTTCTCCCACCGTTGAAGCTTGGGGGTTGTCGTTACCCAAAACAGCACATTCTAATTCTCTAGCAACCACACCAGCTTCGACAATTATCCGCCTGTCGTAGCTGGCGGCGCTGTCGAGAGCTCCTTCTAATTCAGCGCGCGATCGAGCTTTAGAAATTCCCACAGACGAACCCAAATTCGCCGGTTTGACAAAGCAAGGATAGCCCAAATCTGCTTCAATTTTATCGCACAGTTTGGGGAAAACGCAAGGATTAGACCAGATTTCGGAACGGTTGACAGCGATGTATTTTACCTGCGGCAAACCAGCATGAGCAAAAGCCATTTTCATCGCAATTTTATCCATTCCCAGCGCCGAACCTAAAACCCCGGAACCGACAAAAGGAACTTGCATTAATTTCAGCAATCCTTGCACCGTACCATCTTCACCGTTTGGCCCGTGCAAAACAGGGAACCAAACATCTACGGCATTAAAATTAGGAAACTGTCCATCGGGAGAGTCGTTTTGTCCTGGTTCTTCCTCTATTTCCAGAGGTTTTCCGGCGGCTAAGACTTGTTGAGGTAATGTTCCCGACAGCCAGCGGCCGTTTTTTTGGATGTAAAAGGGCAGAACTTCGTATTTAGAGGCATTTTCGTCAGCAGCGAGAGCACGGGCGATCGCCCGCGCCGAACTAATTGAGACTTCGTGTTCCCCCGATCGCCCCCCGAACAATAGCCCGATCCGCATCTTTGTCATTTTTCAATACTCCCGGTACTTTTTGACAAATATACACGCAGTTAGGGCAGCTATCACAGGAAGTATGCGACAGAAACTAAGAATTAAGCATAAGGTGTTGCGAATTTAAATTGTATATTGCGGGCGGCCTCGGAGAAACTGCCCAGTCATAGTTTGATTATTTCTTGACATACAATTTAAATGCCCTAACAGCTTACAGCATTTCTCCTGTCAAACTAAAAGCGCGAATATCTGTAATTTTAACCCGCACAATTTTACCAGCCAATTCAGCAATATCGCCCTTAAAAAATGTCAGACGATTGCCGCGAGTGCGTCCCATCACCTGAGTTGAATCTTTAAGATTCTGGACTTCCACCAAAACCTCTTCAGTGCGTCCGAAATAGCGCTGCGATCGTTCCATCGCCGTTGTTGTCACTACATGATTGATTCGTTGCAGGCGATCGGCTTTCACCTCCTCACTCAACTGATTTTCCCACAAAGCCGCTGGCGTCCCAGGGCGAGGCGAATAAGCCGCAGTATTCACCAAATCGAAACCAACGTCTTCGATTAACTTCAAAGTCTTCTCAAACTGCGCTTCCGTCTCCCCAGGAAAACCGACAATCGCATCCGCAGTAATCGAAGCATCCGGCATATAACGGCGAATTGTATCAATAATCCGGCGATATTTTTCCTGAGTATAACCCCGCGACATCGCCTTCAAAATATCATTATCTCCCGACTGAAAAGGAATGTGAAAATGTTCGCACACCTGCGGTAATTCCGCACAAGCTTTAATCAATCTTTCTGTAAAATAGCGCGGGTGGCTAGTAGCAAATCTCAGGCGATCGACACCCGGCACATCCTGCACAAAATAAAGCAAATCCGTCAAAGTATGCTGGTTGCTGCCGTCCGGTTTTGTTCCCGGCAAATCGCGTCCGTAAGCATCAATATTTTGCCCCAATAAAGTGACTTCCTTGTAACCTTGGCGGCCCAAATCCTCCATTTCCGCCCGAATTGCCTCCGGCATTCGCGACTGTTCAACCCCGCGAACATTCGGGACAACACAATAAGTGCAGCGTTCATTGCAGCCGTAAATTACATTCACCCAAGCAGTCACCTTGCTGTCGCGGCGCGGCTTAGTAATATCCTCCATAATCTCAACAGCTTCAGTCGCCACAACTTGATTGCCCTCAAAAACTTGTTCCAGCAAATCTTCAAGTCGGTTAGCGTGTTGTGGCCCCATTACTAAGTCTAATTCCGGTACTCTCCGCAGCAGCGCTTCACCTTCCTGCTGCGCCACGCATCCAGCTACAATTAAAGTTAAACCCGGTTCTTGGCGCTTGCGATGAGCTTGCCTTCCGAGGTTAGAATAAACTCTTTGTTCGGCATTATCGCGAATTGTGCAAGTATTGTAGAGAATCAAGCTAGCTTCGTTCGGGTCTTCCGAGAACTCAAAGCCCATATTTTCCAGAATGCCGGCCATCCGTTCCGAGTCGGCTTTATTCATCTGGCATCCGAAAGTAGTGATGTGATAGCGGCGGGGTTTAACGGTCATGGCGAATTGCAGGCAAATAAAAAATATAGGTTTTCAACCTTAACACTTTATTATAACACTTCTCTGTTAAACGACATACGTCGGGGAAGTGGGAATTTTAATAATTATAGGGTGTGCAATGCGCCCCTTATTGCTACAAATAGTTTTAGATACCGACAAAATCTGCGAAGTCGGGTATCTGGCTATTCTGTTTTTTTAGTGAGATAAAAACTGTAAAATTGTTTTGGCAATACCTTGGGCAGCCAAATAAGGAACCCCATTGCCCACAGTTTTAAACATATTAGTCAACGTCATCTTGGCTGGCAGTGCAAAATCTTTTGGCAGTGACTGAATAGCCAGTGTTTCTGCAACAGAAAGCCTGCGAAGTTTGTAAGGGTGCAAGTGAACTTCGTTATTGCCGTAACAAGCTGTCGGCGAATAACGCCACCGATGCAATCGCTTGAAAGATTTTTTTGAATCATCTCCTTCATCAACGGAAGCAAACCGCTTAAGACCAGCTTTGGGTTGAAAATAGTGTTTGGCATTGAGATGGTTGAGAACGTCATTTTTTTGGAACCAAAACTCAACGGTTAACTCTTTGGGAATACCATCGGGACAAGGCAACAAACTATCACCGGCAAAGGCAGTTCTATTCGGCCAAGGATAAGAAAAATTTTCTGATTTTGGATATAATATCTGACTTTGCCAAGGAAATAAACTTTCGGATAACATTTGGCTTTTTTCCTCTAGATTAATGCCCATATTTGTGACAAGGTTTTTTCTAAAACCTATCAAAATAATTCTGTCTCTATCTTGTGGAACCCCATACTCGATCGCATTAATTAAACGTTCGGTAAAAACGTATCCTGACTCATATAACTGATTTTTGAGTGCGTCGTAAAAAGCTTTATGTTTTTTTGTTTTCCACAAACCTTTGACATTTTCAAATAAAAAGAAATCTGGCTGCTGCTGACAAATCAATTCAATGTATGAAGCCGAAAGTTTGCCTTTATCTCCTTCTTGACCTCGGTTTTTGCCACCAATAGAAAAGTCAGGACAAGGCGGCCCCGCGATAAATCCCACAATATTGTGATGCTTGCGGGCATCCTGCATCAATTCCCGCAGGCGAAAAGCTGGTTCTCCGCCTACAAGTCGAGTTACATCTGCTTCCTCTCCTTCGCAATATCCGTATTCTGGTAGCGGCAAATTCAGGCACTGCCGAGAATAGCGGTATGCTTGCATGAAAGGTGGGAAAATTTCATTGACATACGCTACATTAAAGCCGATCGACTCAAAACCCAGATCGAGCAAGCCAGAACCAGAAAAAAATGAGAATATACAGGGGATTGGGCATTGGGCATTGGGCATTGGGAATTGGGAATTGGGCATTGGGAATTGGGAAAGAGAAAAGATTAACTTAATAGAACTCCTTTTATTCCTGCGTATTCACTTGACTCCAAATTAAAGTTGTTAAATCCAAAATATAATCGATTGAGTTGTCAACGTAATTTTCGGAAACTTTCCCACCAGTAATTAATATTTTTGATTGGTCTTTGTAATGCGCCTTGTGACGACAAATCCACTTAGGCTTATCTCCAGTAGTTTCCAGCTTTTCTATTTTGAAAGTGCCATGATGCAGTCGATAAACTGGCGTTTCATTATAGTTTCTGTCATTAGGATAGCCTAAATTACCAATAATGTAGATATACTCTCCAACTAAGGTTGCAGAATGAAAATCAGTAGGAGGGAAAACCTCTTTGGGATAGCCTAAAATCTTAAATTTTCCATGTCCGTCGTAAACAACCACATCGTTATAGATACCAAAGTTTGGATCGGAGTAATCTTCGTGTTCGCCAGCAATTTCAATGATTCTTCCATCTGGCAATTCTGTAATTGTTCTCCCAAATCTTTTATAGCACCATACAGGTGGATTGTAGGTATCCTGATTCCTAAACATGAATTCCGTAGCCCCAGCCTCACTACCACTCACAATCATTGCCTTCCAAAAGTCCACTTCCATTACTTCTGGATTAGTTTTCCCAAATCGACGCTCTCTGCCAGACAAATACTGTTCTAGCGTTACTTCTAGATCGTAATTACCCACTCCAGTTAGATATTGCCTCATATCATCGCTGATATCGCTTAGATCTTCGCCCACATCAACAAGCATTCGGACAATTTGTAGATTACTTGCCAAGTTAATAGCCTTATTAGAGCAATTATCGATTCGACTAGGATTTGCTCCATTCTCTAAGAGAATACGCACGCAATCAGTCGCGCCGCATTCGGCCGCTAAAATTAAAGGAGTGCTATTAAAATCATCAGTAGCTTCGATATCAAATCCCTGCTCAATCAACCATTCTAAAACTTCGATTTGACCGTTTTCGATAGGATACATCAATGGAGTCTTGCCACAGTGTCCGCGATCGCTGCGATCTGCTCCTGCTGACAGTAATAATTTGGCTGTTTCAAGCTTACCGACTTCCAAACTAAACAGCCAAGGAGTTCGACTCCAGCAGTCGCGCGCAGAAAGATCGGGATTTTGAGCGAGTAATACCTTTACATTTTCGAGATCGTCACAGACGATCGCTTGCATTAGTCCCGTCCATTGCAGGTCACTAGCATTCGCACCTGCCTCTAGCAATAATTTGACAGCATCAAAACTTTCCACTCTTGAGGCGAACCTCAGGGCGGACTCGCTGTAGATACTGACATTACTAAGTTCTGCACCTCTTTCGATGAGCAAACTTAAAATTGGTAATAACTCTCGATCTTTTGAGATACCACATCCATCTATGGCATCGATTAAAACATGATAGCCATTTGGTCTCTGATAGTTTATGTTGGCTCCAGCATCCAAAATCAGTCGAACTTTATCGAGACTCCCTGACTGCACGGCTAAGCTGAGTACATTATTTTCATGCTCTCCACAAATCACTTCAATATCAGCTCCATTGTCTAAAAGAAACTTAACCATATCGATCGCTGCATTTGAGCTAGATATCGCGCACATCAAGGGTGTCATTGAGTAAAATTGATCTGTACTATCAATATCGACTCCACTAGCAATTTGCTGTGCTACACCTGCAATATCTCCTTGTTCGGCATAAATATGAATTTGCATTGCTTTGAGTTAAATTTACTAATCAAATATTCCTAACATTTGTAACGCCTTTTGAAATAGTTTTAAGTTTCCATTCCATTAGTTTCTCCAGCGAGTGGTGACTTCTCCATGATACACCCATCAGCTAATGCTGCTTTTGATTAGCATCGGTGCGGGTGTTGTGGTGTGGTTTCTGGTTTTTTCGCTCGCCAATTTCAAGAGAGTGTTGGCTAAATTCCAGAGAGGAAGATAATCAGGAAAGCCCAAGGGATAGTTTTGGCAAGGTGCTTGATGTGGATTATAAGATAGATTTGCCCGCTCGGTCCCTGAACGCAACTATTGTTACCACCATTGACCGCCTCGAAAACGCCAGTAGGGAAATAAAATCCGCATTAGTGTTTGCGATGCCAGATAAATCGCCAACCATACTAAACTGTAATGTAGGGCAAATGCTCCCAAATCAAACTCTGGCTTCGGTATTCCGGGCAAACCAACTATTTCTATCAAAAATAACACAAAAATTGCTTCCCAAATCCCGGCGAGCAATTGAAATGCGCCGGGCCAATCTCGATCCCAGCGGTACTGCTGGATGTAGATATATAAGGCATCCCAGCCGATGCCAAAAATCGCTACATACCCTAAAATCCAGAAAAATATCGAGCCTGATTTACCAGCGATTAAACCTAGAAAAAATGGCAGTGTTACTAAAACGCCTACAGTTGCAAATAATAATATTCGAGTTTGCCATCGGCCAAATAAGGTGGGAGTCATTCGATTTTGGGTTTTAGATTTTGGATTTTAGATTGAATGCGAAACGGTTTTGTTTCTAATCAATCTGGAGATTTATTGAAAATCCACTTCAACCACTGCACGAACGATCGCCAAACGCTCAATTTCCGCACGCCAGCAACTCGGTTTGCGGCTAGACTTTCAACCGAACGCAAGGCGGCGTATTGCAAGCCCAAAAAACTGTCTACCGGCGCGTAAGGCCCTCCCAAAGTAATCGCGCCGGCTGCGTATATCCGGCCTTCTGTGTTGCTACCAGAAGAATTCCGCAATTCGGGCACTTCAAAATCGTTGTTAACACTCAGCCGGCCCAAACCGTTGAGGGGAAGATTATATTGAGCTACCAAATCATTTAACAGGGGACTGGTTTTTACCTTAGCGTCCAAACCCGTAGCATCAATAATAAAATCAGCTTCTAACTTAATTTGCCCCTTGAGTTCCTTCTCCTGAATGTACGTCACCGTGCGGTTTTGACTGTCGCGCTCGACTCGCTCGACTTCCCCGAAGGTAATTTGATACCATCCTTGACTTAAACCTTCTTTGACAATCCGCCGCCAGTCGCTGCGCTGGGCTGTAGTAGTGCCACCCCAGTCTGTGAGCAACTGCGGGCGCAATTCGGGGGCGGCTTTTTCCAAAAGTACGCGGAGTTCCCCGCCCCAGGAAGCTTTTGGCCAGTTGAAAGGTTGAAATTCGTAGTGATTTTCGACTCTTCGCTGAGCGAGTTTAAATTTGTTACCTTGAGGTTTGGGCGATCGCATCAAATGCAATACTTGAATGTTGCGATTGCGCTGTCGCGCTTCATAAATTCGCTGCACCACCCGCGAAGCCACAATTCCCCGGCCTCTTATTAACACGCTGCCGCCGCTGGCCTCCAATTTTTCGTAAACGCCGTCGTGGCTTTCATAAGCGTTGACAACCGACTCAAAATCCTGGGTTTTTTCGCGGTAAGCTTGCAAATCGGGCAGAAATTGAATGGCGGGATAGCCGGTAGCTAAGTGTACGTATTTGGCGATTAAAAAAGCGTGCTCGCGGTGATCCGCATCCGATCGAGAATAAGCGATCGCGTACCTGCCGTCATCTGTTTTGCGAATTCCCCGCACTCTACCGTAGCGAAACATCTGATTCCACCCAATTCGATCGACTTCCCTGTCAATAGAATCAAACACATTACCCGCGCGAGGCGTATAAGTTTCGGCCAAAGTCGGTTCAGCAAACACCTGCCACATCAACTTCAACGACATCCCCAAACGCCCTTTGAGCAATTCCTGCCAAGCTTCCCGCAAAGCATAGGGAGGCCACCCCCAAATGTTGTCTGGACAGGAGTCAGAATTCGATCGTAGGCGTTCCCGCAGCGGAATTTGAGAATTAAGGCACAGACGCAGATAGCGAGCGTAAGGCTGGCTCTCCATGCCCAAAACCGCAATTCGATCGATTTTCACGCCGCAAATTCTGAGCAAATCCACCCAAATAAAGCTGCCCAAACCGCCACCAACGGCAGCCCAATCAACTTCTGTCACAGGGAGCCCCCTAGATTCGAGCGATCGCATTGACACTTGAGAAGCTTGCAAAAATTCGATCGGCGGAAATTCTCCCCTACTACTTGTTTGAGGAAGCTGCAACATTATTGGCTGGCCCAACGCGGGATCTGGCCCATTGGTCTGCGGGTTAAAGAAAATGTGAGAATTGACCGACGGCGTTTCAGGGGAATTAACAGCAAAAGAAATGCCGATCGCGTAGGGCCCAATTTGCAGCATATCCCCGTTTGCCAGCACGCAACGGGTTTGGCGAACGCCGTTGACAAAAGTACCGTTGCGGCTACCCGTGTCAGTAAGTAAAATACTGTTACCTTCGGTGCCAATCACTGCGTGAAAGCGAGAAACTTGACTGCTGCTGAGCGCAATTCGAGAAACTCGTTTCCCGTTGATTGTGGCGGGCATAGCTTCAAAAATTCGTCCCAAAGCGATGGGTAAGTCGAGTATCGGGGATCGACAATCCCCCGTAGCTGTATCTGTCCAAGTCAGTCGCAGGCGCAAGGGTTGAGAATTCATGATTATTTTTTAAACATCAGCCGTCGGCTTTGAGCTTTCTGCAAAAAAAGATTTTTGAAGTTGAGAGTGTTTAGCGGATAGCCCGATTTTCCCTTTTTCAAACTTTTACGGAGAGATCATCACACTCGCCGCCGCCGCCAAAGAAGTACCGCACCACGGACACCCCGCATTCAACTGTGCGTAAGGCGAAATTCGGCTGCATTTGGGACACTGCAAACCATATTTGGAAGGCCCCGTCGGCTGAAAGTTACCAGGTGCGGGAGGCCCAGACAGCAAAACTGTCTGGGGCGCGGCTACCTGCACCTCCGTCACATTCACCACCTCGATGTGCACTTGGCCTAAATGGATATGGCTTCCCGAGTTCAATTTTGCTTCGCCTCGGGCGAGAATTTTTCCGTCTACCAGCGGCGGATTGCTTTCGCGCAAATTCCGCACTGCATACTCCTGCAATTCCTGATTAAAAAATATTTCAACGTGCAGCCCCGATACGCTGGGATGCGAAAATACTATATCGCACTTCGCCGGATCGCGCCCTAGCCTCACGGTTCCCGGATTTTTGCTCGGCTGTCCGTTTTGAATTGTCTGAGTTTGACGCACCCCAGCTTCTGTCCATGCTAAAGTGAGCTGGTTTGTCATGATTTTATAGTTAGCTCAAAAATATAATAAAAAAATATTAGCTGATTTATTTTGAGGACGGACTTCCTCACCAAAAAACTTAATTATAATTATTGACGCCGACTCGATCGAACTTCTAAAAATATTATTATGTGCAGCTCAACAAAAAAACCCTGACTTCGGGTTTTTTTTTGAGAGATTGACTCCCGCTTACCAGCTTTTCTTTCCCGCAAAATTATTGAACCCAATGTAGCTTCGTTAAAAATTTGCTCTTGAAAATTTGCTAGCGATTGCTACAAACTAATTGGTGTGGGGTTTTCCCATTATTTACCTGTCAACTGTCAACTGTCAACTGTCAACTGAAGAAGCTTTGGTGCGCTAGTCACGAATTTTGGAGGTGGGGCGATCGAACTACCTTGGTAACTTCGATCGCCCCACCTCCTCAAACGTTTACTGTCCTAGTGCTATCTCTCACGCTGCAACTGTGCAATCTTTCATTACAGGGCCAGCCTTGAAAGACTTAAGCTTCGCTCTTGCGGCTTTTGCGACCGCCTTCGCGACCAATTTGAGCCATGTGTTCGCGATTTCTGCTGACAGCTTCGCCACCTTTTTGACCAGCTTGTCTGGCTTCTTCAGGGGTGAATTCGTGTGCAGTTCCTTTCTCGTGTGCAGCTTTTCCGCCTTTGCTAGCAATTGCGCGCTGTTTTTCTGCATCCATAGAAGCGAATCCGCGTTTGCTTTTCTCAGCCATGACTGTCTCCTTGTTTTTTTCTGATTTTTTAGCTCGATCGCGCCTTCGCCTCCCACTGTCATGGTTACTTCCAGTCAGTGGTGAGATATCCGACGGTAAATTATGAAACCTCATCAAACGAATCTAAGCTTTTGGTTTAACTCGCAGAATGAATATTTCATAACTTACAACTGTGAACTAAAAATAGTTCACGCCCGGGCACTATAGTTAGAGCCGCCAATTTTTTAAGCTGGTTACTGTCTTTCAATCATTCTATAAACCTCCCCAACTTTTATACCTCTTTCTCAGGTATAGTCATTCTTTAGTTCGCTGGAAGGATGGAACCGAAAGCTGATTGGCAGTAGACTCAGAGGATTTTTTGACTTAACCGCGCTACCTCAAAAACTAAAAGTCCAAAGACGGATGCTTTTTTGGTCTTTTTACTTTATTTTTGATGGGTTCGGCGCTTGCCAGTTATCCCTATGTTAGTTGGTCTGCCGATCGAGTTGTTTCTGGTAAGCGATATTTTGGGGCGCAGCGCAGGACGTACTCGATCGCACTTATCAAGTTTACCTTGTGACCTATCGAAACATAAATCGGTTTTACCCCTGTTTGCGTCCTCAGCGCTGCTCCTACCGTTGATCCCTCCAGCAGCAAGGGTTGCCAACTGCCCCGGTCGAGTCCGACTTCTGAATGTTCTCCAATAAATCTATTTTTGGCAACTCCGATCGTGGCAATCCCTGTCAAAACCCCCAAATGGCAGGCAAGACCGAACCTGCGGGGATGGGCTAGTCCTTGACCGTCGCACAATATCAAGTCTGGCCTCAAACTGATATTTTCCAAAGCCTCAAGGACTGCCGGCACTTCTCGAAAAGACAGGAAACCCGGAATATAAGGAAAAGTTGTAGGACTGCGAACCACAGCTTGCTGCTGCAACTGCAACTCGGGAAAACTCAGAACTGTTACAGCGGCCCGCGATACATCGTTTACACTGTCGTAGCCGACATCTACGCCTGCGACGTACCGAACTGTCTCCAGTTGATGGGCGGTAATTACCTCTGACCGAAGCTGTTCTTGAATGGCGATCGCCTCTTCAACTGTCTGCGGCCAAGGGTGTCGCTGCAACATTTTGATTTCTCTTTAACCGTTCTCATCTAAGCTTAACTTCTTTTCGGCCATTTTTAAACTCGGATTTTTATCGTTTGTAGCTATAAATTCCTAACTTGCCCAAGGAGTCTTTTTTCCTACTCAGGAGGGTTGAGCAAGGCGACCGAGGCTAATTTACAAATAGAGTCTGTAGGTCGGAGAGTAAAATTCTATCTTTCGCTTGTGCTTGAACCAACCCCCAAAGGTTTTATCGGCACCCTTCTCCAATTTTCTACTCAATATTTACCAAAAATACCTATTTGATGCTGATTTTTTAGCTTTCTAGAAAGCTTTATCTTTCCGATCGCCTTTTTATCGCTTGTCAAAGAGCGATCGAGTTCTTTCTTTACTTGTGCTCTATCTAAAAAAGTCCTCTTTGTCAAGATGATTGAAACATTTATTAATCAATAATCTCATCCAGCTACAAGTGCCATTGTACATCCCCGCTCATCGAGCTAAGAGGTTCCCTGAGCCTCGCAACTATATGACTTTTATGAAAAAAAATCAATGAATTTATGAGTTGTTGCACCATTAACCTGAAGCTATAATCGTAATTGCTCAACCCCCTTGACAAGAGAACGAGATAAACATTAGATAAAGGAATGAAAAAACTCCCTGACCTAAAAC